>CAXUBB010000253.1:0-4491 GCA_964249105.1 uncultured Bryobacteraceae bacterium | reverse complement strand
CCTTGTCGTTATGCATTACCACGGAAGGGCTTTTCACGGCAGCCAGGCGGTCTTTTGCCGCGCTAAGCTGCGTGTCAAGCATCATTTTCTGCTCTGTGTTCCGATTCATCGCCTGATTCAACTGAGCGAGTTGCCCTTGCAGCGCATTCATCTGGCTGACGCCCATCTGCACGTCCTCCGGCAATCGGCCAGCGTTCGCCTTGCGAAAATCTTCCAGCTTCTTTTCAGCGGCGTCAAGCTGCTGCTTTGCCATGTTGTACTCGTCCATGACGAAGACGTTAGCGGAACGATTCGCTTCCGAGATATCGGTATTGCTCGCGTTCATGAAACGGCTGACCAGCTCGGAACAAATTTTCTGGGCCGTGTACTTATCGGTGTAGCCGTACGAGATCGTCAATTGCGGCAGACTGCGCCCATTTACCATGACGCCTTCCGATACACGAAGGTTAATATCACGGTGCATTCTGTCAACGACATCCTGCATAGGCTCCGATTTCACGTATTTCGGATACAGCCCGAAATTTGTGATCAAGCCCTCTAATGAGCTTCGGCTCAAAATCGTCTGTGCCATGCCGTTAATACGGTCGGCAACGTCCTGCGTGGTGACCGTTTTGAACATTGATTCAGAGATCTGCTGCGGGGTAACCCTGATGGAAGCCCATGAGATATACGTGTCCTGCCGATTAATGAGAAACGCGACGACCGTGGCAATCACAAGGCCGGCGAACGCGGGCGCAATGAGCCAAGCAAGATTACGCCGCAAAATATCGATGTAATCTTCAATGTCGTAGGAGCGGCGGGGAATGGAAGCGCTTTCGAGCATAAGTAGTTTTATCTAGAGTTTTTACCGGACCACAATATGATCGCCGGGTTTGAGTAGTATATTTTGATCCATGTTCTTGCCACGGATCACGTCGTGGTAATTAAAGCGGATCTGCTTGTCTCCGCGAAGCACATAGATTTTCTTGGTGTTGGCGAACTCGTTTAAGCCACCCGCTCTGCTGATCGCCTCCAAAACAGTGGTGGGCGTTACCAACGGATATTCGCCAGGGCGATTCGCTAAACCGTCTAAAAAGTATCGCTTACTGCCAACCTCTTGAACCGTAACGGTGACCAGCGGTCTGTTCACATATTGTTTTAGAGATTTTGCCACAATCTCCTGCACTTCAATCGGGGTTTTCCCGCCTACGTCCAGGTCTCCCACCAGCAGCAGGGTGATTTTGCCGTCCTCATGCACAGCCACCGGACCGGAAAACTGTTGTTCGTCCCAAACGCGAATCAGGAGAACATCGCCTGGGCCAATTTTGTATTTGCTGGAATCGACAGGCGCTCCGGCGCCTGGAGCTGCGGAAGTTTTGGACGGATTAGTGGGAGTACTCTGCGGCGGAGTAGCTTGCGCGGGAGCGCTCGGCGGCGTTGAAGATTGAGCAGGAGGCTCCTGCGCCAATAAAGCAAGGGAAAAGCAGCTAAACACACAGACACTTACAGTTAGTGGCGTCTGCCGGAACAAAAATCGCTTCATCAGATTAAGTGGAGAGACTACAGAGGATATATCCACAATTTTACACGTTTTTTGAGATTATTGGGTTTACAATCAATTACTTCCCGCGCCATGACGTTCCGAACCGCTCAAAGCCGCCGTTGGGACAGACATTTCCCAGCGAGCGACCGGAACCCAAACCTCCATGGGCGTTGGTTCACGATTGCCAATGGCATAATACGGGATTAATGTCAGCGTGACGGGACGCTTCGACTGCCCGGACAAATTGGCCAACGGCTGATACAAAGGTTCGTCCACATAAGACTTGTCGGCTGCCGAGCCGGAAAGCTTTAGCGCGTTTATGCCGCCCAAGAGATCCTTTTTCATCTCTACACTCCCAGGAGCATTAGGCCGGACAAAAAGATCGCCTAAGGCGACTCCGCCCTGGTCCATTTGCTCCAGAGCATAAACCAGCGGCCCGCGCTGTATAGCCACTTTGCCGTAAGTATCTGATAAACGACGATTTGAAGCCATAGGGACAGTTTGCATACCAAGGGTCAACACCACAGTATCTCCCCGGTTCCAAACACGCGACAAGGCAATATAAGATCCGCGCTTCATGTTAGAGGGCTGAGCAATTTGGCCGTTCACTAGAATATCCGCCGAGGCAGCCCAGGCTGGCCAGCGAAGATAAAGCGTAAATTCCGAGGCTCGCTCCGGCTCCACTGTGAAGCGAACATCACCTGCCCAGGGATATGTCGTGTTTTGCGTCAGTTTAAAGCCTGAGCCATCTTCCAAATGCCAATCCAGTTGGGAGTTCCCATAAAGATTTACGTAAACTCCATCCCGGCTGGTTCCGTAAAAATAGCCCGGCAGGGACTCAAATAAGCGTTCCACGTTAGGGGGACAGCAGGTAGTGTCATACCAGGGATTGCGGAGCTTGTCACCGTTCGAGGCCAACGGATTCCGGTAACAGTAAAGTGTTCCCGTTAACGACATGCCTGAGTTCACTCCGTTATAAAGGGCGCGCTCTAGAATGTCGGTATAGCGGGCATCACCGGTAAGAGTGAGCATCCGGAAATTCCACATCACATTCGCTACAGCGGCGCAGGTTTCGGCGTAAGCTTGTTCACTGGGCAGTTCATAAGGATCGCCGAAGCTTTCTCCACCGGCGCGGGAACCGACTCCCCCCGTAATATACATTTTGCGGGTCGTCAGGTCGGTCCACAGTAGATCGAGAGTTTTCTTGAAAGCCGGATCACCGGATTCAGCGAAGTAATCGGTAGCGCCCGAGGCGGCGTAGAGCGCGCGCACTGCATGGCCCTCAAACTCCGTATGGGATGTGAAAGGCCTGCCGCTGAACATGTACTTAATGTCGGAGTCCTTGAGCTTGAGGCGGTCCCGCTCGACTCCGCTGTAAAGGTAACGGACAAAATTGAGATATCGAGCCTCGCCGGTGGTGCGATAAAGCTCCACCAATGCCATTTCGAGTTCAGGATGGCCGGTCAGGAAGGGTCGTTTGGGAGCAGGACCGAAGTTCTCAACGATGTAATCCGCAAAGCGGATGGCCGGATCGAGAAGCAGACGGCTGCCGGTAGCGCGATAGTAAGCAATACCCGCCTGAATGAGGTGACCAAGGCAGTAATCCTCGTGAGAGCGAGTCAGTTCGGTAAAACGCAGACGAACTTTGTCGCCAGTGTAATAGGTATTCAAATAACCGCTAGGTTCCTGGGCGGCGATGATATCGGAGGCCAGCGATTCAATCTCCGCGCGGAATCTCGCTTTGTCCCCTTCCGCCGTTTCATTGGAGGCAATGGCCCAGGAGGCGGCTTCGATCCACTTGTATAAATCCGAGTCGGTGTAAAGCGGGCCTTTGCGCGGGACGTTCTTACGGCCAGACAAGCGGCGGAAGTTATCGACGACGCCATGCTCTTCGAGCAGGGCCAGCATCGTGGGCAGGCTGCGCTCAGTGGTGACTTTGCGGCGATTGCTCCAGAAACCTTCACCCATATGCACCGCTTCCATCGGAACAGGATGCAGGCGAGCGTTCAGGGAATGGTTGAGATACAGAACGCCCTCACCGCGCCAATCCGGTTTTGGCTGAACTTCGGCCAACACAATGAGCGCTCCAACAAGAGCGAATACGAGGAACCCCCAAACCTTCATAAATAGTTCAATGATTTCAAGTGGGAGTAGACCAGCGAAACCGGTAAACCAACGACATTGTGATAACAACCTTGGATACGGCGCACGAACTTTGACGCAAGGCCCTGGATCGCGTAAGCGCCGGCCTTGTCTTTTCCCTCCCCGCTCCGAGTGTAGCGCTCAATTTCCCAGTCTGTCAGCGTGATGAATTCGACTTCGGTGGTAGCGAGGTCGGTAACGGTCTGAATTTGGGAGCGCAGGTGAATGCCTGTATGCACCAAATGAGTGCGGCCTGAAAGCAGGCGGAGCATGCGGGCGGCATCGGAATCATCGGTAGGCTTGCCGAAAGTCTGACCGTCGAGACAGACGACCGTATCGGCGGCGAGGACCATTTCGCCAGGTCCGGGGCTGATACCCCGCGCCTTTTCAGCGGCGAGGCGGCAAACGAATTTAGCAGGAAGTTCGTCCGGCAAACGAACTTCGGGAATGTTTGTGGGCTGCACCCGGTGATCGATGCCGGCGGCAAGCAGGAGTTCATGGCGGCGCGGCGAGGCGGAAGCAAGAATAAGCACCTGTTGTTAGGGTAACGGGAACACAGCCCCCCAAGCGAACGGCCGACTCGTTAGGACTTTTTGTCAGCGAAGACGCATGCTGGATCACGGGGCAAATTCGGCGGGTGTAGAGCAATATTTTGTCGTAGCAACGCCTGCTGCTATGTAGTACTTTTTCTCACGGTACTGGAGCTACAAAGCTTGTTAGCCCCCATGACGCTGTGTTGCAGCCATGAATTTGCGTGTTACAAGGATATGTAGGGTTCCAAGCTCATTCGGGTATATGCTTCAACAGGAACAATCTATCACTATGGC
>CAXUBB010000252.1:0-8203 GCA_964249105.1 uncultured Bryobacteraceae bacterium | reverse complement strand
GTAATTGGAGTGGACAAAGATATCATCATCCGGCGCTTCTTAACAGGCTTATCAGGCCGCATGGAAGCCGCCCGTGAAGGCATCGAACTCCACGGCGTGTTGATCGAAGCCGACGATAGTACGGGCAAAGCCAGATCCATCGAGCGTATCCACTGCGCAAAGAGCGGTTAACTCATCGCCTCCATTTCCAGCACATCCGATGCGCGGTGCTGCAAAGAAACGCCTTCCCAACGCGCCACTACTGCTGTTGCCACGCAATTGCCTAGCAGGTTAACTGACGTGCGGCACATATCCATTAAGGCGTCCACGCCCAGAATGAGCGTGATGCCCTCCAGCGGAAGCTGAAATGTCCCTAACGTACCGGCCAGGATCACCAGAGAGGCCCTGGGCACCGCCGCCACGCCTTTGCTCGTCAGCATCAAAGTCAGCATCATGGTGATCTGCGTCCCTAACGGCATGTGAACACCGGCTGCCTGCGCGATAAAAACCGAAGCGAGCGACAGATACAGCGTGGACCCATCAAGATTAAAGCTGTAACCAGTCGGAAGGACAAATCCAACAATGTGTTTCGGGATGCCGAAACGTTCCATGTTTTCGAGCGCCAAAGGCAGCGCAGCCTCGCTCGAAGCAGTAGAAAACGCCAGGAGAAACGGCTGCCGGGCGGCTTTGATGAACGGGCCGATCGGTACCCGCGCAATCGTAAGGGCCGACCCCAGGACTAAGAAAACGAAAAGCCCCTGCGCCAGATACAGCGTCCCCACCAGCTTGCCCAAGCCAAAAAGCACGCCAATGCCCTTTGATCCGATAGTGACGGCAATCGCCGCGCCCACGCCAAACGGAGCCACATACATGACGTACTTCGTATAACGGAACATGACCTCTGCTACCGAACCGGCGAAGCTGATAACCGGCTCCGCTTTCGCTCCGATGGCAGAACAGGCCGCGCCAAACAGAAAAAAGAAAACCACCATTTGCAGCACATCGTTCTGCGCCAGCGATTCAAAGATATTTGCGGGTACCGCATGTTCCAGAACCTGAGAAAGCGATACGGGTTTCGCCAAGGCAGGTATTTTTGCATTCCCGCTTTCGTTCAAGGGAACGCCCACGCCCGGCTGCATTAAGTTGACCATCACCAAACCGATAATCAGCGCCAGAGTCGTCGCAATCTCGAAGTAAATGATGGCCTTTAGCGCAATGCGGCCCATCGTTTTCAGTTCACCCGCCGAAGCAATCCCATAAACCAAAGTGCCGAAAAGCAGCGGCCCCACAATCGAGCGGATCAGCCGCAGAAAGATGTTGCTGACCGGCGCCAGATTCCTGGAAAACTCCGGGAAAAAGATCCCTAGCAATATGCCCACGACCAGCGCGATGAAGATCCAGGACGTGAGTGAAAGTTTTTTCAGAAACTGCATGCCTAGCGTTCTCCCCATTTCAGTTTTTCGCGTAGAACATCAAAGAACAGCGCCCTGGGCGGCCGGATCAATTGAATCGCGTTCGGAGACGAGCGGCACACTATGTAGTCACCCGGCTGAAGCGGCTCTCCGACCTGGCCGTCAATCGTCAGAAATGTGCCTTCCGCTCCGTGGTTCAGTATCTTTATCACGCGGTTATCCGGCACAATCACCGGGCGGTTCGTCAACATGTGCGGGCAGATCGGAGTAATGCAAAAAGCGGCCACGGAAGGAAAAATGACCGGACCACCCGCCGACAACGAGTAAGCGGTAGAGCCGGTGGGCGTTGCAATAATCAGTCCGTCCGCTTTATAAGCGGCGACAAAGTGATCTCCCACCCAGGTATCGAGGTCAATCATGCGCGCCAGTTCTGATTTCGTGATCACTACATCATTCAAGGCGCAATAAGTAGCGATTGTTTCATCATTACGGAGGAGTTCACAAGCCACCATGGCGCGGCGTCCAATCCGCTGCTCGCCTGCTAAAACTTGTTCGAGCGCGGGATAAAGATCATCCACCTGAATGGAAGTCAGAAATCCGAGGTGCCCCAAGTTCACGGCAAACAAGGGAATATCACGGCCTGCTAGCACCCGAGCCGCCGAGAGCAAGGTGCCGTCTCCGCCCAGAACAATGATCAGGTCGGTGCCGTCGGGCAGTTGCTCACGCGAGTAGAATTCGGCGATACCCGCATACTCCGCCGTTTGCTCATCACAGCGGTATTTGACGCCGCGCGCCTCCAGCCACCGCAGCAGGCCGGATACGATATCACCGGCATGCGAGATTTTGGGCTTGGAAATAATGCCGCCCGTCTTGATTTGATTCATTTGTCGCCGGTATTAAAGATAGGGTAACCTGTGGCTGGCATGAAGCAAAAACTCACGATTCCCCTCCGCGCCCAAAATGGGACTGTCCACTAAGGATGTAGCAAATCCAAAACTGGCGAGAGCGCTCGTTACCTTTTCACATGCCGAGCGCTGCGCCGCCGGATCACGCACAATGCCGCCCTTGCCCACCAGGTCGCGCCCTACCTCAAACTGCGGCTTCACTAAGATGATCCAGTCGCCCTCCGGCTTCAGCAAAGGCGCCAGCGCCGGAATGAGCAGCGTTACGGAAATGAAACTTACGTCACAGACCAGAACATCAACCACCTCGCCGATGTCCGCGAAGACGAGATAACGCGCATTGCAGCGCTCGTGCAGCACGACTCGCGGGTCGTTCCGCAGCTTCCAGTCGATCTGTCCCGCTCCGGTATCGACGGCATGAACACGAAGCGCGCCATTCTTCAGCAGGCAATCCGTAAAGCCGCCGGTGGAAGTTCCCACGTCCATGCAGACTCTGCCCTGGACCGTCACCCCAAACCCAAGCAGCGCTGCCTCCAGCTTGAATCCGCCACGGCTCACATACTTCAGCGCCTGCTCGACCTCAATTCGGGCATCCGCTTCCACCATTCGGCCTGGCTTGTCCGCCCTTTGGCCGTTCACGCGGACCACTCCCGCCAGAATCAGGGCAGCAGCCTTCTCTCTTGACTCCGCCAGTTTGCGCTCCAAGAGGGCCAGATCCAAACGCTGTTTCCGGTGAGTCAAGCGGAACGCAAAACGATAAAGTCAGCGATCTGGCGCAAACGCTCAGCGCGTTCACCAAATGGATCGAGCGCCCGGTGCGCTGCTTGGCGCTCCCCTTCAGCCATGCGGCGGGATTGTTCCAGTCCATAGACAGCCGGAAAGGTAATTTTTTGCTGCGCCTGATCCTTGCCCGCCGTTTTGCCCAGAGCAGCGGACGTTTGCTCGACATCGAGCACGTCATCAATGATCTGAAAAGCCAGTCCCACATGCTCGCCGTACTCGGAAAGAGCCGCTAACTCCTCTTCGGTGGCGCCTGCATAGATTGCTCCCATGCGCACGCTGGCCCGCAGAAGAGCGCCCGTTTTAGCGCGATGAATCGATTCCAACAATAAAGCGCTGGGTTCCTTGCGCTCGCCTTCGATGTCATTGACCTGCCCGCCGATCATTCCGCCCACCGTTCCCGCGGCGCGCGACAACTCTTCCACCAGAACGATCTTCGTTTCCGCGCCGACATGCTTCAACCGGCTCAGCACTTCAAACGCCAGCGTCAGCAGGGAATCACCCGCCAGAATCGCCATGGCCTCGCCAAACACCTTATGGCAAGTGGGCCGCCCCCGGCGCAAATCATCGTTGTCCAGCGCGGGCAGATCATCATGGATCAGCGAGTAGGTATGAATCAGCTCCAGCGTGGCGGCGGCGTTCTCGATCCCTTCCGGGGCGGGAGAAATCGTGCGGGCGGCAGCCATGGCAAGAACAGGACGGATGCGTTTTCCGCCGGCGAAAAGGCTGTAACGCATGGCACGGTGAATGGTAGTAGGTTCAACGCTCTCGTCAGGAACCCACTCCTCCAGTGCGCGGTCCACGGACTGGACCTGTTCGGCAAGATAGTCAGATAAGCTAACCTGCTGCGTGGGAGTCATTTTAGCGTTTTATCAGGAGTAAACGGAACAGCAGTAATCTCCGAACCCTTCTTAGTCAGAATTTCAACGCGAGTCTCCGCTTCCTCCAATTGATGCTTGCAATCAGCGCTCAGCCGCATGCCCGCTTCAAACAGAGAAAGACTCTGTTCCAAGGGAAGATCGCCCCGCTCCAGTTCTTTCACAATCCGCTCCAGCTCATCCAGACGAGCCTCAAAGCTGAGCGGTTCCGTCATCTCCTCCAGCATCGAACCATTGTAACGATTTGTTCAACTAAACCGTTGAGACGGAAGCCGGTATTAAGTTTATTCCTGAATCTGAGTGTGTTCAAATCGCGTGCGAGCGTCTTGTAAGCGGTTTCTCAACTCTGCGGGAAGTTCGCTTTCGATCTCCGGCGTGATTAATCCAACTTCGTCCAGAACTTCTAGATGCACGAGATCTTTTGGGCGTAATGAATTGAGCTTGAAAATCAGCAAATTGATTAGCGGTGCAACGGGAATGGTAAATCCGAACAGATCTTTCTCTTCTGGATTCAGTTGTGGATTCAAAACAGGAAAGGAAGATTTGGGCTTTTCACCGGCAAATAAAAGATGAACCGCTTCGGACAACTGTTGACCAGGCAGCAACAGCGCATATCCATCCATCATTTTCTTTGCTTGGTATCCTGCCGCGCTTGCAGAACGAACAATTCGGTCAAGATCCGATCTGCTCACTAAAAAATCAATATCACGGGTTAAGAAAGAGCGGCTTCGTTGAAATGCTGCCATTAAATGAGCATTCACCGCCAAACCGCTAATCACCTCAAATGGCACTCCAGCTTCTCGGAAGACCTGGAGAATTCTTTCTAAGTCCTCAGCTAAGAAGTACATTCCTTGCTCAAAAAGTAGGTGAACGTGGCCTTGCTCCTGAATCGTTTCGGATACAACCTGGGCAAAACTCTTCATCTGGTCTCACACAGCTTGTTTCAGGATAACGTTTAATGCTATTCCGGAAATTCATCAAGAACATTTCCCGCCTCGCTCCACTTCTGCATTACAGTAGAATTATGGCGATCCCTGCCAACATCCGACCTTCCCTCTTCGGCGCTGACTAGCTCCGGCAGTAGTCACGCGGCCTTTTCTTTCCCGTTCCTACGATTAGAAATTGAGGTGTTTTGCATGGCGACCCAAATCGTCCAGCCAGAACTGCTTCCGCGCCTGCTCAGCGAATTGCCAGGCCCGAAAGCAAAAGAGATTATTTCCCGGGATCAGGCGGTCTTATCGCCTTCCTATACGCGGTGCTACCCGCTCGTCATCAAACGCGGTGAAGGCGCCGTGGTGGAAGATGTCGACGGCAACCGCTTCCTCGACTTTAACGCCGGTATCGCCGTGGTTGCTGCCGGACATTCTCACCCGCGCGTTGTCGAAGCAATTCAGCAGCAAGCCGCGCAGTTCCTGCATATGTCCGGCACCGATTTCTACTACGAGGGCATGGTGCAACTGGCGGAGAAGTTAGCCGCTCTCACTCCCGGCGGCGTTCCCCGGCGCGTTTATTTCGGCAACTCGGGAGCCGAAGCCATTGAAGCAGCCCTCAAGCTGGCCCGTTATCACTCGGGGCGCGACCAATTCATTGCGTTTTTGGGCGGCTTCCACGGTCGTACGATGGGTGCGCTTTCACTGACAGGGAGCAAAGTAACTCAGCGCCGCCGCTTCCATCCGTCGCTTCCCGTCCAGCACATTCCCTACGCCTATTGCTATCGCTGCGCTTACGGAAAAGAGCCTTCCACTTGCGATGTCGAGTGCGTTAAAGTCATCGAAGAGCGTCTCTTTAAGACTATTCTGCCCGCCGAAGAGGTGGCTGCGATTGTGGTGGAACCCGTGCAGGGCGAGGGCGGCTATCTCGTTCCCCCTGCCAAGTTTCATCACGAACTCCGCCGCATTGCCGACCAGTACGGCATCCTGCTGATCCACGACGAAGTGCAATCCGGCATGGGCCGCACCGGGAAAATGTTCGCCTCCGAGCACTTCGGCGTTGCGCCCGATATTGTCACGCTCGCCAAGGGTATTGCTAGTGGAATGCCTCTCTGCGCAACTGTTGCCAAGGCAGAAGTCATGAATTGGAGTCCCGGCGCGCACGCTTCCACGTTCGGGGGCAATCCTGTCTCGATCGCTTCGGCTCTCACCACCATCGAACTGCTCGAAGAAAGCCTGATCGCGAATGCCGCCGAAGTAGGCGCTTACATGCTGGACCGCATGCGCAGTTGGCCCCGGCGCTTCAAATCCGTCGGCGATGTGCGCGGCCTGGGTTTGATGATCGGCTTTGAACTCGTCCACGACCAGGACACCAAGGAACGCGCCCCCGAACTCCGCGACCGCCTGGAAACGATGGCTTTCGAACGCGGCCTGCTGATTCTCGGCTGCGGTCCTAACAGCATCCGCCTCTGTCCGCCGTTGGTGATTAATCACGATCAAGCCGATTACGCTCTCGATACACTGGAGCAGTGCCTGCAGGCGCTCCAGTCCTAGATGTCGGCTGCGGCATCAAGAAGTATCCCGGCTCCATCGGCGTTGATCGAAACGCAAATACCAGCGCCGATGTGATCGCCGACCTCGATCACATTCCTTTTCCCTTTCGTGACAATTCATTCCGCGAAGTGCGCGCCATTCACGTGATAGAGCACGTCGGAAACGTGATCGGTTTCATGGAAGAGCTTTATCGGCTTCTGCAACCCGGCGGGCGAGCTTTGATCGTCACCCCCCACTACACCGATTTCAGCTCGTTTTGCGATCCCACTCATCGCTGGCACCTCAATAGCTTTTCCCTGCGCTACTTCGGCGAGGATCACGGCGGCTTCGGTTACTACTCCGCCGCCAGATTTCGTGAGATTTCCACCCGCGTCCGTCTACTGGCTCTATGGAGATATCTAGGTTTTGAACTTCTGGTCAACAAGTCCCGGCGTTTCCGCCGTTTCTGGGAGTACTACCTTTGTTATCTCATCCGAGGCAAAGTCATCGAATGGCAACTGGAAGCACTGAAAGAGCGCCCTGGTCGTTAGCGCCTAAACAACTGCTCTGGAAATTAAGCGACCGAGCAAGACAGTTCCGAGAGCAGAAAGTCCTCACGCCGGAAGCAGCGCTCGGCAGGCGCGGCGAGGATGTGGCGCATCGTTATTTGCGCAATATTGGAATGACCGTGCTCGCCCGCAATTACCGGCCCGGCGCGGGAGAAGCGGAAGTCGATATTATCGCGCGCGACGGCGACATCGTTGTGTTTGTCGAAGTCAAATCACGCCGTTCCGCCGATTACGGAAGCCCCGACCGCCAAATTGACGAGAGTAAGCGCAAAAACATCACCCGAGCCGCCCGCAGCTATGCGACCCGAGCCGGTATCGCCTGGAACCAGGTCCGATTCGATGTGGTCTCCGTGGTTTTCAGCGAACCGCCCTCCATCGTTCACCAGCAGGACGCTTTTTTCGAAGGCAGGGCTATTTAACGGTCGTTCAAACCGCCATCCACCAATAACGTCTGCCCGGTAATAAAATCCGGTCCTGTCAGAAAGAAGTAAACCGCTTCCGCAATCTCTTCGGGCCGTCCCGCCCGGCGCATCGGCGTTGCATCAATCATCCGCTGCACCCGTTCGTCAATATCGCCGTCAAAAGGGATTACACCCGGCGCAACGGAGTTCACGGTGATCTGCGGTGCCAGCGCTTTCGCCAGCCCCTTAGTCATCATGATCAGTCCCGCCTTCGAAGCTCCATAGTGAACATGTTCGGCCCAAGGCCGGACGCCGCCCAGCGAACTGATATTCACAATCCGTCCGCTTCCCTGCTCCTTCATCTGCTTCGCGCCTTCCTGGCAGCAGAAGAATGTCCCCTTCAAATTAACGTCGTGAATGAAATCCCAGTCTTCCTCAGTGATTTCGAGCGGATTAAAGCGCGTAAATCGGGCCGCATTATTCACCAAGTATTGCAGGGGGCCAAACCGTTCCCGGACGTCTGAAAACAATTGCCGAATCTGCCCGACATCCGCCAGATCCGCCTGAAAGGTCGGAGCGCCTCCGCATTCCCGTGAAACCTCCTCGGCCTCGCGGCGCGACTGCCCGTAGTGGATGGCGACATCAAAGCCGCGACGGCTCAATTCAATTGCAATGACCCGACCGATGCGTTTCGCCGCGCCCGTCACGAGCACTCGCCGGCCAGCGCCCGCTGCCATTACGCTGCAACTGCCGAAAACTCAGAGACAGCTTTTACGGAAGCGGCAATATCCGCAGGAGTGTGAGCGGCGGAAACACACCC
>CAXUBB010000251.1:5919-8210 GCA_964249105.1 uncultured Bryobacteraceae bacterium | reverse complement strand
CGCCAACAGCGGGAATGCCGTTGCGTCGCTGCTGCTGGGGCAAGTGAATTCGTTTTCCATCGACATCCAACAGCGGCCGCTACAGGAACGGGCCAACATCGCGGAGTTCTTTGCAGGCGATGACTGGAAAGTTTCCGACCGGTTGACGCTCAATCTCGGCACGCGCTACACGCTGAATTTCCCTTCGCATGAGGTCAACAATCAAGGAGCCGTATTCAACCTGAACACGCAAGCGCTTGACTTTCCCCGGACAGCGCGGAATTTGGAGTGCTGCGATTTCGGACCGCGCGTGGGGCTTGCTTATCGCGCGAGCGATACAGTGGTTCTGCGCGCCGGATACGGCATGGTCTGGTTTGAACAAACGGGCATCACCACGCCCTTCACGCTGCCGCAGTTTCCGTTCGTGCAAACCGTGGGACAGCAATCGCAGGACAATATCAACGCCGCATTTACCCTGTCGAACGGGCCCACGGTTCAAGTCACGTCTCCCAATCCGAACTCCGGTTTAGGGCAAGGAGTCTTCGGCTCACAGCGCGACAACGGCTCCGGATATTCGCAGCAATGGAACTTCACCGTGCAGAAAACTTTTGGGCAGAACCTAAACTTCGAGATCGGGTATCTGGGTTCAAAAAACACCCGTCTGGGCCTGCCGGAAGCGAACCTGAATCAACTGCCCGCCGCCGATCTTGCCCTGGGATCGGCTCTGCTCGTCCGAGTGAAAAACCCCTATTACGGGCAGCTTCCCGCTTCATCCTCCCTAGACACCCCCACTATCGCCGCTCAACAGCTTTTGAGGGCCTATCCTCGATTCACCAATGTGGCTCTGTTCCGCGACAATGTCGGCAATTCTTCTTATCATGCCGTGCAGGCGAAGCTTGAAAAACGATTGTCGAGAGGGCTGACGTTTACCTTCGCCTACACATTTTCGAAGCTGATTGACGATGCGTCCTTTTACTTTTCCCAACGGATCTTTCCGGGGCGGGTTCTAAACACGACCGGAGCCGCCGATGCGTTCAACCGACATTTGGAGAAAGATGTTTCGAGCGGCGACATCCCGCGCGTCTTTTCCGCCGGTTGGGTGTACGATGTTCCCCGCTGGTGGAAAATCTCGGGCTGGCAGATTGCGGGGCTGGTGAGAATTCAGTCGGGCGATGCCGTCGCTGTTTCACAAGCGACGAACAACAACGCGAGCCTCGGCTACGCCCTGCAGCGGCCCAACCGGATTAGCGATCCGAATGACTTTTCGGGCCGAAGCGCCTCCGAATGGTTCAACATCGCGGCCTTTACGAACGCTCCGCAATTCACCATTGGGACCAGTTCCCGAAATCCGGTGCGCGGACCCGGTTTGCAGGAAGCCGATCTGATGGTGGGGAAAACTTTCCGCATTACGGAACGATTCAATCTTGAGTTCCGCGCGGAAGCTTTCAACGTGACCAATACCCCGCCGCTCAACGATCCTAATGGAAGTTTTGGGTCCGCGGCATTCGGCACGATCACCAGCGCCGGCAATCCCCGCGACTTTGAGTTTGCGCTCAAGCTACACTTCTGAGGAGCGGAAATGGAGACTCAAACCCGTACCCGGCTCCAGGAAATTCGAAAAGAGCGAGGGCTGGCCGCCGCCGAACTCGCCCGGCGCGTGGGAGTCAGCCGGCAAACGATTTACGCGATCGAAGACGGAAGCTACGTTCCCAATACAACAACCGCGCTGCGTTTAGCGCGTGCGCTTGAAGCTCGCGTGGAAGATTTGTTCTCACTTCAGGAGCCAGCCGGAAACGCCAATGAGCTGATCCGGGCCGAGTTTCTCGCCAACGGCGCGGAAGAAGCGGTTGAAGGACAATTGGTTCGTCTTTGCCGCGTTGGAGAGCGTTTGATCGCTGTCCCAAGTCCTGAGCTCCCGGCCTACCTGCCTCCCGCCGAGGGCATTGTTCAACGAAGTTCGAAAGGCGCTGTTTGGGTAAAACCGTTTGGGGAGGTTCCGGATAATGGTAAACGCCTCCTTCTGGCAGGCTGCGATCCCGCGCTATCCATACTGACGGAAACGCTGGCCTCTTCCGGCGTCGAGATCATCACGATCCCATGTTCCAGCCGCAGCGCGCTGCAATGGTTAAAGAAGGGCAGCGTGCATGCCGCCGGATCGCATCTTGTAGACCATGCGACCGGCACTTACAATATCCCGTTGATCCAACGCGCTTTTTCTCCGGGGTCCGTTCGCGTGGCCACGTTTGCCGTTTGGGAGCAAGGGTTGATCGTGGAGCACAGCAATCCCAAGCACATCACCTCCCTGGCTGACC
>CAXUBB010000251.1:4905-5909 GCA_964249105.1 uncultured Bryobacteraceae bacterium | reverse complement strand
GGCTGACCTCCATCGTAAGAATGTGAGAATCATGAACCGGGAAAAAGGATCAGGAAGCCGGGACCTTCTGGATACGGGACTGCGCGTCGCGGGGATCACACCTGGGAGCGTAAAAGGCTATGACGACGTTGCTCACGGCCACCTTTCGGCTGCTTCCGCCGTAGCAGTGGGAAGTGCCGATTGTTGTATCGCGACCCAATCGGCTGCGCGCCGTTTTGGATTGAATTTTATTCCTCTATCCAGCGAACGCTTCGATCTCGCTTTTTCTCAATCATCGCTCGAACTGCCGGGGGCTAAGGCGCTTTTGGAAGCGTTGAACCACGCCGCGCTACGCAGAAAACTACAAATGATGGCAGGCTACGAAACGCAACAAACAGGCACAGTCCAGTTATGAGCGGGAGGGATTTCAAAGCACCGGCTCAGCGACCGGCTCTTGCTCTGATGTCGATGCAGGCGCGGGCTTTTCATCTTCCTTATCTTTTTTGCTGAACCATTGATACAGCATCGGCAGCAGATAGAGCGTCAGCATAGTGGCGGTAATCAGGCCGCCGATGACCACGGTTGCCAGAGGTCTTTGCACTTCCGCGCCGCGCGAGGTGGAAACAGCCATGGGGATGAATCCCAAGCTGGCAACGGAGGCCGTCATCAAAACGGGTCGGAGCCGGTCGGACGCTCCTTCCCGGATCGCGTCGAACATTTTCTTGCCGCCGGCGCGGAGCGAGTCAATGTGGCTCACCATGACCACGCCGTTCAGAACAGCCACCCCAAACAACGCGATAAAGCCGACGGAAGCGGATAAGCTGAGGTTTAAGCCGCGTATCCATAACGCCGCCACGCCGCCCACCAGCGCGAACGGCACAATCATCAAAATCAGAAGAGCTTGCCGGACGGACTGAAATGTCGCGTAAAGCAAGCCGAAGATAATCACAATCGAGATCGGCAGCACAAACGCCAGCCGCTTATCGGCCCGCTTCTGGTTTTCAAACTGTCCGCCCCAATCGAGC
>CAXUBB010000251.1:0-4895 GCA_964249105.1 uncultured Bryobacteraceae bacterium | reverse complement strand
CATCCGCCACGAAACCGCCCAGATCCCGCCCGCTTACGCTCGCTTGCACCGCCACGCGGCGGCGTGCGCTTTCGCGGTTCACCATCTCCGGCCCGCGCACCACCTTCAGCTCCGCTACCTGGCGCAACTGGACGCGCTCGCCGTTGGGAGCAATCATATAGAGGTCACCAAGCGCGTCAATGTCATTGCGGTAGTTTTCCGGCAATCGGACAGCAATCCCAAACCGGCGCTCGCCTTCCACCATTTCCGAAACCTGCTTACCGCCCAGCATCGTTTCAATCAACTCGCGCACATCGGACACGTTCAGGCCATAACGGTCCATTTCCGGGCGGTTAACCTGCACCCGCAGTTCGGCAACGCCCATGGAGCTATCCTTCTGCACTTCCGCCGCGCCCTTCACAGTGGAAATGAGCGAGACCGCTTTTGTCGCCAACTGATCCAAGGTATTCAGATCTTCGCCGAAGATTTTTAACGCCAAGTCGCCGCGAATGCCCGTGACCACTTCGTCCATCCGCATCTCCATGGGCTGCGTAAAGACAAAGGCGGTGCCCGGAATTTCCCCCAGCGCCTTTGACAATTTTTCCGTCAACTCTTCCTTCGACTTACAGCACTTCCAACTTTTTTCCGGCGCAAGGGTCAAATAAGAATCAGTTTCTTCGATGCCCATGGCCTCGGTCGCCCGGTCAGGACGTCCCAGTTTGCTGACCACGTGCGTTACCTCCGGAAAGCCGCGGATCACTTTTTCGATCTGGGTACCGAGAGCAATGGATTCGTCCAGCGAGATACCGGGCAGCTTGCGCGATGTCACCACCAGGGAGCCTTCATCCAGCTTCGGCATAAACTCCGTTCCGATAAATTTCAGCGATACTGTGGCGGCAACAACCAGTGTCAGCGCTCCGGCCAGAATCGGCCAGCGATGACGCAAAGCCCAATCGAGCGAACGCACGTAGCGGTCGCGAAGCGAATCAAACCAACCGCGCTTTCCGGATTTTTCTTTCCGAGGACGGCTGAGCACAAAACTGGACATGGTCGGGATGGCAAATAAGGCCAGCAGCAGGGATCCGGTTAAGGCGGCGCAGACCGTAATAGCCATGGGGTGAAACATGCGGCCTTCCAGACCCTGCAAGGTGAAGATCGGCAAATACACCGCGATGATAATAGCGACCCCGAAAGTAATGGGGCGCGCCACCTCACGCGCTGCCTGCCGGATAATTTCTTTCGGATCGCTCCCTCCGGACTCGAGACGCCGCACGGAATTTTCCACCATCACGACAGATCCATCGACGATCATTCCGAAATCGACGGCTCCCAAGCTCATCAGGTTCGCCGAGATCCCAAAAGCCGCCATTCCCAAAAATCCGAACAGAAGAGCCAGTGGGATCACGGAAGCCACAACCAAAGCCGCCCGCCAATTGCCGAGAAAGATCAGCAAGACCGCCATCACCAGGATGCTGCCTTCAATCAGATTGTGTTTGACCGTGTCAATCGTGGCGTCGATGACATCGCTCTGGTCGTAAAAGGGCGCAATTTTCACGCCGTCCGGCAGCTTGATGGATGCAATTCGCTGTTTGATGTCTCTGATGAGTTGTCTGCCGTTTGATCCTTTCGTGATAATCACCATGCCGCAGACCGTCTCGCCTTGTCCGTCGTGCATGATGGCGCCCTGCCGCGGATAGGGCAACTCCTTTACCGTCGCCACATCCCGCAGCAGAACCGGAACGCCGTTTTGCGAACGCATGACGATGCGCTCCAGATCCTCCACCCCTCCAGCGCGGCCCAGCCCGCGAACGGTGTATTGTTCCTCGTTGTGCGAGATGAAACCGCCGCCGAAGTTGGCGTTATTCTCCGCCACTTGCTGGACGACGTCGTGAACGGTCAGTCCGTAGCGGCGCAGCGTGAGCGGCTCGACTTCTACGGTGTATTGCTTGGTGTACCCGCCCCAGGTATTTATTTCGCTGACGCCGGGGATGGTGCGCAGATCATAGCGGACCGACCAATCCAGCAGCGTCTTTCTCCGCATCAGGTCCGCTTGGCCGCCCCGCAAAGTAAACTGATACACCTCGCCAAAAGCGGTGGCCAAAGGCCCCAACTGCGGCTCCAGTCCTTGCGGAATGCGGGATCGCACCTCGCCCAAACGCTCGCTGACCATCTGGCGCGCCAGGTAGATGTTCATGGAATCATCAAAGACAACCGTGATCATGGACAAGCCAAGCTTCGATACGGAGCGGACCACTTGCGTTTTAGGCATCCCGATCAAGGTGGACTCGACCGGAAAGGTGACGAGTTGCTCCACCTCCACCGGTGACATGCCGGGCGCTTCGGTAGTCACCAGCACCTGGATGTTAGTCAGGTCAGGATAAGCCTCGATGTTGAGATGAAACATCGTGTAGACGCCGCCCACGATCAACGCCAATAGCGCAATGAGTACAAGCCAGCGATTATTAAGAAAAAAATCCAACATGGTAAGAGATCTACTCGCCGATCTGACTTTTCAGCATCTGTGATTTCACGACAAAGCTGCCCTTCACCACCACTGCATCACCAGGGTTAAGTCCGGCGCTTATTTCCGCTTCCCCGTTGAGCCGGTGCGCAATCTGGATCGGCTTTGGCTCGAATGTGTTGTCCGCTTTGCGCAGGAAAACCACCGAGCCGCCGTTTATGTCCTGAACGGCTTCTTCCGGCACAAACAGCGCCTGCCTGGACATTCCCTGCATAATCTGCGCATTGACATACATGCCGACCCGCAGTTTCATCCCGTCGTTGGGAACCAGGATACGAACCTGTAAGGTGCGCGTTTTCAGGTCAAGCGCCGTGCCTAAACGCGTGACCTGTCCGCGAAAAGCGCTATCAGGGTAAGCCTGTGAAAGAATTTGCGCGCGGTTTCCCACACGCACTTTCGAGATATCCACCTCATTAAGGGAGGCGATCATCCAGACGCTGCTTAAATCCGATACGGTAAACACCTCTTCTCCCGGCTCGACGACAGTGCCCGGAGTAATGGTACGGCTGACCACCGTGCCCGAGATGGGCGTGACGACCGGCACTTGTTCCGTTTCTTCCGTATTATTCGCCAGCGCGGAAGCGGGAAGTCTCAGGATATCCGTTAAATGAGCCACTTCTTTTTGCACCGAAATTTGCGCGTTCGCCAGGTCCGTTTGCGCGCTTCGCAGATCGGCCTCGGCCTTTTCCACTTCCTGTTTGGAAGCCGACTTCAATTCATAAAGCCGGATCATACGGTCACGCATGCGTTCCTGATAGGCGACAGCGATTTGCTGGCGGCTCACGGTTTCGAGCGCCGTCTCATAGGCGGCGCGGGTTTCATGGACATCATGGCTGTGCATACGGGCCAGCACGGCGCCCCGGCGCACGGAGTCACCCACATTGGCGTGGACTTCAATGACACGCCCATCCGTATAGGTGCCCACGTGAGCGGTCCGTTCCTCGTTCATGACGATCTGGCCGGCGGCGGTGAAGGACTCGGGGAGGGCGCGCGGCTCGATTCGGGCCACTTGAATGCCGGCCTTTTGTTGCGCCGGGCCGTCAATAGTAACTTCTCCGTTGGACGAACCGGACTTGCTCTGCTGCTGTGATGAGGTCTTCTCCGGGGCATCCCCTTTTTTGCTGGCATCGGCGCCGCTGCCTCCTTCCCGGCCGCATCCGAGCAAGACTAGAACCATCGACAGGCATATCAAAATTCGGCTCATGGCATCTCTCCGCCTGCTAGGTACAGGCCGACAATACTCTGATGCATGTCGGATAAAGCGCGATAGTATTCCATTTGCGTTTGAATACGGCTCCGCTCGGCATCCAGGAGCCGTAGCAGGTCGATGCCGCCCTCACGATAAGCGGCGCGGGCCAGCCTTTCCGTTTCGGTCGCTCGCGACAGCGCGCCGGGCAGGATGTCGAGCAGCGCCCGCCCGCCCCGGTAGGCGCGGAGCGCGGCCTCCACATCGGCTTTCACGCTGTTCTCCACGGCTTGCAGATTGGCGCCGGCGATGCGCAGGCGCGCTTGGGCGCTTGCGATATTTCCCTGGTTGCGGTTTCGCACAGGCAAATCAATTTGGACAGCACCGTAGAGCGTGTCAAAGGCTCCATTACGCTTATAGCCGACCAGTGCCTCCGGATCAGTTTTGGCGTTTGCTTTCTGCAAACGGAGGTTCGCTTCGGCCTCCGCTACCGCCTGACGGGCAACCTGCAACTCGGGCCGTGCCTGCAGAACACGCGCCAGTTCCGGCAAGGCAACAGGACCGATATTTTCCAGCGACTCGGTCAGGCGAGTGGGAGGAAACTCCTGTTTCCCCATGGCCCGGTAAAGGCTTACAATCCCCTGATCGGCTTCGCGGGCTGCAGTCAGCACTTCCGTCTCCGCCCGATCCTGCTCCAACTGGATTCGCATCAAGTCGGCTTCGGCCATCACTCCTTCATGGACCCGATTCCGGCTGTACTCGACATCTTCCTGATAGGTCCGTAAAACTTCCTGCAGCAGATCACGGGCGCGCGCCAAGCTGACTGCCGTCCAATAAGCCGACGCCACGCGGCCGGCAATCTGCCGGTGAGTGAGCGCCAGTTCTCCCTGCGTTGTCTGCACAGCAGAAGATGCGGCATCAATGCGGCGCTCCCGTTTGCCTCCGCTTTCGATAACTTGCCCCAGCAGCACATAGTCCTCCGTGGAATTTGCGAAAGAGAACGGGGCTTGTCTCGTGGAGGGGCGAATGTCCTCGGACTGCACCGTCAATCGCGGATTCGGTTTTAATCCAGCCTGAACCTGCTGTCCACGAGCCTCCTCAATCCGTCCCTCCGCCGCGGCCAATTGCGGATTGCTCTCCAAGGCCTGTTCGAGGGCGCTCCGGAACGAAAGTTCCGTCTGCTGGCCAAATGCTGAGCCCGCCAATAAT
>CAXUBB010000250.1:0-8212 GCA_964249105.1 uncultured Bryobacteraceae bacterium | reverse complement strand
GATATTTACAACACTTCGCGCTTCGGGCAGGGCTGCTTGCTGGCGCGCCGCCTGACGGAAGCCGGCGCCAGATACATTGAGGTCACCACTGAGTATATTCCGTTCCGCTATTGGGATACGCACGAGAACGGCCATGAGCGCGCCGCCGGTATGAAGAAGGAGATCGACATGCCTGTTGCTCAACTGATCCTCGATCTCGAAGAACGCGGCCTGCTGGACCGCACTTTGGTTGTGATTGCGAGTGAGTTCGGGCGGGACGCAATCACGGAAGGAAAGGTGGGCAAAGAGGTAAAAGATCAAGCCCACACGCCGGATGTCATGAGTCAACCGAAGCACTACGGCATGCACCGCCATTTCACCGCGGCGGGATCGGTTGTACTCTTTGGAGGCGGAATCCAAAAGGGGATGGTCTACGGAAAGACCGCCGACGAACGCCCGTGTACAACGATTGAAAATCCGGTGCCGGTTGAAGACCTGCACGCTACCCTTTATCACGCTCTTGGTATTCCACCAACTCACGCCTTTATCGTGGAAAAACGGCCTGTCTACGTCACAAAAGACGGCAAGGGCAAACCAATCAAGGCGCTATTTGCCTGACGAGAAGTCTTAAGTTTGCCTACAATGTTTGTTAGGAGGAGCGGCCATATGTCTTTTCGCCTGCTTGGAATGGCGATTTTTGCCGCAGTGCCTACCGTTCTGGTCAGCGCCGAGGTGACGTTCAGTCACGATGTAGCTCCCGTTCTCTACAAGCATTGTGTTTCGTGCCATCACCCGAATGACATCGCGCCCATGTCGCTCCTGACCTATAAGGACGCGCGGCCTTGGGCGGCTGCCATGAAACAAGCTGTTGTCACGGGGGTGATGCCGCCCTGGAAAGCCGATCCAAAGTACGGGCATTGGTCCAACGATGCCCGGCTGAGCGAGGCGGAAAAGAACACGATTGTTGCCTGGGTCAACGGCGCCAAACTGGAGGGCAATCCGAAAGACATGCCGTCCCCTCCGGAATTTCCGGACGGCTGGAAAGTGGGTAAACCGGATGCGGTGATTGCTATTCCGGAGCATAAGCTGGAAGCAAAGGGACCGGACGAATACACCTACATTACCGTCCCTACCAATTTCACGGAAGATAAATGGATTGCCGCGGCCGAGCTTCGTCCCGGCAACCGCCGGGTAGTGCATCACGCTCACGTCTTTGCCGTCGAGCCGGACACGGAGACATCCCAGGGGAAGAAAGAAGATAGTCCCGCCAAGGCGTACACCAAGTGGCTGCAAATTCACGAAGGATCGCTTGAGTTCATTCGTCCTGATGCCCCGGTCATTGACAACGGATGCCTCAAAGACGATAACGGCGCTTTTCCGGGCAATACGCAAAGCGATCTGGGTACGCTGATCGGCTCTTTTTTGCCGGGGCGTGAAGCGGATGTCTATCCTCCCGGAACGGCAAGACTGTTGAAGGCGGGATCGAAGGTGAGTTTCCAGATTCATTACTCA
This sequence comes from uncultured Bryobacteraceae bacterium, assembly GCA_964249105.1. Taxonomy (GTDB): domain Bacteria; phylum Acidobacteriota; class Terriglobia; order Bryobacterales; family Bryobacteraceae; genus Bog-105. The sequence goes on along the minus strand of CAXUBB010000250.1, from coordinate 6,721 downwards.
AGGGCCACGGGCAAACCGGAAACCGATATCACGAGCGTGGGGCTGATTTTCGCGAAGGAACCGCCCAAGCAGGTTGCCCGCCGCATTGATCTTTCAAACCATATGTTTTTGGTTCCCGCCGGCGACCCGAACCATGAGGTGACGGAGTGCCACACATTTCAGAAAGACATGTACGTTACCAGTCTGACGCCCCATATGCATCTGCGCGGCAAGTCCATGCGGATGGAAGTCACTTACCCGGATGGACGGATGGAAACGTTGCTGAATGTCCCGGCATACGATTTCAACTGGCAGATCACCTATCGCGCCGAAAAGCCCATTTTTATTCCTAAAGGCACTCGTCTGAAAATAGACGCGCGCTTCGATAATTCAGCAAATAATGCCGTCAATCCCGATCCAACGAAAATCATCCGCTGGGGATCGGCCAGCGAAGTGGAAATGATGGACGGCTGGGTGGAATATGTGGACGCGGTACCTGGGCCGCCGTCGCCGGTTACGGTGACTGCCGGCTTACATCAATCGGGACCGTCGAAGTAAACATGTCTGTTCGTTCCTTCCAGTGCGGACAGGCGCGGGTGGAAGTGTTTTCCTCCGCGCAACTGTTAGGGACGGCAGCGGCGGAAAGGGCGGCGAGTCTGATTACCGAAGCCATTCGGCGCAATGGCAAGGCGCGCATTATCGCGGCCACCGGCAACTCGCAAATTCCGTTTGTCGAGTCCTTAATTCAGCAGCCTGTTCCGTGGAGCGCTGTTGAGCTGTTTCATATGGATGAGTATGCTGGCATGAACGCCGAACATCCGGCCAGTTTCCGCCGTTGGATCAGAACTCGGTTGGCAGAAAAGATCCATCCGAAAGAGAGTCATTATTTAGCTGGTGACGCGCCTGATTTGGACAGCGAGATCAAACGTTATTCAGACTTGCTGGCAGCAGCGCCAATTGATCTGGCGTTCGTGGGATTCGGCGAAAATGGCCATATTGCGTTCAATGATCCGCCCGTTGCGGACTTTAACGACCCGCTGCTTGTCAAAAGGGTGGTTCTGGATGATGCCTGCCGAAGACAGCAGGCAGGCGAAGGGCATTTTCCGGATCTGGCGTCCGTGCCTCGGGAAGCTGTCACTATTACCTGTCCGGGCTTGTTCCGCGCCCAAGCGTGGATTTGTTGCGTGCCGGAGCGGAGAAAAGCCGCCGCCGTGAGGAACGCTTTGGAAGGACCCGTCAGCGAATCGTGTCCGGCCTCTCTGGCGCGAACGCATCCGAACGCCCAGGTGTATTTGGACACCGAATCAGCATCCCTCCTGACTCAGACCAGCATTTAACGTACGTTGGCATCCTGCACCCGGCCCTTCCATGATCCGCCTCGGCCGCGCCAGTATTGCCATGCGGAATGAACCGTAGCTCCTGCGTAGAACGCTGCAATCATGGGTAGACATAAACACGAGAGCAGAGGGCGTCCGTAAAATCGCACGACCGGAAGATAGCTCAGGCTCATCAACAACCAGACCACGCCGCCCAGCAGCATCGGAACTGTCCGCCCGGTGAGCAGTAACAATGGTCCCAGCAGGTATGTGACAAATAATCCTGTAATCGTCAGTAGTAACAGAAGCGCGGAATGTCGAAGCTGATTGAATGCCGAACGCGAGATCATACGGCCCACGCCGGCAGACCCGCCATACGATCGCAGGCTTTCTGCCGTATCTGTCAAGCCCATCCACAAAGCGCCGCCGCTTCGTTTTACCGCTTTCGCCAGCGCGCAATCGTCGATCACTTCATGCCGGATGGTCGCGATGCCGCCGATTCTTACCAGCGCCTCCGGGCGGACCAGCATGCACCCGCCAGCCGCAGCCGCCGTCCGCATGCGCTGACTGGCAACCCACTTCGGCGGATAAAGCTGGAGGAAGAAGTAGACAAACGCGGGAATCAGCATCTTTTCCGCTGTTGTATCGGTCGCCAGCTTTACCATGTACGATGCCAAATCGCAAGATCGTTGCTCGGCTACCGCCAGCAGATTCCGAATGCTGTTCGGAGTGTGCCGGATATCCGCGTCGGTAAGCAGAAGATAGTCCGGTCGCAAAGTTTCCGCGAGGGCCACGCCTTGCGATAACGCCCACAGCTTTCCGGTCCAACCGGGCGCTAACGCCCGGCCCTGGAGAACGGTCAGGAGATGGCTTGCGCCCAATTTCTCCGCTGCCGTCCTGGCCGCGTCGGATGTGCCGTCGCTGCTGTTGTCATCCACGACAATAATTCGGGGCGGGGAAGGAAGGTCTTGCCGGAGCAGCGTGAGAACCGTTTCACCAATGGTTTCCGCTTCATCACGCGCCGGAATCACCGCCACGATCTTGCGGTCTGCTATTGAGGACGGAGCGCCCGGCGCAAACTGCTTTCGCGCTCGCCAGAATCCGCCTCGCAGGAGAAAAAGGTAAATCCAAATGAACAGGGGAACCAGCGCGACAAAATGAATCAGCACAGCGAATTCAAGCAGGCTGCTGTTGCGTCATGCAGTGCAACGTGCCAAGCCCCAGGACTAAATCAGTGGAAGCAATGCCGATGACTTTATGCCGAGGAAACAACCCGGCCAGTTTGTTCAAAGCGTGGCGGTCATTCGCATCGTTGAAAGTCGGCGCCAGCACGAGTCCGTTGGCGATATAAAAATTCGCATAGCTCGCCGGTAATCGTTGACCATCAAAATAGACCGGCTCCGGCATGGGCAGCGTCTCCACTCGCAGGGGCTCGCCCTCTCCGTCCTTCATCTCGCGCAACAGCGCCAAGTTCTCGCGCAGCGGCTCATAATTTATTTCCTTGGGATCATCCTCACTGGCGATCACGACCGTGCGCGGGTCTGTAAAGCGGGCCAGATCGTCTACATGCCCATGCGTATCGTCACCCGCAATGCCGTTCCGCAGCCAGAGCGTACGGCAAGCTCCCAGGTATCGGCAAAAAACCTGCTCCATGTCTTCACGGGAGAGTTCCGGGTTCCGTGCCTGTATGCTGCTCAATAAGCACTCTTCTGTCGTCAGAATGGCCCCTCTCCCATTTACGTCAATGCTGCCGCCTTCCAGCACGACGCGCTTCCCGCGCCAAAGGGGAGTCTCCATCGGCCAGGCAAACTGTTGCGCCAGTTCCGCCGTCACTGCGTCATCTTGCTGCGCGTTCCCGTATTTAGCCCAGCCGTTAAACCACCAGTTCAGAACGCAGCTTTCGCCTGCGCGATTACGTACGAAGATGGGGCAAAAATCACGCGTCCAACTCCGGTCGGTCGGCAGATGAAAGAACTCTACCGCTTCCATTTGAGCGCCGCAGCGCTTCAGTACGCGCCGCGCTTTTTGTTCCGCATCGGGATCATTGATCAGTATCCTTACCGCCTCCACGCGAGAAAGATGCCGCACAATTTCGCCGTAAATCCAGGGAATGAGAGCGAACTTGCTCGGCCAATCCGTCTTCTCGTGAGGCCATGCCAGCCAAGTCGCCTCGTGCGGCTCCCATTCGGCAGGCATGCGGTAGTGGCGCTCTGTAGCCGTCATGCGCTCAGGCAAGCCAACGCTGCGTGATTGGCGCATAAGCGTCAATGCGCCGGTCGCGGAGAAAAGGCCAGTTCCGGCGCACCTCATCCATATTCTTCGGATCACACTCCCTGACCAGCACGGTCTCTTCATGCTCATTCGCCTGGGCGATGACTCGGCCAAATGGATCGGACAGGAACGTGTTACCCCAAAATTCCAGGCCATCATCCGGCGGGCCCTCAAATCCCGTTCGGTTTACCGCCGCCACAAACACGCCATTGGCAATTGCATGGGCCCGCTGCATCGTGCGCCACGCGTCCAATTGCGCCGCGCCAAACTCCTCCTTCTCATACGGATGCCAGCCGATGGCTGTGGGGTAAAACAGAATATTTGCGCCTTGCAGGCTGGTAATGCGCGCGCTCTCTGGATACCACTGGTCCCAGCACACCAGCACTCCGATCCGCGAGTAACGCGTCTCGAAATTCTGAAACCCGAGATCGCCCGGCGTAAAATAATATTTTTCGTAATAGAGCGGATCATCGGGAATGTGCATTTTCCGGTACATCCCGATTAGTTCGCCATCCGCGTCCAGAACCGCCGCCGTGTTGTGATACAAACCCTGCGCGCGCTTCTCAAAGAGCGAAGCCACAATCGAGACTTGCAATTCTTTCGCAACAGAACCGAGAGCCTCCGTCGATGGGCCTGGGATCGGCTCCGCCAAGTTGAAAAGCTCCGGATTTTCTTCACGGCAGAAATACTGGCTTCGGAAAAGCTCGGGCAAGCAAACGATTTCCGCGCCTTGCGCCGCCGCTTTCCGAATGCCCTCGATCGCTGTGTTCAGATTGGCATCCGTATCGGTCGAGCAGGACATCTGCACCAGTCCCACCTTGAAACGGCTATCACGGTTTGCTTTTGGCTTAACGGAAATGGAGGACATGGATTAACGCAATTGTTACAAGGAGAGAAATGCAGCTTAAGTCCACATGTAACACACAGCGGCCAAAACGTAACGCCGCACCTTAAAAGGTGCTATTCTAAAAAAATTGCCATGCTCGACATTACCAAGGATATTCAGTCGTTAACCACATTCCGGCGTGAGTCCAGCGACATTATGAAACAGCTTAAAAAAACAAAACGTCCGATGATCTTAACGGTAAATGGCAAAGCGGAAGCCGTGGTGCAGGATGCGGAAGCATATCAACGTCTGCTCGATATAGCAGCCCGCGCCGACGCGTCTGAAGGTGCTCGTCAAGGCTTGGAAGATGTGAGCCGAGACCGTGTGACTCCAGCTCGCGAGACCCTTGAAGCGTTCCGCCGCAAACATGGCATACCTCGTTAGACTTACGGATCGTGCTTTAAGGGATCTGGAGTACATCTATGAGCAAATCCACGCTGAAGCAGTTAAAACAGCTTACACCTGGTTCAATGGATTAACTGATGCCGCATATAGCCTGGAAGCTTACCCGGACCGGGGATCGCACACACCTGAAAATCGTAAGCTGCGCCAATTGCTCTATGGGAAGAAGCCTCACGTTTACAGGATTATTTATCAGGTTGACCATCGCAACAAGGCTATCAATGTGCTCCACATCCGCCATGGAGCTATGAAGCCGTTTCGCTCTGAGGAAATAACCGAGGCTTCTAAAAAAGCGCTGTTTCCCTACATATAAATCCCGCCATTCACGTCCAGCACGTGGCCTGTGATGAAACTGGCTTCCTCGCTCACCAGAAACTTTACCGCGTGGGCAATGTCCTCGGCGGTTCCCATGCGCTTCAGCGGCGTTTGATTCAGCATCTTCTGTTTTAGTTCTTCCGGCAACCCGTGTGTCATGTCTGTTTCAATGAAACCTGGAGCTACGGCGTTCACGGTAATGTTGCGACTACCGAGTTCCTGCGCCAATGATTTCGTTAATCCAATCAGTCCCGCTTTTGAGGCTACATAGTTCGCCTGACCCGCATTGCCCATCTCTCCCACTACCGATGAGATATTCACAATCCGGCCCCACCGTTCCTTCATCATGGCCGGAAGCGCTTGCTGGATGGCGTAGAATGCGCCGCTGAGATTAATCCCTAAAACAGTTTCCCAGTCAGCCGGTTTCATCCGCACCGCTAAACCATCTTTCGTGATCCCGGCATTATTCACGAGAATGTCGATCCGTCCAAACTCTTTAGCCGCCTTTGCAAATCCCGCTGTGACTGATTCGACCTTTCCCAAATCCATCTCGACCGCGAACGTTTCAGCGCCACGGCCCTGCAACTCATGGGCAATCTCTTCAAGCTTATCCGCCGAGCGCGCCGCCAAGGCCACGCGATAACCTGCCCCGGCGAGCCTCTGCGCGCATGCTTTCCCGATACCACGACTCGCGCCTGTTACCAGCGCCGTACGATTACTCATTCATTGCTCCTCATAATGGTTATATCCGAATGGCAGCTTTTGATGACTTACGCGGCTTTGTGCGAGCGCTGGAGAAAAACGGCGAACTCAAGCGCATCAGCCTCGAAGTAGACCCTTATCTTGAAATTACTGAATTTGCTGATCGCGCCGTGAAGTCAGGCGGCCCAGCTCTTTTGTTCGAGAATCCGCGCGGCTCGAAAATCCCGGTGTTGATCAACGCCTTCGCCAGCATGCGCCGTATGCAGATCGCCCTGGGCGTCGATGATATCGACCAGATCGCCGAGCGCATTACCGGCTTTCTTGAACTGCAAAAACCTGAAAGTCTTCTCGACAAATTAAAGCTGCTGCCCAAACTGGGCGAACTCGCCGCCATGTTCCCTAAAACGGTGGGCAGCGGTCCGTGTAAGGAAGTGATTCAGCGTGACGGCTTTTCCCTGAAAGAATTCCCAATCCTGCACTGTTGGCCTGGCGACGGCGGTCCCTTTCTTACCCTGCCCATGGTGTTTTCAAAGAATCCCGACACCGGCAAACGCAACTGCGGCATGTATCGCATGCAGGTCTTTGACGGCCAAACGACCGGCATGCACTGGCAGAAGCATAAGCAGGGAGCCGAGCACTACCGCCGCTTGGCCGCTGAAGGGAAAGACACCCGCATGCCGGTAGCCGTCGCGATCGGCTCCGATCCCGCAACTCTCTATTCCGCTATTCTTCCCTTGCCGCCCAGCATCGACGAAATGCTCTTCGCCGGTTTTTTGCGCGGCAAATCGGTCGAGATGGTGAAGTGTGAAACCTGCGACATTGAAGTACCCGCGAACTCCGAAATCGTGCT
>CAXUBB010000249.1:1769-8226 GCA_964249105.1 uncultured Bryobacteraceae bacterium | reverse complement strand
CGCGCCGGCAAGAACAGGCGCGGGAGCGCGCCGAACGCAAGAAGGCGCGTGAAGCCGGCAATACCGCCCCCGATCCGGCCTCCACCCCCGTTGGCTTCGAATTTTCAACAGAGGTCGAAACCGATCTGACGCCTCTCACAACACACAACAAAGAACTTTGAGTGAGATTGTTCGGCGGGTTGCCCCCGAGAGGGCGGCTTCTGACCGACAATCCAAATTAAGCTTCCTGCGCTTCTTTTGGGCATCCATTAATTAATGATGAGGTTCGCAGGACCGGGAAGCGCCTCGTCATCTCAAGTATTTCTTATAAAATAACTGTGTCCCCATCTCCATGCGAACTAAGCTTTTAACGTCCGTAGCCGCCCTGTGCGCTTTTCTTGTCGGCGCGGCGGATGATCCCGGCGTGACGACCCAGCTTTGGGAGTATCGCAATCTGGGTAAGGCGTTCTACGAAAATCCGGACACGCACCAGCAGGCGGCGGAGGAGTTGCACAAGGCGCTGCAACTGGCTCCTGATTCGGTCAGGGAACAGGTCAACTACGGCCTGGGTCTGCTACGGGCGGGGCAGACGGATGCGGGCGTTGCCGAGCTAATTAAGGCGCAGAAACAGGACCCCGCGCTTCCCCATACTTGGTTCAATCTGGGCATCGTTTATAAACATGCCGGGGATTACGACAAGGCCATTGAGCAGTTCCGGGGCATGATGAAACTCACGCCGAATGAGCCGACGGCGCACTACAATCTGGCGACCGCGCTGCGCTCCAAAAATGATAATGGGGCGGCTCTGCCGGAATTTTTAGAGGCGGAACGGCTCAATGGAGATCTGGCAGGGCCGCATTTTCAGCTTTTCACTCTGTATCAGCGGGCTGGTGATAAGCAGGCGGCAATGCGGGAACGCCAGTTGTTCGAGGAAGCCAAGAAAAAGAACGCCGGGGCGGCCGTTCCCGAGGACATGGAGTGGTGCTTTTACGCCGAGCTTTATGACCCGCCGGAGCCTCGGCCCTCGGCGGAGAATGAGCCGACGCGCTACCAGGAGCAGGTAATTAGCAAGGGCTGGGACGCGGCCCATTCCCGTATGCAGGTGATCGATGCCGAAGGAGACGGACATGCCGATTTGCTGGTGTGGTCGGGCGACCGGGTGGAGTTGTGGAAGCGCGGCGTTGAATTGGCGAAGAATAGCGGGCTGGACGGGCTGAAAGATGTGCGGGACATTGCGCCGGGTGATTTCGATAATGACGGACTGCTGGATCTGTGCGTCGTTACCGGTGCCGGGTCAGCCATCTTTCATAACAATCATGGGGTGTTTACAAAACAGTTGGAGTTGCCGAACTCCGCTGGAATGAATAAAGCGCTTCCTATTGATTACGATCACGACAATGATCTTGATCTGCTGCTGTTCGGCGCGCAAACGCTGTTGCTACGAAATGACGGCAACGGCAAGTTTGAAGACAAGTCAGAGTCCTTCCCGGCTGTCAAGGGGGGCAAAGCGCTGGATGCGGCAGTCATCGCTCTGCGCGGTGATACGGCGGCGCGGGACATTGTGGTCTCGTACTCGGATCGCGGCGGCGTCTTGTATACGGACAAGCTGAACGGGGTCTTTGAAGCTTCCGAGCTTCCGGCCATCAGCGCGGGATCTGCCGGGTTGGACGCTCAGGATTTTGACCATGACGGGCTGATCGATGTCGTTGTGTATCAGCCTGAAATTTACGCCGTGCGGAATCACGAGGGCAAACTACAACTGGCGACGGGCGCTAAAACGGCTCCGGCGCGAATCAGGGCGGATTTCAATGGTGATCAGCGCGAAGATTATGCGCGTTTGCTGCCGGATGGCGGCTTGCATCTGTTTACCAACGTCTCGGCGGATCAGCACTGGCTTTCGGTTCGTATCACAGGCGTGAAGAATCTGAAGAGCGCGGCCAACGCTACCGTCGAGGTGAAATCAGGACCCTACTATGACAAGCGGGTTTATGAGGGCGTGCCGCTTGCCTTCGCTACCGACGGCAGAACAACGGTGGACACGGTCCGTATTACCTGGCCCAATGGTTTGATTCAGAACGAAACGGGGAAGAAAAGCGCCGAGGCGCTGAAAGTGGAAGAGGCGCAGCGGCTTTCCGGGTCTTGCCCGATGATCTTTACCTGGAATGGGGAACAGTTCCAGTTCATCACGGATGTGCTGGGAGTGGCGCCGCTGGGAGCCAGTTCCGGCGATGGTCATTACTTTCCGGTTGATCATGATGAGTACATCCAGATCCCAGGTTCGGCTTTGAAGGCGCGCAACGGCAAGTATCAGGTGCATATTACGGAGGAACTGCATGAGATTTCCTATCTGGATCAAGTGCAATTGATTGCGCTGGATCATCCGGCGGGCGTGCAAATTTATACAAACGATAAATTCAAATCGCCGCCATATCCCGAATTCCGACTGTTTGGCGGACGTTCGAGCGCGCCTCCTCTTCGGGCGATTGATGACGGGGGCCGGGACGTGACGGCGCAACTGGCGGCGATTGACCACGCCTATCCGGATGGGTTTCCGCATAATGCGGCTGGCGTGGCGGGTTTGCATGCGCTCGATCTGGATTTCGGTAAAGCTGCCGCTAACAATCGGGCCGTGCTGATTTTGAATGGATGGGTAGATTGGGCGGATGGATCTACCTTCCTCGGCGCTTCGCAGGATGGAAAGGGCGGGCTGGTTTTTCCGTATTTGCAAGTGAAGGACAAGGCCGGAAAGTGGCGGACGGTTGTGGAAGACATGGGCATACCCTCCGGCAAGCCGAAAACCATCTCGGTCGATTTGACAAGCAAATTTCTGTCGAGTTCGCGCGAGGTGCGAATCGTGACGAATCTCTGCGTGTACTGGGATCAAATTTCGCTTCTGGAGGATTCGCAAGCGCCGCAAGTCCGCCTGACTCCAATGGATGCGGATCGGGCCGACCTGCAATTCCGCGGTTTCTCGCAAGCCGTGATTGACCAGCGCCGCCAGCAGCCGGAAAAGTTTTTGTACGATCAGGTGCGGCCAGTCTCGAACTGGAATCCCACGCCGGGTTTTTACACGCGCTACGGTGATGTGCGATCTCTAGTGACCCGCCCGGATGACAAGCTGCTCATTATGGGATCGGGAGATGAAGTCAAGCTGGAGTACTCCGCGTCTCAACTGCCGCCTTTGCCCTCAGGGTGGACGCGGGATTTTCTGCTGTTAGTGGATGGATGGGCGAAAGACGCGGATGCGAACACGGCATTCAGTCAGAGTGTTGCTCCCTTGCCGTTCCATGCCATGAGCGCTTATCCGTACCGGCAGGATGAACAGTTTCCGAATGACGAAGAGCACCGGCAATATCAGAAACAATATCTGACAAGGCCCGCCCTGCGATTAATTAGACCGCTGGCGAACAGCCCGAAAGCGGCGGAATAAGCGCGCCTGCTATAAAGCAGATATGCCCCGCTACGCCGCTGTTGACATCGGAAGCAATTCCCTTCGCATGCTGGCGGCGGACGTGAGCCACGGCAAAACCACCATTCTGGCCCAGGATCGCCAAGTGACCAGGCTGGGGGAAAGCGTGTTTCGCGCGGGCCGCATCAGTGACGATGCGATGAATTTTCTTGTCGGCACTCTGTCGCGGATGGCTGCCCTTTATTCGCGGTTGGAGATCGTTGGCGCGCGCGCCGTGGCTACCAGCGCCGTGCGTGACGCCAGTAATCAGCAAGAGTTTTTGCAACGGGCCGGCGAAGCGCTGGGCACGCATGTGGAAATTATCTCCGGCGCGGAAGAAGCGCGATTGATTCACCTGGGCGTGGAAGCGCGCTGGCCGCGTCCCGGCGAACGGACTCTCATTATCGATGTCGGCGGCGGCAGCGCGGAGTTGATTATCAGCCACAACGGCGAACTGATCGACGCTGTTTCGAAACCGTTGGGAGCGGTCCGCTTGACGGAGATTTTTCTGAAGAGCGATCCGCCCAAGCCGCAGGATCTGCAACATCTCTACTCCTTTATTACGGAAAAACTGCACTCGTTCTATGAGGCGCATGCAGGCGAAAAATTTGACCGCGCCATTGGAACATCCGCTTCGGCGGCGGCGGTTATTTGCGCGGTCAATCAAGTCCCGAGAACGGACCGCGATGAAGCAGACCGGCTGGGCGCCTCCATCAGCCAGATTCAAAAACTCAACGCCGCTTTAGGGGCAAGCAGTCTGGCGCAGCGTAGAAAAATGACTGGCATTGGTCCGAGACGGGCGGAGATCATTACCGGCGGCGCGGCTGTTTTAGGACGCGCTTTGGAGATGTTTAACCACAATGGGCTTTATTACTGCTCCGCCGGTGTTCGGGACGGCGTCATTGCGGATCTGGCGGCGCGCGGCGTGGGCCGGGAAGCCTCGCGGTTGTCCCCGGAGCAGCGGACCACGGTGGAAGCATTGGCAAAGCGGTACTGCGTTGATTTTGAGCATTCGCGGCACATGGCGTATTTAGCGGGCTGCCTATTCGATGTTTTGCAGTCCGTCCATCGCTTGCCCACCTATGCGGGAAAACTGCTGGAAGCGGCAGGAATTTTACATGATATCGGCCACTTTGTGAGCGCAACCGGACACCACAAGCATTCCGCTTACCTGGTTGCTAATTCCGATCTGCCCGGCTTTACGGATCGGGAACGTCAAGTGATCGCCGCTCTCTGCCGCTTTCATCGCAAGTCCCTGCCGCAGCCGAAGCACTCTTACTTTGATGAGCTGAATGCCGAGTCCAAAAGGCTGGTAAGTTATCTCACTCCGCTCCTGCGGATGGCGGACGGCTTGGATCGAAGCAATGAAGGCAAGGTCAAGAACGTGAAAAGCGTTCTACAGGAGAACAGCATCGGCCTGGAGATTGAGGCGAACGGGGATGTTGGGCTGGAGCTATGGGCTGCGGGCGAAGCCGCTCAGAGCTTCCGTGAGGTTTATGGATTTCCGATCTCGGTGCAGCGTGCCAAAGCGCAGTCGGTTTAATCTTCTCCTCGCGCTGCTCCTGGCTTGCATGGCGAACGCGGCCCAAAATCAGTTGCCCCGTATCATCGTGCATTCGAGTGGACATTTCCTTCAGACCGAGGAAGGACGCCCGTTCTTTTGGCTGGGAGATACAGCATGGGAGTTGATTCACCGCACAACGCGTGAAGAGTGCAGCTACTATCTGCATACTCGCTCCATGCAGGGGTTTACGGTCATTCAAACCGTCGTCCTGGCCGAATTTAACGGTATTACGGAGCCGAGCGCGCTGGGAGAGAAGCCCTTTATCGAGAACGATCTCAAGCGCCCGAACGACAAGTATTTCGATCGCGTGAAGGAGATCGTGGACGAAGCCGCCGCCGATGGTCTATATATCGCGCTCCTTCCGACTTGGGGCGATAAACTGACTGCTCCCTGGGGCGCGGGGCCGCGTTTGTTTCGTCTGGACAATTTGAGCGACGCGCACAACTACGCCCGTTATCTGGCGCGGAAACTGCAAGGCCGCGCCAACGTCATGTGGATGCTCGGCGGGGATCGACCTCCGCGGCTGACCGGATTGCACAGCGATTCGCAACGAAAGACGGCGCAAGCGGCTGGATTTCCTCCCGACCAGGACTGGACACCGATCTGGCGCGAACTGGCGAGCGGGTTGGCGGAAGGATGGGGACGGAAGCCTCTAATCCTGTATCATCCGCAGGGCGGCCCGGATTCCACCTCCGTCTTTCTGCACAATGAGTCGTGGCTTTCCGTAAACGGTATGCAGAGCGGACACGGCGGGGGTCACGACGTGCCTGTATGGGAACGAATTGCCCACGACTATGCGATGACGCCGCCTAAGCCCACTCTGGACCTCGAACCAAATTATGAGGATCATCCCTTTAATCCGTGGCCCCGCTGGGATCCGTCAACCGGTTACTTTCGAGATCTCGATGTGCGGAAACAGGTATACCGTTCGGTCTTCGCGGGCGGTTGTGGCGTCACTTACGGGCATCATGCCGTTTGGGGTTTTGTGGGAACACGCAACGACGTGATCAATCATGCGGATCGCGACTGGACCGACGCGTTGCAGCGCCCCGCCGGAAGGCAAATGATCTTCTTGCGCGAACTGATGGAGTCACGACCGTTCTTCAGCCGCCTTCCCGATCAGTCGCTCATTGTCGGCAATGTGGGAGAAGGAGCGCTGCACACGCAAGCCACTCGCGACGCGGACGGCACTTATGCCTTCGTTTACTTCCCAATCAATGACCTTACCGTAAAACTGGATTTAACAAAGCTCCGCGCCAAACGCCTTCGCGCTTGGTGGTATGACCCGCGAACGGGAATAGGAACGCTGATCGGGGACATTGACGCGGAGTCTGGGCGGGAGTTCAAATCGCCGCCGTACGGCCCGGACTGGGTTTTAGTGCTGGACGACCCTGAAGCTGGGTATGCTCCTCCTGGACTTAAGTGATCAAAGAGAATTATAAAAGTCCTGAAATAGCGGATTATAA
>CAXUBB010000249.1:0-1759 GCA_964249105.1 uncultured Bryobacteraceae bacterium | reverse complement strand
GGCTGCGACTTCCAATGATTGAAGACTGACATCCAACCTCCGACATTGGGGTTACTCCGCTCGCGTTCCTGATTCAGCTTGAGATCGAAATACACGTTCTCCATCAATTGAATACAATCATTGCAGAAAAACCAGCCGCGCCGGAGGGTCTTGCGGTTCATCGGTCGTGGATGGAATGCAGCGCCGATCAGAACCTGAGAGTCCAAATACCGCAGGTCTGGATCCGCTGCAAGGCGGGCCATCAGCGCGGAATACGCTGCTGCATGCTGTGTTGCTACTCCATCTGCAGCTAGGGAAGGCGGATACCATTTCCGGCGTAGATTACTAAATAGTTTAGGAAGCGCTGAATCTGGCGCGCTGCTGACCCGCGGTATGCGTTCAAAGATCGACTCCACAATATGAAACCCTAATTTCCTGTAGCTCTCAAACTGCGGCTCATCAAAAAACTGATCACCCGTTGATTGATGAGGAAATTGAGGAAATCGCAGACGAAATTCCTTGATGTCTTCAGTCTCATCTCCGGTTACGCTGGCCTTTATATAGAGAATGGTGCCCTTATATTGATTCCCGTTTGCGTCGCGTTCCGGATAACAGACTTCTCCGATTACTGCGTGTACAGTGCTTCGGCCCGAGACTGCTCGTATGCGGTCAAAATCGAGATCGATCTCAACGCCAAAATCCGCGCGGCAACGGCGCATGGTACTGGCGAGCGAGCCGAAGCTATATTCGGCGTCCTGTTCGCCATCGCCCACAATAATAAAAAGGCAGCGGCGTCGGACAAGCTCATACAAGCCGATATTGTCAAAGTGCCCGCCGTCTGAAAGGTTCAAATAATTCGACCAGTCGTTCGTTCTTGCAAGCAGTTCGTTGAGCAGATACGGCAAGGAAAAGACAGGTCCGGAACGACTCGCGAACTCATCCTTTGCTGGATTGCCCACCCACCAACCTAAACGCAAGTTGAAGATGGTGAGAAGAAACGCCATGGGGCCGGACGTGTGATAGCCCATATTGGGATTCGCGGCGGCGCCGGAAATTCCCATGCAGGTGCCGAGCGCTGGCCCCTTTTCCTCCAAAAAGTTGACGGTTCCGGTGTAGGAATCTTTTTGTCTGGTCTGATAGCCGACAGAAAGCGGCGTGAAGACGAATGAGGATGCTTTGCGGTCCTGCTTGGCAAGCTCTGATCCCCGATTGACATTCAAAGCAGTGTTAATAATGGCGAAAGGTCCGAAGTACCCTTTTGCTGGAGTTAGATCATTAATTCTTAAATCGTCCTTAGGATCAAATCCTGTCCACGAATTGGGTCGCCGGTTCCACCTCTGGCTCGCACCTAAATAACAGCGGACTAGACGGTTTTTATAAAGATGATGAATGGAAAATTCATTAATGTTAACTCGTGAGCCTAGCCCGAGGCTGACCAGCAATGACGCAAGCAATATCAGCGCAACCTCGATCCACATCTCTGAACGTGTATCCAAGAGAAAGCTCCAGTGATTTCTGATGATCGTTCGCGCCCATGCAGGACCGCTCACCTTCCGGGCTTGTATGTTTGTCTTGCCGACACCCTGTCCATTCGTAGTCTTGTCCTGAAAAGTCCAATCTATTCGAACCCGAGTCTCGTACGCGGAGCGGGCCCCCGCCGCTATATTGTGGCCCGAGATGCTGCGCAGCAGAGCATGACAGCCAATTGAGATCAGCGCCAAGTAGCCGATCAAAAATACGGTGGGAGCGATTTTAACAATCAACTCCAGCGGCCCCGTAC
>CAXUBB010000248.1:0-8231 GCA_964249105.1 uncultured Bryobacteraceae bacterium | reverse complement strand
GCTCACGGGAGCTTGGGGCGTATGGACTCATTCGAAAGCCGCTACGGACGCCGCAAAGACGCCTGTGATCTTAGAGCTGTTCACATCGGAGGGCTGCTCGAGTTGCCCTCCTGCGGACCGCCTGCTGCAATCGCTGGATGAAAAACAACCCTTTGCCGGCGCAGATCTCCTTGTCCTGAGCGAACATGTTGATTATTGGAATAACAGCGGTTGGGTTGATCCGTACTCCTCGCGCTCCTTCAGCGAACGGCAGCGCTGGTACGCTGAGCAGTTTAGGTTGGAGAGCGTGTATACGCCGCAGATTGTGGTGGACGGTCAGCGAGAGGCGGTAGGCAGCAACGCCGCCGCGATCAAGAACGCCGTGGAGGCGGTCACGCGGAGCGAGAAAGTGGCGCTGACGCTTTCAAATGCCGTTCGCGACGGTAACCGGATTAAGTTTCACTTAACATCGGCGGATCTGAAAAGCGACGGAGCGGCTACTGTTTATGTAGCGCTCGCCGACAGCAAGGTGCAATCCAATGTCGCGGGTGGGGAGAACGGCGGTCGCTCCCTGACGCACGTCGCGGTGGTGCGAGTACTTGCCTCGGTCGGAACCGTGAAAGCGGGACGCCCATTCTCGAAAGATGTTGTGATCCCCATGCCATCGCGGCTGTCAGCGAACGGAATGCGCGTCGTGGCCTTTTTGCAAGCTGATAAATCGCACAAGATTGTGGGCGCGACCGAAGAGAAGATCTGAGTCCATCAGCGAACAGAAGTTCGAGATATGAAGTTTATTGGCGATGGGCATGACTCGCGGCCCTAGGCTTGCGGATTATCCAGCGAGCGCCGTTTTCAAGCGGCTCAAAGGAGAATTATGCATAAAGCTTACACTGCTGGTGATATCGCGAAGGAGTTGAAATTATGTTGACGGCCAGTTCGAATATCTTTCAAAAAGTGCTTGAGGCCAAGCGCAGTGAACTTTTATTGGGTATCTCCGACCGGGACGAGATCCGAATCGAAAATGCAGCGGAAGATTTCGACCGGCTGCAGCAGCAGATGAACCGTGAAGTTGCCATTCGCAATCTCGACCGGGAATCAAAACTATTGAAGAGTGTCGAGGAAGCGCTTAATCGCATGGAAGCCGGCGTTTTCGGCGTTTGTTTAGGCTGCGACGAAGTTACACCCGAAAAGCGCCTGAAGGCGGTTCCTTGGGCTTCCCATTGCATTGGTTGTCAAGAGAATCTCGACCGGCGGCGCGCCCTGGGCGAACGCGAGAACAACAGCGGCCTGCTCCAGTCAGCCGCATAGGCCGATTTATGTTCTCATCCATCCGTGACCTTTGTTTGGCGGCGGCGAATAAGGGTGTAATAAGGCTGTTGAACGGCCCAAATTTACTATTGAAAGCGAGACTGAGTTTGAGTTATACCCTGATGCCGTTGTTTGTTTTAGCCACTACGCTTCCGCTTATTGCCGCAGGACCGCCAACGGTCGGCGAGAAGCCTCCCGACTTCGCTTTATCCACTGTGAATGGGAAGAGCGTCCGGCTGTCGGAACTGACCGCCAAGGGCCCGGTCGCGTTGATTGTTCTCCGGGGCTACCCCGGCTACCAATGTCCCTACTGCAACCGGCAAGTGCAGGATTTCATTCAGAAATCGCCGGCTTTTGCCGATGCCGGTGTCCAGCTCGTGATGATTTACCCCGGTCCGCCGCAAGATCTCGACGCTAAGGCCAACGAATTCCTGGCTGACAAAAAGCTTCCGGATAATTTCAACTTATTGTTGGATCCTGGCTACGAGTTCACTAACTTATACGGACTCCGCTGGGACGCACCGCACGAGACGGCTTATCCTTCTACGTTTTTGATTGATCGTCAGGGTCTGATATTTTTCAGCAAAATTGTCAAGGAGCATGGTGGCCGTACGACCGCCGCAGAAATCCTGGACGCCCTACCGAAACCCAAAGCCAAGCAGTAATCCGCACATCGCGCTTTGCGCGCTACTGTCTTACGTAGACCACTACCCCGGCGTATTCCGGCTGACCAGCCGGCCAGGAGATGTCCACCCAAGCTTTGCCGTTCTCTACCAGCGTCATTCTGCCTTCTCCCTGCGGTTTTCCGTTCCGGGCCACCTTGTAGCACAGCACCCGTGGACCATCAGGCAGTACGCTGAGCGTCAGGCCAGGGGTTAGCTTGGATCGATGGATCGCCATAGGCTGTCCATCCACTTTGCCCGTCACGACCTCCCCCAAAGAGGGGATCTCCCATTTGATTTGGCCGTCCGGCTGAATGGAAAACCGATAGCCTTCCGCAGCCTGATCCTTGACTCCCGGAGTGCTCCTGCTTGCGTCCAGCTTCCAGGAGCCATTCCATGGATTATCGGCGGCGAGCGCGGCGGGAGAGTATATTGCGCAGGTGAGCGCGGCAGCAGCTAGAAATTTCCTCATTGTTCTCCTTCCGCATTGGACGGATGGCATGCCGAATCGTTTTTAACTCGCTCCGGAGAATGATAGTTCTCCGGTCTCTCCCATCGGCGAGCGCATTGACCCGGCATTGCTGGCCGGAGTTCGTTAATTTGCTGATACCGCGTAACTTTATCGGCCCTCTGACCGAACAGATAGGGAGGTCTCCTTTTCCATGAAATGTACTTCTTGCTCGATACTTAGAGCTTTTCTCGGCTTTACTTTGCTGGCTGGACTCTCTCAGGCACAAGCTCAGACACAAAGTTCATCTGTCGGCGCCGTATTTGCGGCCACGAATGGCGTGCATCGTAACGAGATCGTCATGTATAAACGGCTGACAACAGGCAAACTGCAATGGGCCGGGAACTTTGACACAGGTGGACGCGGAGAAGGTGGAATCAACGATCCGCTGCAATCGCAGAGTTCATTGGTGCTGACACCGGATCACGCCTTTTTGCTGGTGGTCAACGCCGGCTCCAGCGACATCTCCGTTTTTCGGGTGTTGGATGATCGTTTGGTGCTGGCGCATGTTGCTCCTTCGCTCGGAGGCAATCCGGTAAGCATTGCCATGCATGACAATCTGGTGTACGTTGTGAACTTCGGCGGCATTTACCATACCGCGGGATTCCGGATGGAGTCATGGGGCGAGTTGAAACCAATTCGGAATTCGCGTAAGCCGCTGAGCGGTCTGGACACGGCCCCTTCCACGGTTGCTTTTTCTCCGGACGGCTCGAAGCTGATCGTGAGCGAACGGCAGACCAACAAAGTGGATGTGTTTAGCGTGGCTTCGGACGGATCGATTTCCGATCCGGTATTCAATAATTTCACGAACACGGAACCGTTCGGTTTGCAATTCGACCCGTCCGGCGTGCTGCTGGTCACCTCCACGGCAGGCTCCGTTACTTCCTACGGTGTCAACGCGGATAACACATTAAGCGTGATCTCTGAGAATTCTCCCTCTTCCGGCGCCGCGACTTGCTGGTTGGTGAGTTACGGAGGATATGCGTGGGTGAGTAACACCATTTCGTCAAGCCTCAGCGCTTACACGCTCAAGGCTGGCGGTGTGCTGGACCCGCTGGGAGTCGTCGCCACGCAACCTGCTACGGCC
Source organism: uncultured Bryobacteraceae bacterium (assembly GCA_964249105.1). Lineage (GTDB taxonomy): Bacteria > Acidobacteriota > Terriglobia > Bryobacterales > Bryobacteraceae > Bog-105. Next base: position 4,687 of record CAXUBB010000248.1, on the reverse strand, counting down.
CCCACCATTTTTCCTCCGATCACACCTGCGACCTCGTTCCCGCTTGATATAGCCTTGTCAGCAGACGGCAAGTACTTGTATGCGGTCTATAGCGCGCTCGGTCAGATCATCGCGTACAAAACAGGCGCGAACGGACAACTCACCGCGATCGACGTGATTTCTCCTTATCCCGCTCAGAGCGGCGTGGAGGGCTTAGCCGCCTATTAGCTTGAAACCGGCTGGCGGCGTTGAGAATTGCGCATAGTTATCTGCAAGCAAAGTTATCTACTTCCGGCGGGCGAGCACGCCTTTGCAGGCTTTTAGGTCAGAGCCGAATGGTCTTGGGCTTGCCTGCTTCCCTCGGTTATTCCGACCCTCGGCCCTGAATACTTCGCGGCTCATCACGAGTCCATCCTTTGAGAGCTTACCGTGAAGTGAGGTGAGAGCGTCTCGCGCAGCATCCTGCGTGCTCGGAAAAGGCGCGCTTTCAGCGCCGGAATTCCCAAGCCGAGCGCTGTGGCGGTCTCCTCGGTGGAAAGCTGTTTGATATCGCGCAGGACCAGCACAACACGGTACTTGGGCGGCAGCTTCATCAGTCCACTCTCCACGAGAATGCGCCTCTCCGCTTGAGAGTACAACTGTTCAGGGTCCGCGTCCCATGCCCGTACTTGGAGGGAACCAAACTCTGCCTCATCTCCAGCGCTATTGAAATACTCTAAACGCCTCCGGTCGCGCAATCGTTGTAGAGCAATATTGCCAGCGATGCTTGTCAACCAAGTGGAGAATTTTAAACGCCTTTGAAAATTGCCGATGTGCGCGAAGGCCTTCAGGAACGTGTCCTGTATTGCATCCTGCGCCTCCTCGACGTTTCCAATAGTAGCCAGAAGCGTCCGGTAGACCCGACGACTGTGGCGGGCGACCAATTCTTCAAAGTCCTCCAAGTTGCCGTCCTGTACTCTGATCACTAGCGCGGCGTCAGGGTCAATTGATTGGTCGCCGGGAGGATTCTCGCTGTTGACGGGAAGATGCGTATTCCGCGCCCCAAATACGCGCTCGGCTTCAGCGTCCGGGGTCGTGCCGAGACCCAGTTGCAGTGTATTAAAAAACTATTGAGCGCGGTCGCCACGACGGCTTCCAGAATCTGTCTTTCGACAAAACCGTGGTGTCGCAGATTGTTAATATCATCTCTGCGAAACTCGGAGGGCCGCACGCTAAGCTTGAGGGTAAAGTCCAGGAGCGCCTTGTTCGCCGCCGAGAGGTCTGTCCCGTGGTGGTCTACCGCAATCTGTTCGGGTTTCTCCGCCGATAATTCCGTAGCGCGAAGCGTTGTGCGGTGGGTGGCTACACAACCGGTGCTCAGGCTCGTTGCCAATCCGACCAGAAAGATGCATTCCTTCTGCGCGTGAGAAAGGAAACGTTCGGGGACGAGAACCGTTCGAACGAGGTCTGTTTCCGCTTCGATCACGTCCGGCCGAAGTGTCTGGGCGCGGAAGATGTTAGGGATAAAACCAAATCGTTGGAGAAGGAATGCGAAAGGCGGAAAGCGGGCAGGGTTGAGTTCCGCTTGTCGGAGATACGGTCCCGAAATGTTGTTAACATACAAACGTTCATTCGAAATCGAGGTGTTCTGGTTTGGAATGGCCCGGATCTCGAAGTCAGGCGTCGGGTCCAATCCAATCGACAGCGTACAAAAAAGATTAGATAGAGCAGTGACCAGAATGGCTTCCAGGATGGCCTCGTCTTTGAACCCGTGCTCTCTCAACGCAATGATGTCTCGTCCCAAAAGCCGGGGAGCATTCGCAGCCAGTTTGAGAGCGAAATTGATCAGGGTCGTGTCGGATACCGGCTGATCGGCTTGGCGGGTGTCAATGATCTCGTCCCGTTGACGTTCCGTTACTCCCAACAAATGCAGTAGCATTCCATAACAAGCCGTAACGCAGTACGTGTTTCGATGCGCAGCCGCGACCGCCAGCAGTATAGATAGTTTCTGGTTTCTGGACAGAGCCTGATGATTGAGAAGTATCGCGTGCACTATTCCGACTTCGGCTTCAATCACGCGCGGCAGGAGCGCTTGGGCGCGGAATAGGCTTGGAACGAATCCAAAGAAGTCTTGCAGCCCGGCAAAAGGAGCGGACGTCACATCCAGTTCGGTCTCTGGGAGGTTCGTCATGGCCTCACTTCCCTGACAACCGGAGTCTCTAGACGATCTCGTCTACTCGCTTTGGATCCCTGCCGCCTAACCCGCCGAGCTGTCGGAGATCCGGTTACGCTTGCTTGCTCCGGGACAGCCGCGATCCCTTGCTTCTTCTGCTCCCTAACTCCAGCCGTACCTGTTGGCGCATGGCGCGGCACAACAAAGGACATAATTACTCCTACGAAGCTTTTCGCTGTAGGCGCGCTCTGAGTTACGGTTTTGGATTTGCGGAAACTGAGTGCCTTCTGGTCGAGTTACAGCACGAGCGTAGAAAAAAGTGTTGTCGATCGATAGAAACAAGCAAAGCGCGATGAGCACGGGAGATAAATTTATGGAAGAAGACATCTCGAAGGGCAAGCCCTTTGAATGCCAGATGGTTGTCAGGATCTACAGAAACTACGAAGCACCGGTAAAGAGCCGGTGCTTCGGGGGAACAGTTCTACTTTGATTAGTGGGCGAGATTCTCGGGAGCACTCGGGTCGATGGCTGTCTTCCCAGTCTCACTACGGGAAACTGCCGTTGCCTTACCGTCCGATTTACCTATGGTCCGATCTAGCCTTCATCTTCCACGCTCTGACCAGACCAAGAAACAGCAAGCCGCCCGCGACCAACAGTAGATTCAACGGCTCGGGGGCGAATTGCAGGTCGTCGACTCCAAAGTTTCCCGTCGCTGAACTGATCGCCAACGACCTGATGTCATTTGTCGTGTCGTTGATGATGTAATACGCATTGAAGGGAGTGGGGCTAGACCCAGGCACGGTTTCGGTAAAGGTGGCGAGCACATTACCGCTCGCGCCCAACACCGTCAAAGTGTCCGGTTGGCCGTCACTCTCGCGCACACCAATGCCAACGATGTTCACGGGGCTGCTGAATGTAATGGTGATCCCACCCGTGATTCCACCCGCTTCTCCGCTTGACGTCGTGAGCTCGTTCGGAGCGCTTTGCAGGCTGAACGGATAGGCGATCAGCGGATCATTCGCCGTGTTGCTGGTGATCGACTGCACTCCCTTCGCGGCGTACGCGTTTGCGGCGACCGTGCCGAAAGCCGGTAAATTGTCGAAGTTAATAGAGGCGCCAAAAGTCGGTGAGAGAGTTACGCCGGTAAGGGGATTAAAGTTTGGCGATCCAACCGTGAGAGTTGCCCCCTGGCAGAAGCAAGCCGAGACTATCAGTGTGGCGTTGAGCAAAAGTGTTTTTTTCATGTCGTTAGTTGAGAGTGCTAAGTGCTCTGTCCTGCCGGATTAGGGGTTACCCTGTCCGGAGAGGAAGTCCAGATTGTAATTCGCCTGCAGAGCGTTGGGCGGCCCCTGGAAGACCAGCGTCTGGGTGATGCTTTGGCCGGGATTGAGGAGCCCATCGGGGAGAAACACGCGCACATAAGGATCACCCGTGCTGGTGACTCCGCTGGCGTTTGCCAAGGTAACTTGAGGAGGGAGGCCGCGCGCAATGATGAGGAGGTGCGTGTCCACAGCTATCGTACTTTTGTTCGTGATGTTATAGACGTTCGCCTGCTGCGGTCCTCCGCTGCTGGAAGTCAGTTGAGTGTTCAACTGATTGGTGACATCGAGGAACTCCAGACCCTCATCGCGTCGCGCCAGAGGATCATTGTCTGATATGGCAAGTCCGCTCGGCACGAACCCGTCTTTCGCGCCCAAGGCCGACAGGTCCGGACGATAAACCGAGTAGGTCAGGTCGCGTACGTTCGGCTGCATGGTGATGGTCGTTGAGTTCGGATCGTACGTGACGAAGGCGGGATCATACAGGGCGTTCTCCAGAAAGTCGGTGATCGCGTTCACTTGGCTGTCGCTCAGCCCCAAGCCGGGAGGTGCGTTGGGTCCGCGCGGATTGGTGAAGCGGGGCGTCAGCGTGCTCGCGGCGCCGGTCACTGCGTTCTGCGGCACGCCGGCGTTGAAGTATTGCACGACGTCTCTCACGCTTGTGAACCCGCCGCTGTGGAAGAAGGTCACGGTGCCTTTGATCTGCCGCATCGTGGTGACGCGGAATTTATAGATGTCGTCGGGATTGCCTGTAATCTCCGCCCGTCCAGGATCGATGTAATTGGGATCGTTTCTCGCCTGCCGATTCAACGCCTGAATCGGGTGATCGCCGAGTCCGATATTGAAGAAGTTCTCTTCCACCAACTGACCGGTCCCGGTCACGTCAGGGTCGTTAGTCTGCTTGTTGAGCATGGGGCCGCTGTGACAGGAAAAGCAACCGGCGCCGCCATTCGTCGCGGGCGTGAAGAAGAGCTGGGCTCCCTGTAGCTGTTGGGCTGTCAGGGTACTGTTATCCCCAGCCAGGAATTTGTCAAAGGGCGTGTTTCGCGTGACCAGGGTTCGCAGGAAGCTCGCCGTCGCTCGTAAAACGGTGATGTCGTTGATCAGCAGATTTAGATCACCCGCCGCGTCGGCTTGGGCCGCTTCGTCAGGAAAGGCGTCCCGGAATAGCTTGACGAAGACCGGGTTTTGCTGGAGTACGGCGGACTGGAAATCCTGCATCCGATGAGCGTCGAGC
>CAXUBB010000247.1:7304-8245 GCA_964249105.1 uncultured Bryobacteraceae bacterium | reverse complement strand
AAGTACAGTTGGAAGGATTCCACCGGCAGCGGCTGGGTGGGAATTCTATTCAACGCGGTACCAGTGCTGATCCTGCTCGGCCTTTGGATCTTCATGATGCGGCAGATGCAGAGTGGCGGCAATAAAGCTCTAAGCTTCGGCAAGAGCCGTGCCCGGCTTCACTCGTCGCAGCAGAAGAAGGTGACCTTTAAAGACGTTGCCGGCGTGGAAGAAGCCAAGGAAGAGTTGCAGGAGATCATCGAATTTCTCCGCGAGCCGCAGAAGTTTCAAAAGCTGGGCGGACGCATCCCGAAGGGCGTGCTTCTGATTGGACCTCCGGGTACCGGCAAGACGCTGCTTGCCAGGGCCATTGCGGGAGAAGCAAACGTCCCATTCTTCTCCATCTCCGGTTCGGACTTCGTGGAAATGTTTGTCGGCGTCGGTGCCAGCCGTGTCCGTGACCTGTTTGAACAAGGTAAAAAGAATGCGCCTTGCATCATCTTTATCGATGAAATCGATGCGGTAGGCCGTCATCGCGGCGCTGGTCTTGGCGGCGGTCATGACGAGCGTGAGCAGACGCTGAACCAATTGCTCGTCGAGATGGACGGCTTCGAGTCGAACGAAGGAGTCATCCTGGTTGCCGCTACGAACCGTCCGGATGTTTTAGACCCGGCGCTTCTTCGCCCTGGCCGCTTTGACCGGCGAGTTGTGGTGGACCGGCCCGATGTGCGCGGGCGTGAAAGCATTCTCAAAGTACATACCAAGAAAACGCCTCTGGGCGATGATATTGACCTATCAGTTATTGCACGCGGTACGCCGGGGTTTGCCGGGGCTGATCTTGCGAATCTGGTGAATGAAGCCGCTTTAATTGCTGCCCGGCAGAATCGCAAGGTCGTAACTCAATACGACTTCGAGTTGGCCAAAGACAAGGTACTCATGGGCGTCGAGCGCAAAAGCATGAT
>CAXUBB010000247.1:0-7294 GCA_964249105.1 uncultured Bryobacteraceae bacterium | reverse complement strand
AAAAGAAAAGCGGATGACCGCTTTTCATGAAGCCGGCCATGCTTTGGTGGCGGCTCTTCTGGAGCACGCCGACCCGCTGCACAAAGTAACGATCATCCCACGCGGAATGGCGCTTGGTCTTACCATGCAACTGCCGCTTGATGATAAATTGTCCCACGATAAAAACTACTTGCAGACGCGGCTGGCCATCCTGATGGGAGGCCGTATTGCGGAAGAGATCTTCCTGCAACAGATGACTACAGGCGCCGGCAATGACATTGAGCGCGCTACCGAAATGGCGCATAAGATGGTTTGCGAGTGGGGCATGAGCGAACTGGGTCCGCTTAGCTTCGGCAAAAAGGACGAGCAAATCTTCTTAGGCCGTGAAATCGCCCAGCATCGTGATTACAGCGAGGCAACTGCCATTAAGATAGATGAGCAGGTTCGCAAACTGGTCGAAGATGCTTATAACACTGCAAAGCAAGTTATTGAGCAGCGTTCCGAAGCCATGGTTCGGATTACCGAAGCTTTATTGGAACGGGAAGTTCTTGACGGTTCAGAAGTTTTGGACCTGATCAATGGCAAGCCGCTGCAAAAGTTAGCGAACAACCCCAAGACAACGACCACCGCAACTCCCCCGGATGGAGGAACCGTGATTGCGCCGCATCCGAGCGGCCTTCCCGGTCTCGTCGGCGGCGAGAGCCCACAACCGGCATAGGTTGAGATAAAAGCTGAACTACTGAAGCGTCCTGGCTATTCCGGCAGCCAGGACGCTTTCTATTGCTTACTACAATTTGGCAGGGTAAGAGGGAAAACAAATCCGCTGTATGCCACAACACAAGATCATTCTGTTTGATGTCAATGGAACATTACTCGACACGCACGCCCTGGAGCCGGAGCTAAAGAAAATTTTCGGAGAAAGCGTATCTGTGCGCGAGTGGTTTCTGGAAGTGCTGCAGCATACGCTTGTCATGAATGAGGTGGATGAATACCGCCCATTGAGCGAAATCGCGGAAGCAGTTCTGCGGATGACAGCAGCAGGCCAGGGTCAGCAGCTTCAACCGGATGAGATGGAATCAGTTCTCAAAAAATTCACCTCCTTGCCGCCCTACGCGGACGTGAAAGTAGCATTACAGCGATTACAAGACAGCGGCATGCGACTGGCGACGCTGACAAACTCAAGCGAGCGCAGTCAGGAGCAGCAGTTGCAAAATGCGGGCTTAACAGGCTATTTTGAGAAAACGCTATCAGTTGACATGGTCCGGCGGTTCAAACCAGATTTAAGGGTGTACCATGCCGCGGCGAACGCATTAAACGCGCGACCGGAAGACATTCTGATGGTGGCAGCTCATGGTTGGGATATTTTCGGGGCAAAGAAAGCCGGATGCTCGGGAGCGCTTGTGATGCGTCCTGGAAAGGCGGTCTTTCCGCTAGGCCCGCAGCCCGAGTTTATTGCGGCCAACCTAATTGAGCTATCGGATCAAATCATCTCGAAACAGCAAGGGACAAGCTAAAACAGCCTATATGCCGGAGCTGCCCACGGCAGCAGAGCGCCCTTCTGAAATAGGGTGAGGGCGTTCATCATACTTGCCGAAGATCATTTTGCCAGCGGTTGTCTGCAACACGCTTGTCACCGTCACATCCACAGTTCTCGAAATGTGCCGCCGCGCATTGTCGACGACCACCATCGTGCCGTCGTCCAGATAAGCAACGCCCTGGTTATACTCTTTGCCTTCCTTCAAAATGAACACGCGCATGCTTTCGCCGGGAAGCACGACCGGACGAAGAGCATTGGCTAATTCATTAATGTTGAGCACTTCAAGACCTTGCACCTGAGCAAGCTTATTCAGGTTGAAATCGTTGGTCACAATTTTGGCCCGTCGCGCCTTGGCGGCTTCGATCAATTTAAGATCAACTTCCCGAACCGCGGGAAAGTCCATACTGGATATTTCGATTGACAACCTGGACATTTTTTGCAGACGCCCCACAATATCCAGCCCGCGACGACCGCGATTGCGTTTCGCTGAATCGGAAGAGTCAGCCACAAGCTGAAGCTCATGAAGGACAAATTGAGGGATGACCAATTGACCGTCGAGAAAACCAGCTTCCGCAATGTCCGCTATACGGCCATCGATCAGAACGCTTGTATCCAGAATTTTCGAAGTTCTGTGGTCCTCATTGACCTTTGCAAATAAGCCAAGCGCGCTTAAATCAATCAGATCGGATTTAGCAAGACCAACGGAGAGTCCAAGAAAGCCGCCCAGCAAGGGAACCAGCAGACGAAAAAACTGTGCTGTCGGATCACCGGCAAAAACGTTTGGATTCAGGAGGGAGACAAAGAGCAGGCCGATCAGCCCACCCAAAATGGAGCCAAGACAAGCGCCGACTATGGAAGTTAAGCGAGCGCGTCTGATATGAAGTTCGAGAAAATTAAATGCAACCGCAGCACAAACTCCCGCGACTGCGCTGACGGCATGAGGCAAGCCGAACGGCTGAAAAAATCCGGCAATGCTCCCTAACAGAGCGACAAAGCCGAAACGAAGCAGAACCGTATCCCAATTGGAGCGAAGCACGTACCACAATCTCCATAAACTGCCTAGCGGGCCCACTCTGTACAACTAGTAAGTAAGAGCCCGCAAATTAATTTTTACAAATAGAAAAGAAGTGAATTTAAAGGGTGGATGGAATAAAAGACAAAATTATTTCGCGGCAGGTATCACAAAAGGTAATTTTAAATCCGAACTCAGCGGATAAAGCAATTAAAGTGCCTTAGCAAGTTCCTCTGCAAAAGCGCTCTGTCTTGTCTGGGAATTTCGAGCAGGACGACCATTACTCGTTTTACGAGCCTGGCCAGCAGGGCCCGATGCAGGTGCAACAGCAGGACGCCTGTTTCGATCCATCGCAGGTGCCGCGTTTTTAGTTGCTCCCTTGCCGGACTTCGGGGGTTGGGCAGGGTTGGCGCGGAGAAGGCGATCTTCGAGAGGCGCTCGATCAAACCGTCGGATGATGGCGTTCATCTCCTCCTGGTTTGGTGATTCAATAAAAGCGAAGCCCTTAGACTCTTGAGTCTCAGGGTTGCGGATTACTTTAACATCGTCGGCGACGAGGTTTTCGGATGCAAGCCACGATTTAATATCGTCCTTGGTCACCCAGGTAGGGAGATTTCCGAGGAAAACAGTAAAGCTCATTAGTAAAGTGTTTTATGCTCCGTGAAGGAAGTTGCGAGGCGAACCTCGCCGGAAAACTTCTCCAGGAGGCTACTAAGCATAGTAGCATAAATAACGCCGACACGTAAACAGCAAATATGAGTTAATTTGTTGTCCTGTATAGGCTATACAATTTCTGGATGGTGAGTGATCGCGCATTTGAAAGGCCAAATATCGCCCGCCCGTGAGGCAGCTTTTGAGGTGCTCGCCGCCGTTTCGGAGGGTCAATATGCTTCCGACCTCCTACGCGAACATACCCGCGCTCTCGCCGGGAGAGACGCCGGTCTGGCGGCACAGATTGTTTTTGGCGTTCTGCGCTACCAGGCGCAATTGGACTACCTCCTTGAGTTCTACTCCCGCCGCCGGGCAGACACGCTCGATCAAGCAGTGGTGATCGCCCTGCGTACGGCTGTCTTTCAGCTCCGCTATCTCGAACGGATTCCTCCCCATGCGGCTGTTCATGAGACGGTGGAACTGGTGAAGCGGCATAAGCGGGCAGCCGCCGGGCTGGCGAATGCCGTTCTTCGCAAAGTGCGTCGTGATCCCGTGCCGTGGCCGGACCGGGCGACGGAACTCTCCTGCCCGGAATGGATGCTGAGGCGCTGGGCTGGACATTTTAGTCCCGACCGGGCTACAGCCATCGCTAAGGCGGCGCTGGCGCAGCCAGTTCCCTATATTCGAATCCTGCCCGGAACCGATCCCCCACCGGGCTGGAAGGTGGAACCTACGACGGTGCCGGGAGCCTTTCGCCTTCATGCCTCGCCCGGAATCGATGCTCTACCAGAAGCTCCGCGTCTTCATGACATCAGCTCGCAAGCCATTTTGCCCTTACTGCAACTGCAGCCTGGAAATTCGTACCTGGACCTGTGCGCCGCGCCGGGCAACAAGACCAGTCAAGCGCTGGAAACAGATCTCGCCTTAGCGGTTGCTTGTGACATCAGTCCAAAGCGCATCGGCAGTGTTCCGCCCATCTGCCCCCGTGTCGTTCTGGACGGCACAAAGCCGCTGCCCTTTAACCGTTCCTTTGACCGCGTCTTTATCGACGCGCCCTGTTCCGGCACGGGAACGATTGGGCGGAACCCGGAAATTAAGTGGCGCGTCCAAGAACAAGATTTTCAGAACTTCCGCGAGCGTCAAGTGCAGCTCATACTGCGGGGAATCGAGGTTTTAGCGCCGGGCGGCAAGCTTCTGTATGCAACCTGCTCGTTGGAACGTGAAGAAAACGAAGATGTTGTGATGGAAGTACAACGTTTGCAGCAAAGAGTTCAGATCGAGAAGACGATGTGGCGACTACCAGGGGAAGAAGAGGGAGATGGATTTTATGCGGCGCTGCTCAGTCTGCAAACATGATAAGATTCGGGTAAATCCCTTAGATCCATGCGTAAAGTCCGTGATGTGCTTACAACTCGCTGGCTGGGAATAATTATTTCGTGCTCCACATAGTTCCTTCCATCTTTGCGGCTGACTTCACGAGACTCGGTGACGATGTTGAGACTGTCGTGAGGGCCGGGACCGAAATGATTCACGTCGATATCATGGACGGACATTTCGTGCCGAACTTTACAATGGGCACTCCCATTACAGAGTCGTTACGGCGTCGGTTTCCGGACCTTAAGCTGGATCATCACCTCATGATCGAAGATCCTGATACGTATGCGCCCATTTTCATCAAGGCCGGGGCAAGTTGCGTCAGCGTGCATTATGAAGTGTGCCGGAATCTGGACCGGACCCTGCATATGATCCAGGACCATGGGGCATTGGCGGGAGTGGTGATTAACCCGGCCACCTCCACGCGACTGCTGGAAGACGTGCTGGACATTGTTGACTATGTGCTGGTCATGAGCGTCAATCCGGGCTACGGGGGGCAGAAGTTTATTCCCCGGTCGCTCGATAAAGTCCGGGAGTTAGTTCGGCGCCGCGAGGAGCGCCAACTTGATTTTTCTATTGAGATTGACGGCGGAGTAGGGCTTAACAATATCGCGGATGTAGCAAAAGCAGGCGTGGATTGGGTGGTGGCTGGATCATCTGTTTTCGGTGCGGAGAACCCGCCCGGAACCATTCACCAAATGCTGCATCTCGCCGAAGAAGCAGTTTCAATAAAGGTTTAGATTTACATGATTCTTTGTCCCTTCACATCGAAACGAGCAGTTCTCACAGTTGTCTCCCTAGGGCTTCTTGCCTCCTGCATTCATAAGAAATACGACACCCCGATTACCAAAAATACGCAGCAGCCGGATAAGGTATTGTTCGACCAGGCGGTCAAGGACATCGAGCACGGGCGGTACGAAGTAGCGCGCATCTCCTTGCAAACCTTGATGAACACTTACGAGTCGAGCGAGTATATGGCCAAAGCCAAGCTGGCCATTGCCGATTCCTGGTACCGCGAGGGCGGCGCGAATGGGATGGCGCAAGCCGAAGCGGAATATAAGGATTTTATCTTGTTTTATCCGCAAATGGAGGAATCGGCGGAAGCGCAGAACCGGGTGTGCGACATCCATTACAAGCAAATGGATAAGAGCGACCGCGATTGGTCGCAAACACTCCGGGCTGAAACCGAGTGCCGGCAAGTGCTTCAACAATTTCCCAACAGCAAGTTTGTCCCCCTCGCCACGCAGCGGCTCCGCAATATCCAGGAGAGTCTGGCTGAACATGAATTCGTGGTCGGCAACTTCTATTGGAGGCGTGACATGAATCCGGCGGCCGCCAATCGCTTAACGGGTTTGGTTACTCAATATCCGCTTTACAGCAAGGCGGGCGAATCGCTGTACGAAGCGGGCGACGCATATTCCAAAATGGGGCCTCGATTCCGCAAGCAGGCGGGCGAGGAATTCAGCAAGATTATACGCGAATACCCTCTTAGTAATCGGGCGGACGATGCCAAGAACCGCTTGGAAGATTTGGAACTTCCTGTTCCTCAGACTGATCCCGCTGCCCTGGCTCGGGCGCAAGCTGAACAGGCGAGTTATCGCAAGCCTGGTTTAATGTCCCGTTCCATGGGCCTTCTCAAGGGTGGTCCGGATGTCACTCATGCGGCGCACACAGGCCAGCCGACCATGACCGACCCGAAGGCAACGATCCCTGCGAGCGTTCCGGTTCCCGTGAATACGGAAGCATTAACCACCGCAGGTACTGGCGGATCGACCACAACGGACGTGAGCGCCACCCAGGTCGGAAGCAATAGCGCGCTCGATAACAGTCCAGATGCCCGCAGCAGCGGCGGAACAGCAGCGCCGGCGAACAATACAGCCAACGCGCAACCGCAACAGCCGTTGCCGACAAATCGCGATGCTGATTTGAAAAAGCTGCGGGAAAAGCAGGCTAAAAAGCAGCAAAAACTGGACAAGAAAAAGCAGAAATCACAAGATGCGAGCGCGGCGGCCCAGCCTGCTGCTGCTGCCGCATCGCAGCAATGAGCCGTATTCTGGTGGCGGATGATAGTCCGCAAGCGCTGCGCCTTGCTGAGCAGATCCTGACGGGCGGGGGTCATGAGGTAGTGAGCATCACGGATGGCGCGATTGCCCTGCGGCGCTTGGCGGACGTCAATCCGGACATTCTGATCACCGATGTCTATCTGCCCACGAAAAACGGCTTCGACTTGGCCCGTTTTTTAAGGTCTCAGCCTCAGTACAACCATATCCCGGTGATCTTTGCGGCAGCGCCGATTGATCAGTTTGACGAGCAGGATGCCAAAAACGCCGGGGCGGACGTGATTCTACACAAACCTTTTGAAGCCTCCGCGCTGCTCGGCGCAGTGGGGGAGCTATTGAAAGGGACTGCTGATCGAAAGGTGGGCGATGCAGGCTCCTTACTGGGTGCGGATCGGGATTCGATTCGGGCGGCGGTCACTTTGGCGCTCGACAGCGCGACGCCAGTGTTGATTGAAGAATTAACAGAACGCGTGATTCTAGCCTTGGCCCACCGTAAAATCTAGTCAGCTCCGTTAGTACACTGACAAAAATTATTATGCCCGACAATAGCTTCGACATTGCATCGAAAATTGATTTGAACGAGGTGCTGAATGCCGTTCAACAAACCGCCAAAGAGATTCAAACCCGCTACGATTTGAAGGACAGCAAGTCTTCTGTTGAATTAAATGAAAAAGACAATAA
>CAXUBB010000246.1:0-8323 GCA_964249105.1 uncultured Bryobacteraceae bacterium | reverse complement strand
CAATTACATCACCCGTGACCGGATTGCGCGGCTGGTGCGTTATCGCGGCAATTGGGAAGAAGAGTGGAAGAGCTACTCGCCCGACGCGCAACAAATTGTCACAGCATTCGTGAACGGAATCAACACTTATATCCATTCGCTAAATGGTCAGCGCCCGGAAGAGTTTCGCTTGGCCGGTTTTGACCCTGGTTTGTGGTCGCCGGAAGATGTCGTGACGCGTGTCGCCGGGCTGCAGATGACGGGCAATGTCATGCAGGAGGTGAACCGCGCTCAGCAGGTGGCGCGGCTTGGACTCAGCACTGTCGAAATCCTCTCGCCGCCCGATCCGCCGGCTCCATTTGTTCTTCCGCACGGGCTGGATCTGGCCGACATCACCAATGCCGTGCTCCGCGATTACACGACCGCTATTAGTCCGCTCCGGTTTCCGGGGCAGCAAGGGAGCAATAACTGGGTGATTGACGGCTCCCTCTCGAAAACCGGCAAACCGATTCTCGCCAATGATCCGCACCGCGCCATACAGTTGCCGTCCTTGCGGAAAACGGTTCATCTCGTGGCGCCCGGTTGGAATGTAATCGGCGCGGGGGAACCGGCGCTTCCCGGTGTTGCGCTCGGTCATAACGAGGACATCGCTTTCGGCTTCACGATTGTCGGTATCGATCAGCAGGACCTGTATGTGGAAAAGCTGAATCCGGATAATCCAACTGAATATCTCTGGAAGGGCGAGTGGAAGAAGTTCAGAATTGAGCACGAAACGATTGCCGTCGGCGGGGCTGGGGAAGGGGGACATGGACAGCAGCACCCCGAACCGGAACAATTCGACCTGAAATTCACGGACCACGGCCCCGTCATCCATGAGGACCCAAACCGGCACCGCGCTTATGCCCTGAAATGGGTGGGCGAACTCCCCGGCACGGCTGGATACCTGCCGGCGCTGGCGCTGGCCCGGGCGCGCAACTGGCAGCAGTTTCAAACAGCAGCGGGAGGATACAAAGTTCCTTCCGAAAACCTGGTTTATGCCGACCGCCGCGGCAACATTGGCTGGATCGCCGCCGGACTGGCGCCGGTACGCAATGATTGGAAAGGGCTTTTCCCGGTGCCGGGCGACACTGGCGAGTATGAATGGAGCGGCTATCTAAATGCTCCTGATCATCCCTCCGTTTTCGATCCCAAGCGCCACTTCATTGTGACAGCCAATAACAACATCCTGCCGCAGGGATATACTCACCAGCTTGCTTATTACTGGGCCTCCCCGGAACGTTATCAGCGCATTACGGAGGTACTGGAGGCCGCTGTGAAGGGAGGAGGCAAGCTGGATATACCGGATTTCGAAAAGCTGCAGCAGGATACCGTTTCCCTGGTGGCCCAAGATTTTGTCAGTCTATTAGGCAACTGGCACCCTGCCGAAGGAAGCGAGGCCGCGCAAATCAAGGAGAAGTTTGCCAACTGGGACGGCAATCTTTCGCTGGACTCCCAGCAAGCTCTGATTTATGAGGTCTGGCTATCCCGGCTCAGCGGCAAACTGACCGCCAAGGTTCTGCCGGTCCCTCGAACGAATCCGCGGGCCGTTCTCGCTAGCCTCAAAACGGTCCCGCAGCTTGATGCTCTGCTGGAGAAATCCTTAACGGAAGCGCTGGCCGATATCGAGCGCCGTTTAGGACCGGATCAGTCTCACTGGACCTGGGGTAATCTCCATCGGGTTTATTTCCGGCATCCTTTGAACGTCGCAACACAAGCGGAGGGAAGCGGCAACGCGCCCGCGCCGTTCGGCCTTGACAGCGCGGCGGCTCACCGGGAACACGCGCTGGATAATTTCGACCTCCGGCCCGTTCCCCGCCCTGGCGACGGCAATACAGTCAATGCAACCGGCGGCGGCCAGAACTACTCCGAGGCTTACGGCGCTTCCTACCGGCAAATCATTGATGTCAGCGATTGGGACCGATCGGTGATGACCAATGTTCCCGGCGAGTCAGGCGTTCCAGGTTCGAAACACTACGATGATTTAGTCGCGCCCTGGGCGAAAGGCGAGTACCATCCCATGCCTTTCTCACGTAAAGCCGTGGAAGCTGCCGCTGAAGAGCGAATCATGCTTGTTCCCACAAAGTAAAGAAGCCGGTTATGCACTTTGAGCTGCTTCCGTAACATCCGATAGGCTACTATCGTCTAATCTTTATAACAGTGCAACATAAGCGTTGCGCTGCGTCTAACTTGTGCAGCTAGATTTAGCTTCCTGCACACAAATTCACTGTTATTTTTGAGCAAGGCATCTAAAAAGGGAGTGGGGATGAAGTCACCTGGCGCATTGGAACCGCATACAACTGAACCGGAGGTGCCGGGCATTCGTCCCCCTGCCTCGCATGCCGTAAAGTATCCGGAACTGGAAGACGACGGCAAGGGCGGCAATCGCTACTGGTGGGTGTGGCTACTGATTTTTATAGGGATCGGATACGGCTGCTATCGCCTGTACGACTATGAAAACACGAAAAAGACTGACATGGCGAAGAAGAAAATGGGCGCCATGCGTCCCCGGAGCATCACGGTTGCCACAGCCGCCGCCCGCACCGGGAATATGCCGGTCTATCTGGAAGGACTGGGTACGGTCACCCCTTTTAATACGGTCACGGTGAAGTCGCGGGTGGACGGCCAGCTTATCAGCGTCAACTTCCGCGAGGGCCAATCAGTGCAAAAGGGCGATCTGCTGGCGCAGGTCGATCCGCGGCCTTTCCAGGTGGCGCTCGATCAGGCTAACGGCAACCTAGCGCAGGCGAAAGGCAATCTCGAAAAGGATCAGGCCGTTCTTCGAGACGCGGAAGTTAACTACCAGCGTTATCAGGAACTTTATAATTCAAAAATTCTTGCTAAACAGCAGTTGGATACGCAGGGCGCTACCGTCGGCCAAGGCCGTGGATCAATTGCCGCGGATCAGGCGGCGATTGAAGCAGCGCAAGCCGCCATCGATAATGCCAAGCTGAATCTGACCTACACAAGAATTACTTCGCCCATCAGCGGACGCATCGGATTGCGGCAGGTTGATGCGGGCAATATGATTCACGCCTCCGATACAAACGGCTTGGCGACAATCGCGCAATTACAGCCTATTTCCGTTCTCTTCAGCCTGCCGGAAGAACAGCTTCCGTCCGTTCTCCAAAAACTGCGCCAGAGCGCTAAGCTGCCGACGGAAGCATTTGACCGCGACCAGCGGAAGAAGCTGGCGGACGGCACGCTTTTAACCGTTGATAACCAGATTGACGCGACTACCGGCACCTCCCGGCTCAAAGCCGTTTTTCCGAACAATGATTATGCTCTGTTCCCGAACCAGTTCGTGAATGTGCGCATGCTGCTTGATACCAGGCGCAATGCCACTATTGTCCCGGCGGTGGCAATTCAGCGCGGCCCGACAGGAACTTTTGTTTACCAGGTACAGGACAATTCCACGGTGGCGGTTCGCCCGGTCAAGATTGGAATTTCGGAAGGAAACGATGTCGTGATTGACGACGGATTACAGCCGGGCGAGCAAGTGGTTGTGGATGGAGCCGAAAAGCTAACTGAAGGCATGACTGTCACGGTCAACAAGGGGCCGGGCGGCGGGCAGGGGCGCAGGAGAAATTCGCAATGAGTCCCTCCCGGCCATTCATCCTGCGGCCGGTTGCTACGTCGCTGTTGATGGTCGGCATCCTGATCGCAGGCGCAATTGCATACAAACAGCTTCCTGTTTCCGCTCTTCCGGAAGTCGATTACCCCACCATTCAGTGTCTGACTTTTTATCCGGGAGCCAGCCCGGATGTGATGGCCTCTTCTGTCACAGCGCCGCTGGAGCGCACCTTCGGCCAGGTTCCCGGCTTGAAGCAGATGACCTCCACGAGTTCGTTCGGCAGCTCGATTATCACGCTGCAGTTCAACCTCGACCTAAATATCGATATTGCCGAACAGCAGGTTCAGGCGTCCATTAATGCTGCCGGAACGTATCTGCCGCCGGATCTTCCGAATCCGCCGATCTACAGCAAAGTAAATCCGGCGGACGCGCCCATCATGACCCTGGCGCTCATGTCGAAAACGATTCCGCTGACGAAGGTTCAGGACTACGCCGATACCACGCTATCGCAGAAAATTTCGCAGTTGCCGGGCGTGGGATTAGTGAGTCTCAGCGGCGGCCAGAAACCGGCGGTGCGGATTCGCGTCAACCCTACCGCGCTGGCGGCGTACGGGTTGAGCATGGAGGATCTGCGCACCGCGCTCAACCAGACCAATGTCAATCAGGCGAAGGGCAACTTTGACGGTCTTCGCCAGGCGTACACCATCGCCGCGAATGACCAGATTTTGAGCAGTTCCGGCTACAAGCCGGTCATTGTGGCCTACAAGAACGGCGCGCCGGTGCGATTGCAGGATGTCGCCACCGTGCTGGACGGAGCGGAAAACACCCGGCAGGCGGCCTGGATGAATACGACTCCGGCGGTGATTGTGAATATTCAGCGCCAGCCGGGTGCCAACATCATCGCCGTAGTGGATCGCGTGAAAGCGCTGCTGCCCCAACTAAGAACCTCCATACCGTCCGCCATTGACGTACAAATCCTGACGGACCGCACCAATACCATCCGCGCCTCGGTCGAAGATGTCCAATTTGAGTTAATGCTCACCATCGGGCTGGTGGTCATGGTGATCTTTCTGTTTCTGCGCAACCTCGCCGCCACGATCATCCCCAGCGTGGCGGTGCCGCTTTCAATTGTGGGAACGTTCGGCGTCATGTATCTGCTTGGCTACAGCCTGAACAACTTAACGCTGATGGCGCTCACTATTTCCACGGGCTTTGTGGTCGATGACGCCATTGTGATGATTGAGAACATTTCACGCTATCTCGAAGAGGGCGAAGGGCCGCTCGAAGCCGCCCTGAAAGGTTCGGAACAGATTGGCTTTACCATCGTTTCGCTGACGGTCTCACTGATCGCGGTGCTCATTCCGCTGCTGTTCATGGGCGATATTGTCGGCCGCCTGTTCCGCGAATTCGCGATCACGCTGGCCGTAACGATTCTTGTTTCCGCCGTGGTTTCGCTGACGCTCACTCCGATGATGTGCGCCAAGCTGCTGCGGCATAAACCGGAGTCCGAACAGAACTGGTTTTACCGCAAATCGGAGTATGCTTTCGATTGGATTATCGCCCAGTATGGCCGCACGCTGCAGTGGGTGCTCCGGCATCAGCCGCTCACGCTCTTGGTGACGCTCGCTACCCTGATCGGCACGATTCTTCTTTTTGTCGCCGTTCCTAAAGGCTTCTTTCCGGTGCAGGACACGGGCGTGATTCTCGGTATTTCAGAAGCCCCCGAAACCGTTTCCTTCGCTTCGATGTCGCAGCGCCAGCAGGCTCTCGCCAAGATCATCCTGGGTGATCCGGGGGTGCAAAGCATTTCGTCTTTTATCGGCATCGACGGCACCAATACTACCCTGAACAGTGGCCGCATTCAGATCAATCTCAAGCCGCTGGAGGATCGGGACGCCAACGCCAGCGAGATTATCAACCGTCTGCAATCCAAACTGGCGTCGGTGGAAGGCATCACGCTTTACATGCAGCCGGTTCAGGATCTCACGGTGGAAGACCGCGTCAGCCGCACGCAATTCCAATACACCATGGAAGGCGCGAATGAGAAGGAGCTGAACGCGTGGACGGACCGGCTGGTAGGGAAGCTGAGAACCCTGCCCACCTTGCGCGACGTCGCCACGGATCAGCAGAATAACGGGCTGGAAACGACGCTGGTTATCGACCGCGACAACGCTTCCCGGCTGGGCCTCAGCATGCAGCAGATTGACGACACGCTTTACGATGCTTTCGGCCAGCGCCTGGTGTCCACCATGTTCACGCAGTTGAACCAGTATCATGTCGTGCTGGAAGTCGCGCCGGGATTCCGCCGCAATCCCGATTCGCTCGATGACGTTTATATCCGTTCCAGTAGCGGCACGCAGGTTCCTCTCAGCACAATCAGCCACATCGAAACGAGCACGACGCCGCTGGTTATTAATCACCAGGGCCAATTCCCGGTCGTGACGGTCTCTTTTAACTTGCCGTCCGGCGTGTCTCTAGGCCATGCGGTGAAAGCAATTCGAGAAGAGGAACAGCAGATTGGCTTGCCGCTGAGCATTCACACAAATTTCCAGGGAACCGCCGCTGCCTTCCAGAACTCTTTGGCGAACGAAGCCTATTTGATTATCGCCGCGCTGGTTGTGGTTTATATCGTGCTCGGCGTCTTGTACGAGAGCTACATTCACCCGATTACGATTCTCTCTACCTTGCCCTCCGCCGGTATCGGCGCTATTCTCGCTTTGTATATTTGCCGCAATGATTTCAACGTGGTTGCCTTGATCGGTATTATCCTGCTGATCGGTATTGTCAAGAAGAACGCGATCATGATGATTGACTTCGCTCTGGAAGCCGAGCGCTTTGGAGGCAAGTCGCCACGAGAAGCTATCTATCAGGCGTGTCTGTTGCGATTCCGCCCCATCATGATGACCACCATGGCCGCGCTGTTTGGCGGATTGCCTCTGGCGTTGGGAACCGGCACGGGATCTGAACTGCGCCGTCCGCTGGGCATCACGATCGTGGGCGGATTGATTTTCAGCCAGGTTCTAACGCTTTACACCACGCCTGTGGTTTATCTCTTCTTCGAACGGCTGGCGCGGCGCTTCAGCCGGGCGCACCGGACACAGCCTGCCGTGCGCGTTGATCTTCCGGAACCCGTGCATGGAGACTAGCGAGTGAATCTTTCCGCGCCTTTTATCAAACGGCCCGTGGCGACATCGCTATTAACGGCGGCCCTTGCTCTTTCAGGAGTGCTGGCCTTCCAGTTGCTGCCTGTTTCGCCGCTTCCGGAAGTGGATTTCCCCACCATCCAGGTGCACGCCAATCTGCCGGGAGCCAGCCCGGAAACGATGGCGTCGGCTGTCGCTACCCCCTTAGAGCGCCAGTTCGGGCGCATTGCCGGCATTACGGAGATGACCTCTTCGAGCCAGCTCGGCAGCACAGGTATCACTCTCCAGTTCGATCTGGATCGCAACATCGATGCCGCCGGGCGCGATGTGCAAGCCGCAATCAATGCCGCGCGCGGACAGCTTCCCGCCGATCTCCCCAGCAATCCTGGTTTTTTCAAAGCCAATCCCGCGGATGCGCCGGTTCTGATGCTGGCGCTGGACTCGGATGTTTACGATCGTCCGCGCATGTATGACATCGCGGATTCCATTCTCGGTCAAAAGATCTCCCAAATTGAGGGCGTGGGACGAGTGGATATCTGGGGCAGCTCACGGCCTGCTGTACGGGTGCAGGTCAACCCGACGATCCTGAATAATCTGAATATCGGAATCACGGATGTGGCAACGGCCCTGCAAGCCGCCAACGCCCATCAAGCCAAGGGAGCCGTCAGCAACGATCAGCGCCGCTGGCAGATCAACACAACCGATGAGCTGTTTACCGCCGATGAATACGCGCGTTTGCTGGTGACCTATCGCAACGGAGCGCCGGTTCGCATGGCCGATGTCGCTAATGTCCTTGACTCGGTTGAAAATACTCGCAACGACGGCCTGACGAATGGTAAACCAACGGTTCTGATGGCTATCTCGCGGCAGCCGGGAGCTAACATTATCGAAGCTGTGGACCGCATTACCGCTCTGCTGCCGCAATTACAAGCCTCCATTCCCCCCTCTATTCATATCAGTGTCGCGCAAGATCGAACCCAGACCATTCGCGCCTCCGTGCATGATGTGGAGGTCACATTGCTGATTTCCATCGCCCTGGTCATTATTGTGGTTTTCGTGTTCCTGCGTAATTTCTGGGCAACGTTTATTCCCGGCATTGCCGTGCCGCTCTCCCTACTGGGGACTTTTGGGGTGATGTATCTGCTCGGCTACACGCTCGACAATTTGTCGCTCATGGCGCTTACGGTTTCCACCGGTTTTGTGGTCGATGACGCTATTGTGGTCATCGAGAATATCACGCGCTATCTGGAAGAAGGCATGCAGCCGATGGAAGCGGCTTTGCGCGGCGCGCGGGAGATCGGTTTCACGGTGGTTTCGATGAGCATCTCGCTGATTGCCGTTTTTATTCCCATTTTGCTGATGGGCGGAATTGTCGGACGCTTATTCCGCGAATTTGCGATCACGCTCGCGGTGGCGATTGTGATTTCCCTTCTTGTTTCACTGACCACGACGCCGATGATGTGCTCGCGGCTCCTGCGCTCGCAGCGGGGGCAGAAACATGGCTTCTTTTACAACTTGAGCGAGCGCGGTTTCAATGCGTTTCACGGCGCGTACGCCCAAAGCCTGGCTGTCGTGCTCAAACACCCTACCC
>CAXUBB010000245.1:4660-8344 GCA_964249105.1 uncultured Bryobacteraceae bacterium | reverse complement strand
GGCGTGATTGGTATTTCGCACTTTGCCAATTGGTACTACTACGCAGGCGCAATGGCTTACAACATGCTGTGGTCAAGACGCGGCACTGCGGTCGATCAGGAGGCGCGACTGGACTGTTATTCGCAGTTCCGTGCTGAACTGGCGCTGGATCATCAGCTCGACCCTGCTCTGCGCCAAGCGTTGCGGGATCGGGCTGAATCACTGGCGGTAAATCCGCTGGCGGCCTCCGCCACACGCGAGAGGGAGATAGCGAACGCGCATTTCGCTCAGTTGCAGAGCCAGTCCGGGGAGAACGGCAAATTAGTGGCGCTCCTTGAGAAGGAGCGCCGGGCCGAGTTGGCTGATTTCGGGGAATCGACCAAGGCGAGCGTAGCGCACAATATGCTGCACATGGCAACGTTCGGTATGTATACGCATCGGGTAAAGTCGGAGCAGTCCACCTTTGCCGCTCTCGATGGAGAACGCCGCCTGCGCTATCATCTTGGGTTCCTGGACTCAGTGGTAAGAAACGGCACGGAGCCGGAAGTGGCTTTTGACAGTTCGCTCATTGACTCCGCCATCACTCAACTGCGCGATCTGATGCCGGGTATTCACTCACCGGAGATCAAGGCCCATGCGGTTGCCACGCTGGAGCGCCTGAAAGATCTGTCCCGTGATGAAACCGTGCAGACGGATTGCGTGGTTGCAATTCTTGCATTCCGGCAAGGCGAGGAGCCGCCTCACCCTGTTTCCGTGACGGTGGCAGATTCCGCGCGCGCCGCTGGTTTCCATCCGCATACTGCAAAGATAAAGGCCGTGGAACCGCTGAAGTGAAGCGTTTTCTCCTTACGCTGCTGCTTGGGTTCTATGGCGTTGCCGCTTCCGCTCAGGCGCGAGCCGAAACGGCGGCGCACCGAATCGTGATTTTGAAGATTGATGGGCTGAGCGGCGATCTCCTGTACCGCACGATGCGCGAGATTGATCCAGCCACGGGAAAGTCCTGCCTGCCCTGGTTTTCGCACATTTTCGCCGAGAACGGCGTTGTGTTTGAAAACTTCTACACTCGCGGAATCAGCCTTTCGGCCCCTTCGTGGTCCATGCTCGATACCGGACACCATACAGTGATTCGAGGCAATGTCGAATACGACCGATATACCGGGCAGGTATATGACTATCTGAACTTTTTTCCTTTCTATATCATGTATGCGCGCAGTCGGCAGGTGGATATGCCCGGCGTGGAGGTGCTTGACCAAGCTGGCATTCCGCTGGTTCTGGATGCCTTTCCTTACGATGAACGGTATCAGGGCATCGGGCTTTTTCAGCGCGGCGTTCGTTGGACTACTTTGCGGCATGTGCTGACCCGCCGCGTAAAGTCGGAGCTTTTTATGTCTCCCGTGGAAGGCGTGGGCGCTCCTTCGCTGGACTCACTGCTAGGTCAGCAACTCGAGAGTGAATTAAAGGAGCGTGCGGAACAGCCGGACGTTCTCTACTTGGATCTATTCAGCGGTGATGCCGACCATCAGGGGCATGCCACCAATCAACAGGCCGCACTGACCGATGTTCTACGCCATCTGGATGGACTGGCGGGACGGATCTGGACAACGATCGAAAAGGGGCCGCTGGCCCGGCAGACTGCCTTTATTGTGGTATCGGATCACGGCATGAACAACCGGCCCGATGTGTTCAGCCAAGGCTATAGTTTGCCTGATCTTTTTAATAGCCCGGCAGGCGGAGCTCATCATGTGGTGACGAACAGGCATCAACTGGATTCGTATAAGATCATGGGTCTTGATCCGCTGCTGCATCGGGTTGTCACGCCTTCCATAGCTTCCTTTTACCTTTCCGGCAAAGCTTCGTCTTACCCGACCGCATGGCTCGATCTCGACGGTAACGAGCGGGCGACGGTTCATTTACGCAACAGCGATCTAAATAAGATTCATATTCTTCTGCTTCAATTGATGCGCGCGGACCTTGCGCCGGAGGTCCGTCAAGCGGCGGCGGCTTATCTTTCGGCGATGATTGAACGTCATCGCGCTGGCTGGACGAAAACCGCTTCCGAGATGGAAGAGGAGCTAACGGCTTTGCAGTCGGAGATTGACCGTGGCAAGGCGGAAGTGAAGGATTTTCCGCGCAAGTGGTCGGAAGCGGAGCGGGAAGAGGGAACTGACAAGACAGCCAGACGCAAACGCCGGTATCTGGAATTGCGGGAAGAGGAACATGCCGGCTATCGCACTTTCCTGAAGCATCTCTACGCTTTGATGGATTTACATGTGGATACGGCCCGGCCTTTCCGTGGCGATATTGCGAATTATGTTCCTGAGATGCAATTGGGCGACAACAATTCCGTGGGCGATGTGCAGCATTATGCCGTGGGTCCGGGGCCGTCTGGATTAGCTGTTGATGCGAATGGAAAGCTGGATGAAGAGCGGTCGTTCCGTTTTGTGAACTATTTTCCGTTATTGGTTCAACAACGGGTGCGCAATAACCCTCAATCGGCGTTGCCGGTTCACCCTGTTGATTTCCTGGCGATGCGGTTGCCGGATGAAGCTGTTTCCCTTCATGATTCGGGAGCAATCCATGGTTACTGGTTGTATGGTGATGAAGATGCACAGTTAATCGTTTTGACGGACGCGGCCGGGCGGATTGCCTTGCGGTCCGTGTCGCATCTGCAAACGGATAACAAATTTCAAATTCAATGGACTTCGCAAGAGTGGCGCGCCGGATTGCCGCTGCGCTTATTTGAGGATTCCCATCTGTCTCTTCCGCCGGGAGAAGATCGTGCGCGGTGGTTATCGGATTGGCACACGGATCGCGAGTGGCTCCTCGCTACCCACCAATGCCTGTATTCCAATGGCGTGATTGGAATCACGGAAGAATTGTCGCCCGTCGAAGAGAATGTGCCGGGAACGCCTGGCCTGAATCCGCTGTTGTTGCGGTATGAGCGTCGCCGCCGCGCCCTCGTTGCCGCGGATTTTCATATCTTTGCCGCTGACGGCTGGAACTTCAATGCTCGCAGCTTTAATCCGGGCGGCAATCATGGCAGCTTCCTGCGGATTTCCACCCAGTCTGTTTGGATGATGGCCGGCGCCAGTTTGCCGAAGCGCCAGATCAGCGAGCCTTACGACAGTCTCAACTTCGCATCCACGATTCTGAACCTCGCCGGAAAGCCCGCGCCGATGCCGGATCGTGTGGTGCGTTTACAATAGCGGCTACTTGACGCGTCTCCTGTTGACATCCGACCTGAATAGCTGCATACTCATGTCAGATGTCAACCCATGATCAGAAGGAGCGTCTCGCGCTTTTACAAGGCACTCTTGATTTATTAATACTCCGTACGCTGCTCTTTGGCCGTCAGCACGGGCAGGGAATTGCCCGATCCATCCAAGAGTCGTCAAAAGATGAACTCCTGGTCGATCATGGGGCGCTATACCCCGCTTTACAGCGTTTAGAGGACCAGGGCGCAATCACCGCTGAGTGGGGTCTCTCAGATAACAATCGGAAAGCGCGGTTTTACAAACTGACGCAGAAAGGCCGGAAGCGGCTGGTTCAGGAAACAAGCCGTTGGCGCCGTATAGCTATAGCTATCGGAAATGTTCTAGGCCCGGAACAAGGAGAAGTAGGATGATATTCTCGGGGCGGCGCAAACAAAAGGACTTTGCCGCCGAAATTGAGGCTCACATAGCGATTGAGGCTGACCGGCTGCGG
>CAXUBB010000245.1:0-4650 GCA_964249105.1 uncultured Bryobacteraceae bacterium | reverse complement strand
ATGTGCTTCAAACGGAAGAACACTTCTACGAGAGCCGGCGTATTTTGTGGCTTGAGGATTTGCGGAAAGATCTGCTCTATGCAATCCGTACGGTACGGCAATCGCCCATGTATGCGGCGACGGTCATTCTGACTCTGGCCCTGGGAATTGGCGCAACAGCCGCTATTTTTAGCGTTACCGATGCGGCGTTAATTAGGCCATTACCATTGCCGGAAGCGCAACGTTTAGTGAATCTATATGAGCGTTGGCAAGGAAGCCTTGACAGCCTCGCACCTGCTGACTATCTCGACTACCGGCGCGAAGCGAAGTCGTTTGAAGGTCTCGCGGCATACCGTCAGGAGCCGCTCAACTTAGGGGGCGAGAACAGGCCCGAGCGCGTGCTGGGCGCTGTTGTGACTCCCAACTTCTTTGCTGTTATGGGTGTTCCGCCGGAACTCGGACGAACGCTCAATCCCCTACAGGACAAGCCGGGCGGTCCCCGAACCGTTGTTCTTTCCTACTCACTTTGGAAGCGCCGCTATGCAGGATCACCCGGCGTGATTGGCCAAGCTATTTCGGTGGACGGCGAACCTCGGGTGGTAGTCGGCATCATGCCTCGTCATTTTACTTTTCCGGGCAACGCTGACCTGTGGGCGGCGGCGCGCTTCCCGGCTCCCGAGCATCCTTTGCGGCCACTGGTCGATCCGTCCACGTCACGCAGCAGTCATTACTTTGACATCATTGGGCGGTTGAAGCCGGGCGTCACCATGCGCCAAGCGCAAGGGGAAGCGGAAGTCATTGCTCATAGATTGACCGAGCAATACAAGGACAAGGAAGAAGGAGATCACCCTCAGTTAGTCTCGCTACGGGACGATCTGGTCGGCAACACGCGTCCCGTCATTCTCATTTTGCTGGCCGCTGTCGCCGTGCTTTTTCTTATTGCTTGCGCGAATGTGACCAACATCGTGCTGGCGCGCGGCGCTATCCGCCAGAAGGAAATCGCCATTCGCGCCTCGCTTGGGGCCGGGCGATCGCGGCTGATTCGGCAACTCATTGTCGAGAGTTTGCTTCTTTCACTGGTCGGCGCTGTTCTTGGTTTGACTGGCACCCGATACGCCTTGCGGTCGCTCGAAGCGCTTCTTCCGGCGGATGTTCTGCCGCCCGGCGGTTTGCAAATCGACTTCCACTTAATTATGTTCGTCGTAGGCGTCTCAGTACTCTCCACGATTTTGTTTGGCCTCTTTCCGGCCATTCAGTCCGCCAAGATCGACCTGAGCAGCGCATTGAAAGAAGGTCTTCGCGCCTCTACTGGCGGCGCGCGCATGAACCGAAGCAGGAAGATTTTGGTGGTGACGCAGATTGCTTTATCCGCCATTCTATTAATCAGCGCAGGACTCTTGATCCGTAGCTTTGATCGTCTTCTTTCCGCGCCCCAGGGCTTTAGCCCGGATCACGTTCTGAGTCTGCAACTCTCACTTCCTCCGGCGCAATATGGAAAGCCTGCGGATCGAAATCTCTTTGCTACGGAATTGCTGCAGCGAATTTGCTCGCTGGCGGGAGTTCGCTTCGCTGCTGTCACCTCTCGTTTACCTTTGAATCCGGGAGGCAGCCGTCGAAGTATTGAAATTAAAGGTCGTCCTTCCGCGCCGGGCGGAGACATTTCACCGTACTATCTGACCATCAGCCCGGATTACTTCCGCACGCTTCACATCTCTATTCTTGAGGGTCGAGTGTTTACGGATCGTGATACGGCGAATGCGCCCGGCGCTGTTATCGTGAACGCATCCATGGCCCGCCACTTCTGGCCCAAGGAAAGCGCCATCGGCAAATACATCAAAGTGGATCGATTGGATTGGAGTCCGGTGGTGGGAGTTGTAGCGGACGTGGCGCAGCAGGGGCTTGATCAGACGCCTCGTCCCGCTATGTATGTCCCGTACGCGCAAGACCCGTGGCCGGCGCTCGCGCTTGTTATCCGAACTGCCATGGACCCGAAAAGTATTGCATCGTTCGCGATAGCAGCGGTTCATCAGGTGGATAAGGAGCAGGCCGTCTACAACGTTCGCACCATGCGCGAGGTGATTGCGTCGTCTGTGCAGACGCGACGCTTTCGAACCGTTCTGTTGAGTTTGTTCGCGTCTCTTGCCCTGATACTCGCGGCAGTCGGGATCTATGGCGTCATGGCTTACGCCGTCGCGCAACGCGGGCACGAGATGGGAATCCGCTTGGCTTTAGGCGCTCAGCCAAATCAACTTCAATTTTTGGTGATTGGGGAAGGATTACAACTAACAGCCTATGGCATCGCAGCCGGTCTCATGGCCTCCTGGGGTCTGACGCGCTTCCTATCCGGTATTCTCTACGGCGTGCAGTCCACCGACGCGCTGACCTTTACAGCTACTGTTTTGTTCCTTCTAATAACTGCATTTCTGGCAAGCTACCTTCCTGCTCGTCGTGCCATGAAGGCAGATCCGGCGGACATTCTCCGCGCCCAGTAAGGTCCGGCACTATTTGACATCCGCATCGAATACGCCTGTTTCAACAGTTTCGCCGTGTTTCATCTGAACGAAGATACGGTATCTGCCGGGACTGGGGAATCCATAAGGAAAGGTCACTTCGTTTGGTAACGACTCCATGGCGGCATGAGCGGAGTGATCCATGCCCGGCATGTCCCCTGACATGTTCATGGGAGAATTCTCGCCTAGCTGATTCTGGGCGAGCATGAAAGAAGCCATGGCAACGGAACCGGTCGGGTGAATATGGGCGAATGTGGTTCCATCCGTCTTGACAAAAGCCGCGTGGCCTAACATGCCCATATAAAACTGCATGTCATGGGCAGGCATACTCCTGGCATTCAGAAGACGGAACCGGAACGGTATTGCTTGTTTCGCTCTGAGCGGTCGGCCTGGGCGAAGCCACTCCATTTTGTATCCATCCGGGAGCGTAAACGTTGTTTCTGAAGCGGACGCTTCTTGCCAAGGCGCTGCTTTCCCGCTGGCGTCATCTCCTTTGAGCGGGCGTCCCGGCAAACCGGGGGGGATTTGCACCGCCGCTGTCATCGTTTCGGGAAAGCCGTTAGCATGCACGACGTCGGCATAAAGCTGGTAAGCGCCGGGCTCCATGACCGGCAAGGCCAATTGAAATACGCCGCTTCCGGTCATTTCAGGATGGAGATGATAAACCACATCCAAACCCGTCTTACGGATTGCATACAGGTGCATGAGGTGATCGTGATCGGGAATAAGATCGTCTACTGTTTTTACTAGGAAGGCGGGGCGCAAGCGTACGGATCTTCCGTCCTTCGGTTGCAGCCAACCGCTATCGCTCATGGTCAAAGTCAGGACGCCGTTGTTCTTCAGTACAGCATTCATCCGCACAGGCTTATACACGTTTTCGCGGTAATGGGCTTCCGATGAATTCCACCACCAGCGGCCCAGGCCAAGGAAGCCAATCACAACGGTAAGCATTACGGCCATCGCTGTTCGGGCGCGCCGCAACTGCTCATTATCGGGTTTAACGCCGCCTGGAAGCTTGGCTTCGCGCGCCGAAGCGCCAGCGATCAGGACCAGGCCGCCCGCGAGCAGGATCATCATGAGCGTCAGCACCGCGCCTAATCCGAACTGCATGGGTTTCGTGGTTAGCGCGGCGGAAGGCAGCGGCACGGATAAGGCTCCGACGCCCTTCTGCCCATCCGCCGTGAGCCGTATCTGCCAGGAACCGGGAGACATAATCCACAACGAGCCGGTAAAGAATTGCGGATCTTCCTCGGAGACCCTCAGTTTGTCCGGCACTGGGGCAAATTTCGCGCCTTCCGATGTTAACGGAACCGGCACAGCGCGAATCTCGCGGACGCCCGCGCTTTGTGCTCGAATCTCCAGCTCGGCAATACCGGGGATGACGGCCGGCGGCCTGATCGTGACGAAAAGCTGGTAAGGCCCTGCCTGGCTGTCAAGGTAGATATCGGGACTGCCGATATGCGCTTGCGCCAGCAGCGCCAGGGAAACGAGCAGGAAACAGGTTTTGAAGGTTTTCATTTCTATCGCTGAACCTGGGACATCCATTTGCCTCGCTTCAGGCCAAACCATGTTGTGAGCGCACAAACAGCCATCGCGATCAGGATGCCTACGAAGAATTGCGGGCTGGAGTCGGTCACGTTAAATACATGGCGAGCCATAGATGATTGCGGTGACGCGCCATAAGGGAGATAGCCGGTTCCGAAAAATCTGTTGCGAGAGGCCGATGACATCAGGAAGCCGGCGAATGGATACTCTACGGCAACAAAAGAGGCGACAAACAAGACGGCGCTCACTGCTGCAGTTGCCCAAGTTCTCCAATGTCTTACGCGCTGCCAAAACAGGTCGAGGAGGAATGCGGGAACGATTAATAGCAAAGGGAACTGCGGCGGTATAAAGTGCGTGACGTGCTGGTAAACCGGACCAAGCTTAGGTTCAGCAGGGAAAAGCGGCAGAATTTGAATACAGGCAACCAGAAAGAGCATGTAGAAGCCTGCGACAAAAGTAGCCGCGAATCTTGCCTTGGTGACTTGGGACGTGGCAGCCAGAACGATCGGCGCCAGGATCGACGTGACAATGTAGGGCAGGGAATTGCGCAGGAGCGGCACGCCCGTCAACTCTATAGTCAGCAGCATCGCCCCTACCATCATGATGCCGCCCAGGT
>CAXUBB010000244.1:0-8353 GCA_964249105.1 uncultured Bryobacteraceae bacterium | reverse complement strand
GTTAAAGATAAACGCGTCTGCCGGACGCCATGGTGCCGCCAATCCTGAATGAGCAAGGCAACCAGAACACCGAACAGAAGGATGCCGACCGCATGACCGATGGTGTTGATAAGGAGCGGATCGCGATAAGAAAAAACGAGCATAGCGCGGTGGGAGTCTTCCCACGGTTCTCCAGCAACAACGCTGCGAAGGGGACAACCCGAACCGACAAGATAATCTACCACAAAACGACTCTTTCGAGGAAGTCTGCCCTAGTCAACCGGGCCTGCCGCCCAGGGCGCTTCTCTCCGGCACGGCAGGTCTGCTCGGAACGATTCTCGTTCAGTATCTCCGTGGCATACTTCGAAGCAGGAGAATCCTCGATCCGCTGATGGGAAAGAAGCGCCCGTTTGCCGTATCATTGCGGCCTTCTGTCGGGTCCGAATCGCCTTGGAGGGGAAAGGGTCGTACACTAATGCTTCTGCGCTATGCGTGCCCTCATTGTGGACGATGAACCGGTTGCCCGCAAAATTCTTCGCGAGGAACTGGAAGCTCTGTCGGTCGAAATTGCCGGCGAGGCCGAGAACGGCGAATCCGCCCTGCTGCAGATTTTGTCCGGGAAGCCGGACGTAGTCTTTCTCGATATCCAGATGCCCGCGATGAGCGGCTTCGAGCTGTTGACCCACTTGCATGGAGATCATGCGCCGGCTATCGTCATGGTCACAGCTTACGACCAGCACGCGATTCAGGCCTTCGAGGCGGGCGCAATTGCAGGAACTCGCGCCGGTGACCCGACCCGACCTGCCGCCGGTTCGCAAAATCGTGGGCAAAATCGGCCAGGAGTTTTTCTTGTTAAGCGTCCACGAGGTCTTTGCCTTTCAAGCCGAGGGAGATCTGACCTGGATCATCACGGCCAAACAACGCTATTTAGCCACCCAAAATCTCAAAGCCATTGAGGATCGCTTCGGGAACAGTTCCTTCCGCCGAATTCACCGGAACGCTTTGGTCAACGTGGAGCAGATCCGGAAAATGAGCATGATTACCAGCCAGCGCTGGCTGGTGACCCTGAACAACGGACAGGAATTTGTTGTCAGCAAGCGCCAGGCCAAGAATGTTCGGGATGTCTTGAGCTGGTAGTCGCCAAAGGCGGCAAAAGAGCGTCTGCTTGTATCCGTTCATTTCCCGTTCTAGGCCGTTCGTCGCTCTCTATAGTTTCTCTATCTGAATTTGTTGCGCCTTTCGTTGGTTCTCGCGTTTGATGAAGTATCAAGCCTTCCATCATGAACAAACCTTTGACTTTTTGGGTCTCCTTACTTTTCGCGCTGTCCCTTTCCGTATCGCTTTCTCCCTTGCGCGCGCAATCGCTAGGGAACGCGGGCACCGTCACCGGCACAGTGGCTGATCCCTCGGGCGCCGCCGTGCCCGGAGCGACCGTGACGGCCCACAATCCTGTAACCGGCTATACGCAAACGGTCGCTTCCAATGCAACCGGCAACTTTCGCCTCGTGAACCTGCCCCCGAATGCCTATCATGTCCAAGTCACGGCCTCGGGATTCGCCTCTTTCGGGCAAGACGTCTCGATTCGCACCTCGTTGCCGATCGAACTGAGCGTGAAGCTATCGCTCGCCGCCACGGGCACCACGGTGCAGGTGGAATCGACTGGGCAGGACCTGGTTGTGAAACGATTCCTTCCGCGCATGTCGATGTGGACCGCAACCAAATGCTCAAAATTCCTGCCTTTGATCCGGCGGACGGCTTGAGTCAAGCGATCACCTACAGCACGGGCGGGGTCGCGGCGGATGCTAACGGCTTTTTTCATCCGCTCGGCGACCATGCGCAGGTCGCCTCTGTCATTGACGGGCAGCCCATCAGCGATCAGCAGAGCAAGGTGTTCTCGACACAATTGCCAACCAGCGCCATTCAGAGCATGGAGTTAATCACCGGCGCGCCCCAAGCGGAGTTCGGCGATAAATCCAGCCTAGTGGATCAGATCACCACGCGTTCCGGCCTGGGCGCGATGCGCACCTTCGGTAGCGTCAATGCCTACTATGGAACTTTCGGCAGCACGGGCGGCGATGTGGGGCTCGGTTTCGGCAATGAAAAAATCGGCAACTTCCTGGCGCTCGATGGAACGCGGAGCGGACATTTCCTCGACACCCCGGAGTACGCGCCGATCCATGACATCGGCAACAATCAGACGATCTTTGACCGCTTTGATTTTCAGCTCACGGCGCAGAATGTGTTTCACCTCAACCTGTTTGCGGCGCGCAATTGGATTCAGATTCCGAATGATTATGACCAGTTAACCCAGGACCAGCGGCAGCGCGTACTGACCTGGAACATCGCGCCCGGTTATCAACACACCTTCAACGCGCATTATTTGTTGACCATCAATCCGTACCTCCGCAAGGATGACTTCAATTACTATCCAAGCCGCGATTTGCTCAACGACACTCCGTCCACACAAGGCCAGCATCGCAAACTCTTCAATTACGGCGTGCGCAGCGACTTGTCGATCAACGAAGGGCGCCACAATATCAAGATCGGCATCGATCTCAAGCAGACTCGGCTCTTTGAGGAGTTTGGATTCGGCATCACTGATCCGACTTATAACGCGCCCTGCCTGGATGCCAGCGGCAACCCGGTGACGGACCCGACGATTCTCGACCCCAATGCTTGCAACGGATTGGGCTATGCCGCTAATTCGGCCTTGCAGCCCGGCTTGATTCCCTTTGATCTGTCGCGCGGCGGCTCGCTCTTCCAGTTCAAGGCGAAGCACAACATCAATCAATAAGCCGCTTATGTGCAGGATGCCGTCACGATCGGCAATTTTCTTCTGAATGTGGGTCTTCGCGGCGATACGTATTACGGTTTGGTAGGCGATAGCGGCGTGTCTCCCCGGATCGGCCTCGCCTACAACCTCAAAAAAACCAGTACCGTTCTGCGGCTGGCCTACTCCCGGACCTTTGAAACCCCGTTTAATGAAAATCTGTTGCTTTCGAGCGCTTCGGGACTCAGTAACGGCACGGTTGAATCCGTTTTGGGGGGTGAATTCAGCGCCTCCCATCCAACCCGGAAAACGAAACCAATATAACGCCGGGTTCCAGCAAACCATCGGCAAGTACATTCTTATCGATGCGGATTACTTCTGGAAGTACACGCACAATGCGTATGATTTCAGCACGCTCCAGAACACGCCCATCACGTTTCCGATTGCCTGGCAAAAATCGGCTCTGGATGGCGTCACCGGACGCGTGAGCACCACTAATATTCACGGCTTCCAGACCTACTGGTCGGTCGGGCATACGCGGGCGCGCTACTTCCCCGGCCAGACCGGAGGACTGCTGAACACCTCCGCCGTGCCGCCCGGCGTGTTCCGCATCGATCACGATCAGGCGCTGCAGTCGACGGTGCTCACCCGCTACCAACGGCCCCACGATGCCGAGTGGTTCTCCTTCAGTTGGCGCTATGACAGCGGTCTCGTGGTCAGCGGCGTGCCGGATGTGGCCTCCGCCTTAGGGTTGACGCCCAACCAGCAGGTGTCGATTGGTTTCGCCTGCGATGGAGTCTTCGCGACCGTCGCCAATCCGTTCACGCCGAACTCGGTTTGCAACGTGGGCACTTCGAAACTTCTGGCCCTGCCGCAAGCCGGACAGGAGAACGACGATCACAATCCGGCTCGCGTGAAACCCCGGCACGTTTTCAATCTCGGCATCGGCACGGACAATCTTCTGCATGCCGAAGGGCCGCGCCGCTTCACCGCCTCCGTGCAAGTGGAAAATCTGACGAATCAGATAGTCGTGTACAATTTCCTGTCCACCTTCAGCGGCACGCATTTTCTGCAACCGAGAACGATCGTGGGGAACGTAGGCTTCCGGTTTTAATGGTCGGTTTCATCCACGGATTTCGAGTCCACGACAAAGTTCACCAGCACGGCATCCCGCTGTAATTGCTGATCGCTGGTTTGGAGGCTGGTGAGATCGCTTCTATCAGAAACGGCTCGTCTGGTGTATTCTTCGGAGGAGGCGCTAAATAGGTAGGCAGCAATCAAGCTGGTGCAAGCCAAACACGTGAGAACCAACCGTTTCGCCCAGCCCGTGTAAAAAAAGACATGCCAAGGCGATTGCCAACGCAAGCACTCGATATGTGCTTGCACTCGTGTGTAGAACAGGGGATCGGGTACCGGCGTTTCAAGAGAGCCGCCTGAGAATAGGCCCGAAAGCTTTCGCAGCGCTTCGAGCTCTTGACTGCATTTCGGGCAACTCTGCAGATGAATCCAGGTGTTAATCGGACAGGGTTGATTCGCCAGCAACTCTTCCACGTAGTTTCGGCAGTCTTCATGCATAAGGCAACAGGTAGCGAGGAGGTGCCCTGATCATAAAGAACAGGAGAGGCGGCGGCAAGCTTTATTTTTTGCGATCCGTTGGGCGTCTCGGATACCCCGTTGAACCTCGATCCTATCCCGTCTAAGATTGACCGATTGCTCATGTCGTTGCCGTTTTATTAAGCGCAAAGGCGAACAGTGTGTCTCCGGCAGCAACCAAGACGTATTGCTTGCCATCGATCTCATAAGTGATCGGCCCATTGCTGGGGCTGGCCGTGAGACTGGTGTGCCACAAAATCCTTCCGTCCGTTGGATCAAAGGCAATAAAATGGTTTCCGTTGCTGGTGAACAGCAGCTTACCGGCGGTTGACAGCATCGCGACAACGCCGGTGCCGCTGGACCAGTCGTGATGCCAAACCGCTTTGCCGCTCTTATAGTCAATCGCCAGGAGCGCTCCTCCGTCTCCGCCGACCACGCTATCGAGTCCGGCCCAGCCTTGCGGGCGTTCGTCAGTATCGGTCAGGTAAAACATGCTGTAAGTGCGGCTGGAGCCTACGTACAACAATCCGGTTTCGGGATCAAAGCTGGGCGCGGGCCAGTTGGTCGCTCCGTTCGATGAGGGCGAAACCAGCACTCCGTTAACGGCTGGATACTTGGCGGGGTCTGGAATGGGCTGGCCCTGGGCGTTTAGCCCTTTGGCCCAGTTCAGCGTATCGATAAAAGGCTTCGTGAGAATATGTTCTCCGTTTGTGCGGTCCAGAACAAAGAAGTAGCCGTTACGGCTGGCTTGCAGCAGCAGCTTGCGCGGCTTTCCATCAATGACACCGTCAACCAGAACCGGTGTTTCTGTTGCGTCCCAGTCGTGTACATCGTGCGGGGAGACTTGGTAATACCAGACCAGCTTCCCGGTATCCGGGTTGATCGCCACAATCGAACAGGTATAGAGGTTATCCCCTTTACGGCTTTTCTCGGCCATCACTGGATTCGGATTGCCGGTGCCGATGTAGTACAGATTGAGTTTGGGGTCATATGTGCCGGGCATCCAGGTTTGACCGGTGCCGTGAGCGGCGGCGTACTCATCCGGCCAGGTTTCCATTCCCGGCTCGCCTTTGCGGGGGGTGGTCCACCATTTCCATTGCAGTTTTCCGGTTTCGGGATCGTGCGATTCGAGAAAGCCGGGATTATCAAGATGATCTCCTCCGATGCCGACAACAACGTGATTCCCGATAATGATCGGGGAGACAGTGGAGGTGTAATCAAGTTTCGGGTCGGCGATCTGAACCTTCCAGCGCTCCTTGCCGGTGGACGCGTCGAGGCTGACGAGATGACTGTCCGGGGTTTCGAAGAACAGCCAGTTTTCGTACATGCCGACGCCGCGATTGCCAATGGTGCTGCCGGTGTTCGGGGGATAGGTGTAATGCCATAACTCGCGGCCCGTGCGGACATCGGCGGCCCAAATGTTGTTTGGTGATGTGAAATAAAGAACGTCGTTTACCAGGAGCGGCGTCGCTTTGATCTGCACTCCGGTAGCTGCGTTCGTGCTGCTGAAGCGGGACGCCCAGGCGAGTGACAGATTGTGAACGTTGGAAGAATTAATCTGCGTCAGCGGGCTGAAGCGCCGCCCGGAGTAGTCGCCGTTGTAAGTCGGCCACGTGTTGGGGAGCTGTTTCAAGAGCGCAGCCGGGTCGAGACCTTGCGCGGGCAATGCCGCGGGAAGGGCAGTCAGAAGAAGAGAAATAAAGGTCGCGCGAATGGTCATTTCAGTGTCACCAAGTATGCCGTTACGTTGTGAATGTCAGCATCCGTATATTGACGGAGCAGGCGTGTGTGGGCTGACAGCGGATCATTAACAACTACTTTAGGCGAATCTCCATCGCGGGCAAAAGAGTGGAATTGACCATTGCCGTCGCGTAAGGAAACGGTGAAGTCATCAATACGATCAAGTGCGCCGGATATAGATTGTCCGGAGGGCAGCGTGACAGTGACAGTCGGTTTCATCTTGTCCGCTGTATCGGAACTGCCCGCTTTGTTGCCGCCCGAACGCCTGGCGCTGCGCGGCTGCAGCCAGCGGGATTGAAGCGCGAAAGGATCGTATTTACCCGCTATGCCGGCCAGGTCGCCTGTCGCGGAGTGGCAGGAAGCGCAACCTCCGGTTGTCTTGAAATAAGCCTCACCCTTTTTCGGATCACCGGTAACAACGTCTTTAAATAAATAGGTCGTGCGGTGGCCTGCGGAGTAGGTTTGAACATGCAGCCAAGCCACAATATCGGAAATTTGCCCTTCGGACAAGCCGAGCCGGGGCATGCCCTTGTCGGGGCGGCCTTCCCGGATAACGGGCGCGATCAGAATGCCCTTTTCATCATCGAGCACCAGGAGAGAGCGGATCAGATCCGGCGCGCCTGGTCCGCCCCTGCCGCTTGCGCCATGGCAGCCCGCGCAGTAGGTTGCGAACATTTTGGTGCCGCGCTCGTAGGCGGCGGGGTCCTGCTTTGACCCGGCAATGGCGGCGGCGCTGGTTGTATTGATGTTGGCCGGACGCGGCGTGTGCGTGATATCAGCCGGAGGAGGCTCCTGGCCGAATATGCTGGTTACTACGGACATGAGGAGCAGCGCTTGCCACCTCCTCGACATTGAGTGGCGCATCTGTCTCTTACTTTACCGTTTCGGAACTTAGAATAAGAAGCAAAGTGACTGAGATAAATGCTGTCACGATGGATAGGAATGAAAACGATAGAAAAATACGATGCCGTCATGCTTGGGTCGGGGCAGGCGGCCAATCCTTTATCAAGCGCATTTACAAAGGCAGGCAAACGCGTGGCCGTTGTGGAACGCGCACTGGTGGCGGGAACTTGCATCAACTATGGCTGCACGCCCACAAAGACTATGATGGCGAGCGCGCAGCGCGCTCATATGGTGCGGACAGCCGGGGAACTTGGAATCGACGTGTCGGGCTTTCAGGTGAATATGGAACGGGTGCGGCAGCGGAAACGCGACATGGTTGCCAGCTTTCGCTCAGGCTCGGAAAAACGCTTTGAGAGCGGGACTCCTGAACTGATCCGCGGCGAGGCTTCCTTTGCGAGCCCGCATGAGATTCGGGTCAAATTGAATGACAGCGGCCAGGAGCGGCGCATCGAGGCGGAACTGATTGTGATTGATACCGGGACGAGTCCGAAGATTCCTTCCCTTGACGGGCTGAACAACGTGCCCTATCTGGACAATGTCGGCATCATGGAACTAGACAAAGCGCCGGAACACCTGTTGATTTTGGGAGGAGGATACATTGCGGTTGAGTTCGGGCAGATGTTCCGGCGCTTTGGAAGCCGCGTGACAATGGTCGAGAAAAGCCTCCATATTCTGGCGCATGAGGATGACGATATTACCGAGGCGCTCATGCAAATCCTGCGGGAAGACGGCGTTGAAATTATCACGCAGGCGGAAGCGCAAACGGTTACGGATGAAAATGGACGGATTCGTTTGCAATTGAAGAGCGGGCAGGTTTTGGAAGGCTCGCATCTACTGGTAGCAACGGGACGAACCCCGAATACACAGGAGCTGAATCTGCCGGCGGCGGGCGTGGCGACGGACGACAAGGGCTATGTGCGCGTGAACGAGCAATTACAGACGAATGCGCCGCATATTTATGCAACGGGCGATGTGACGGGCGGACCCGCCTTTACTCACATCTCGTTTGATGACTACCGTATCTTGCGGGACAATCTTCTGCAGGGCGGCCATCGCAAAACATCGGACCGCATGACGCCGTACGTGGTCTACACGGACCCGCAACTGGGGCGTGTGGGCCTGACGGAGAAGGATGCCCGCAAGCAGGGCACGAAAATCAAAATCGGCGGAATGCCGATGACCTCCGTGGCGCGCGCGAAAGAAACGAGCGAGGCGCGCGGCTTGATGAAAGTCATCGTGGATGCCGGGAATGATCAGATTTTAGGCGTGGCCGTGCTTGGTTCGGAAGGCGGCGAGATTATGTCAATGCTGCAAATCGCCATGATGGGCAAATTGAAGTACCAGGCTTTGGTCGATGCTGTTCTGGCG
>CAXUBB010000243.1:1872-8377 GCA_964249105.1 uncultured Bryobacteraceae bacterium | reverse complement strand
ACAGGAAACCCGGCAGCGTCAGGAAGCGGTGAGAGAGCTACAAAACAAGAGCCATCTTCGCGAACAAATCCATGTGCTCGGCGAGTATGCCTTTCAACAATCGACCTGGGAAACACTGGCGGGGTGGCTGGACTCCCCTGTTTCGCCCGCTTCTTCCTCTACTCGGGTTCTGACATTAATCACCTCTACTGCTTTAGCCTTTCTTTTCCTGCTCGGCTGGTCTCATGCCATGGCATGGAGCGCTCTCACCTCCTGGATGGGAGGATTACTTCTCATCAATGGCCTAGTGGGACTTTTGTATCGAACTGATGTGCTCGCGTCCTCGCCTGTCATTCGAGCTGTTGGAACGGAACTCAGTGTCCTGCGTCAAGGACTAAAACTACTGCAGGGACAGACGTTTCGCGCGACATTGCTAACTGAGTTGGTTGAGGCTTCTCGCCAAGGAGATCCACCCGCCCGGCTTCGCCAATTAGAACGGCGGATCAAAGCGATGGCGCAGAAAGACAAGGAGTGGTTTTATCTCGGTTCGCGTGCTCTCCTGATCGGAACGCAAGTGTTTCTCGCCATCGAGAACTGGAGGCGAAATCACGCGGCAGCTCTACGTCGCTGGCTTTCGGTTTGGGGCGAGTTTGAAGCACTGATGGCACTGGCCCAATATGCCGACGAGCACCCAGATTCTATTTTCCCTCAGTTCTCCGAAACGGAGACGATGCTGGAAGGCCAAGGTCTCGCCCACCCTTTGCTGCCGACAGGCCAATGTGTTCGCAATGATATTTTGTTCAATCAACGAATACGTTTTTATGTTATTAGTGGATCCAACATGGCAGGCAAAAGCACGATTCTTCGCGCCATTGGACTCAATGCTGTCTTGGCCTACGCGGGAGCGCCTGTTTGTGCTGAGAGTTTGATGCTCTCGCATTTTCAAATCTGTGCTTCCCTGGCAGTTCAGGACTCCTTACTCGAAGGAAAATCAAAATTTCTCGCTGAGATGGATCGCTTGAAACAAGCTCTCACGATTCCCGCCGAACAAGGCCCTGTTCTGTTCCTGATTGATGAGATCCTCAATGGGACCAACTCGAAGGACCGGAGAGCCGCCGCAGAAGCGATTATGAGGGAACTCCTGCGCCGAGGAGCGGTGGGCGCAATGTCCACGCACGATCTGGCGTTAACGGAATTAGCGACGCTGAAAGACTTGCCGGGAGCAAACAGGCATATGGGATCGAGAAGTGACGCCGACCCTTTGAACTTTGATTATCTTCTCAAGCCCGGCATCACTCGCCAGTCAAGCGCTCTGGCGATAGCCCGATTAGCCGGTGTGCCCATATAGTTCTGGCGGCTTGACGATCAAGTTGTTGAGAACTCGTTTGACGAGCGCCTCACAAAAACCGCTACCAGCAGCGCTCCGAGCAGGGCAAACCCGCCTGCTAACAAGAACGCGCTGGTGAACACGCCGGTAGCCTGCACGATGAAACCAGTTACTGCGGGACCGATGATCCCCGCGCTATTGGCGATCAGATGCACAAAACCGCCGACGGCACCCACTTGCCCGCCCGGTACGATCTCCTGGATGATCGCCCAGTACGTGGCCCCCGTCAGGTAAACGGAAAAAACAGCGACAGCCATGAATACAACAGCCCAAAAAAGTCCCGACACAAGCCCGGCCAGACTCACGCCGGTTGCCGCCGCAACTAGGCCAACGATTAGCACAAGTTTGCGCGCGCGCAGGACGTCACCCATCATCCGAGCCAGAAAGTCACAAACCCAACCGCTGATCGCCAGCCCCAGAGTTCCCAGAATCCATGGAATAGTATTGAGGAAAACCATCTCGCGCATGCTCAACTGCCGCGCCATCGTCAAGTAACTGGGAAACCAGCTCAGAAAGAAATAAAGAACATAAGCATAGCCGAAGAAGGATAGACCGATGGCGAGAACGGTTGGCTGCCGCAGATAGAAATACAAAGGCAATTTGTCCTCAGTTTGATTGATAGGTAGTCGGTCTGCCTCGATTTCCGCGCGCTCGGCATCGCTCAGCCTACGATGCGCTTCTGGCCGATCCACGACGATTACCGTCCAGAACAGGGTCCAGAGAAAGCCGATACAGGCGAGGATGACAAAGGAGATGCGCCAACCATAACGCCAGGTGAGCCATCCGGCGACGGGACCCGCCAAGGCCCCCCCGATCGGCGTACCGGCATTGGCTACTCCGATGGCTGTCGCGATCTCGCGACGGGGGAACCAGTTCGCCACCATTTTATTCGCGGCCGCACTGAAAGGACCCTCTCCGCAGCCGAAAAGAACCCGCACCAGCAACAGCGAAGTGAACCCGACTGCGGCTGACGTTAAACCGCAGAACGTTGACCAGATCATCATGGCCAGAGTGAAGACCCGTTTCGGCCCGAATACATCAGAGGCATAGCCGCCAATAAAGGTAAATAGCGCGTATCCGGCGAAGAAGCTGCTGAAGATAATTCCTAGCTGCGCCGCATTCAGTCCTAGATCTCTCATGAGAAGCGGCGCGGCGACGGATACCGCCGAGCGGTCCATGTAGTTGATCATCCCGCCGGCAAACAAAAACCAAACCGGGACCCAGCGAACGCGGCCAGACACGGGCTAATCGGAAACCTGCGAGACCGTTCCCCGATAAAGAATCTGGTCGTTGGCCGCCAGTATCTCGGAGTGGAAAGCCAGCGCCTCGGGATGGAAATCGGAACGAGGAGCAGGCTCCCGCAGGAAGTGTCCATACTCATCTGTGCCGCGAACCAGAGTCGCGCTATCCTGAACGCCGGTGAGCTGCTTGACATAGGTCGGCAGATAGCGGACCGCGAAGCCGATGCGCCGATGAGCGCTGCCGTTCGGCTCGGAGCCGTGTACGAGCAGGACATGATGCAGCGACATTTGTCCGGGTGCCAGCACAATGTCCACTGCTCTCGATTCCTCCACTTCGACCGCGATTTCCTGGCCACGGCTCAACAGATTGTCCGACGCGAAGGTGTCCCGGTGCGGCAACTGCGGAAGCGTATGGCTTCCCGGAATGACGCGCATGCATCCGTTCTCGGTGGTGCTGGGCGTGAACGCGATCCAGGCGGTTACAACGTCAGGCTGCGACAAGCCCCAATAAGTCGAATCTTGATGCCAAGTGACTCGCGCAGGATCATGGGCGTTCTTGATAAAGAATCCCGAACCCCAACAGAAGAGGTTGGGACCCAGAAGTTCTTCCACCGGATCGAGAATACGAGGATCGCGGATCAACTCATTGAGCCAAGTGAG
Organism: uncultured Bryobacteraceae bacterium; assembly: GCA_964249105.1. Classification (GTDB taxonomy): domain Bacteria; phylum Acidobacteriota; class Terriglobia; order Bryobacterales; family Bryobacteraceae; genus Bog-105. The sequence continues at coordinate 5,110 of CAXUBB010000243.1, read as the reverse complement.
AAGCAGGTGAGGCTTTCGATTGACGTGAGCCGCCAACCGTCCGCCCTGGTGCAGTTCGAGTTCCTCCAGCTTCGTCCGTAAGGTGGCCGTTTCTAAATGAGAGAGGACCGGTAACGGGGACAAGAATCCTTGCTGCTGATACGTTTCTAGCTGGCCTTCGGTTATCGCTTTTTCCATGATTCCAACTTTCAGTCCGTTTCGGGGCGTGGCGGATTGGCCCAGTGCCCCGACTCGTCTTGGCCGCTCACAATAACGCCCTTAGCGTTCCAGCCTAGGCCCGCTCTGACCTTCGCCGGACAATAGCGCAGCGTCAGGCCGCAGCGCCGTTTGTTTGACTGATTCGCCTCCGAGCCATGCAGCAATAGATCGCTGTGGATCGAGATCTCTCCGGCTTTCAGTTCCACATTGACCGGCTCTCCAAAACTCTCCGCGCCAGCTACGGTTTGATTCAGCACGTTCGCTTCGTCATTTTCACTCAGCTTGTAAGTCAGATGACCTAAATGGTGTGTGCCGGGAATGTAGCGCATGCAGGCGTTCTCTACCGAAGCATCATCAATGGCCAGCCAAGCTGTTACCGCCATGGAGGGAGTCAACGGCCAGTAGCTGGAATCCTGATGCCAGGAGACCCGTTTGCCGTCTCCCGGCATTTTGCAGAAGAAGTGCGAGCCCCAGGCGATCACGTCCCCGCCGAGCAGATCCTTAATGCGGCCCACAATGCCGGGATGCGTCAGGATGTCGTAAACGCGCCCATAACGAAGATGCGCCGTGCTAATGGAATAGCTGTCACCGCCCGTGGCGAGCGTTCTCGCCAGGAGCGCATCAAAGTAAGCGCGAATGTCCGCGATCTCGTCTTCACTGAAAATTCGAATCCCAGCGAGATAGCCGTTCCGATTAAAGGCGGCAATCTGTTCCGGGGTGAGCGCGGTGGGGTTCTTGGTCGTTGATGGATGGAACCGGATCTCGCGTTCGAGACGGCTCAGCTCTTCCGTGCTCGGGACGAAACTCGGCGCCGTGGAAGTGTTCATAATTTGACTCTCCTTCAAGTTATATTGACCTCGTGGTCTGCTTGCATTAATGCTAATGTACTGAAGATTGCCGTTCTCTCGAAGGTGGAACTGCAACAGAATAGCCAAGGAACGCAGAAACGCTTTCCGTTACTGGCGCGTGGAGGTCTGAGGTGAAGCGAATGTTGTTTTGGTGGGCTGGCGTGGGGAGCGTTTTAATCGCGTGCGCATCGCTGGTTCTCTCCCAGCAAGCGGCTCCGATTAAAAAGAGTTTTATTTCGGTGTACCGCTTGAGCGACCAGTCCACGCAGGTTATCTATACGGCGGATAAGCTGATTGAGGCTCCGAACTGGTCACCGGACGGGAAACAGCTACTGGTCAACACAGGCGGTGATCTGTATACTTTGCCGGTTGACGGAAGCGCCGCAGCCCAACTGAAAAAGATTGATCTGGGATCACTTTCTCATTGCAACAATGATAAAGGGTTCTCGCCGGACGGAAAGACCCTGGCGTTCTCGGCGCGGGCGGGCGCGCCTGGATCTCAGGTATACACCGTGGCGGCGGAAGGCGGTTCTCCGAAAATGATTGTCGCCGAAACTCCCAGCTATTTTCACGGCTTCTCGCCCGATGGAAAGTGGATGGCGATTGTGTCTCAGCGCAACGGCAACTTCGATCTGTTCCGGGTACCGACAGCGGGTGGCCCACAGGAGCGTTTGACTTCCCATGCGGGTTACGACGATGGCCCGGATTATTCGCCGGATGGAAAGTGGATTTACTTTAATTCCAACCGCTCCGGCAGTTGGGACATCTGGCGCATGCCGGCGGACGGAGCGGGGACCAACGATACTAAGGCGGAGCAGGTGACGAGTGACGATAAGGAAGACTGGTTTCCGCACTGCTCGCCGGATGGCAAGTGGCTGGTGTTTCTCACCTTTCCGAAGGGCACGTCGGGACATAACGACCATACCGAAGTGGCGTTGCGAATGATGCCGCTGCCGGGCGCTCATTTGCAGCAGACGGAAGCGCGCGAGCTAACGCAGTTTTTCGGCGGCCAGGGAACCATCAATGTCAATTCCTGGGCGCCGGATTCGAGCCGATTTGCCTTTGTGCGGTACGAACAATGAGGAGTATTTTGCTGGCTGTGTTTGTCTCGGCGGGGTTGGCGGGCGGAGCAGAGGTACAGCGCCCGGAGATTCTAGGCCTTGCTCACATCTCGCTGTTCGCGCACGATTACGAGGCATCGCGATCGTTCTATCACGAGTTCTTAGGCTTTGATGAGCCTTATTCCCTGAAGAAGCCGGACGGTTCACCGTCCATGACTTTTTTCAAAGTGAATGACCGCCAATACATCGAGCTATCGCCGGAGAAAGAAGCCGGTTCCGACCGGCTGAACCATTATGCGATCCAGACGAACCATGCGGAAGCGATGCGAGCTTATCTAGCGGCGCACGGGGTGAAAGTACCCGATCAGGTGCCGAAGGGCAGGATCGGAAATCTGAACTTCATGATTGAAGATCCGGAAGGCCACAGCATTGAGATCGTGGAGTACCCGGCGGATAGCTGGACGATGCGCGAGAAAGGCAAATATATGCCTGAGACGCGCATCTCGAAGCGCATGATGCACGTGGGCCTGATTGTCACCAATTTAGATGCGGAGATGAAATTTTACACGGAGGTGCTTGGATTCCGGGAAACGTGGCGCGGCAGCAGTTCCGGAAAGGTGCTTTCATGGATCAACCTGAAAGTGCCGGACGGGGAGGACTATGTGGAATTCATGCTGTTCCAGGAAGCGCCACCGCCGGATAAGCGCGGTACAGCGCATCACCTTTGCCTCGAAGTCCCGGATGTGGCAACAGCGATAAAGGAGCTGAACGCAAAACCTTATCGCAGTCGATATTCCCGTCCGCTGGAAAGCAAGGTCGGCATCAACCGCAAGCGTCAGGTGAACTTGTTCGATCCTGACGGCACGCGAACGGAACTGATGGAACCGCATACGGTGGATGGTATTCCGGCGGCTTCTTCAACTGCTCCGCCGCCCCAAGCGGTAAGTCTCGACAGAGAAAAGAAATGAACGACCAGCCATCCCTAAGTCGGAGACAGGTGCTCCAGAGCATTGGAGGAGCGGCATTACTTGGTAAACGCTCCCTCACAGCGCCAGTTCGAGCCGCTTCCCCCGATGCGCCAAACATCGTGTTCATTCTGTGTGATGACCTGGGTTATGGCGACCTGGAGTG
>CAXUBB010000243.1:0-1862 GCA_964249105.1 uncultured Bryobacteraceae bacterium | reverse complement strand
ATCAAAGATTCATACGCCCAACCTGAACCGGCTCGCTTCCGAAGGCATTCGCTTTTCCAACTTTTGTTCCGCCGATCCCGTTTGTTCGCCCTCACGGGCCGCTCTGTTGACCGGTCGATACCCGACGCGCGTGGGGGTGCCCCGCGTGCTCTTTCCTCAGGATCAGGGCGGATTGAATCTCGATGAGGTAACGCTCGCCAACGCTTTGAAAGATCGCGGGTACAAGACGGCCTGTGTGGGCAAGTGGCACCTGGGACGGCCTAAGGAGTACATGCCCACCAGTCGCGGCTTCGATGAGTATCTCGGCATCCCCTACAGCAACGACATGACGCCCTCCGTGCTGGTCCACAACACGGAGGTGATCGAAGAGCCGGTCAATCTCGAAACCCTGACGAAGCGCTACACGCAACATGCGACAGACTTCATCCGGCGTTCCCAGGGAAGTCCGTTTTTCCTGTACCTGCCGCATACCTTTCCGCATATTCCGCTGGCGGCCTCTTCCCGATTCCGGGGCAAGTCGGCGCAGGGACTTTATGGCGATGTTATTGAAGAGTTGGACTGGAGCGTGGGGGAAGTGGTACGAACTCTCCGCGAGGCTGGGATCGAGAAGAACACGTTGTTGATGTTTTCGAGCGACAATGGACCGTGGTACCAAGGCAGTCCCGGCAAACTGCGGGGCCGGAAAGATTCCACCTATGAAGGAGGCGTGCGCGAACCGTTTATCGCTTGCTGGCCTGGTAGGATTCCGGCAGGACGTGTTTCGAATGCTTTGGCTTCGATGACTGATATATTTCCCACGGTTGCCAAACTGTGCCACGCGCGGCTACCGGCCAAACCGCTGGATGGAATCGATATTTGGCCATTGCTCACAGGTCAGGTAGGTTCAATAGAGCGCCCGCCGCTGCTGTATTTCAATCAATGGAATTTGCAGTGCGCCCGCTGGAATAACTGGAAATTGCATGTGGCGCGTTACAACACGGCGCCTTATGTTCCGGCGCCTCCAGGCGGCGTCAAAAATTATGTCCTTCCGCATCCCGAACTCTACGATCTAATCGCCGATCCGGATGAGAGCTACGATGTCGCGCCCCAACACCCGGATGTGGTCGAGAAAATACAAACAATAATCGCCAGCATGATCAAGACCTTTCCGCAGCCCGTACAGGACGCCTATGCCGAATCAAAGGCGCGAAAAGTAAGCCCGGCAACGCCGACCGGAGCCTGGCCCAAACCGGCGCAGATGCCAGGCAAGTAAAGTTTGCCTTGAAAGCGTTATTTGATAGCAGTTTATTGGCTCACCAGGCAAAAACGGCTATCACCTCAGGCGGACCTGCCGTCATTCGTACTACTTTGGAGCGCAGAACAATCTGCACGTTCTTCTCTTCCCAGTCGCTGGGCGCATTCCGCAGGGCCGCTCTTAGTGTCCGCTCGTTAGTTAACAACTCTCCCGCTGCCCGGCAACCATACTGCGTAATTCCGGATGCATCCACAATTGCTTGTCCGCTACTCGAATGTAGTAGCCGGGTGATTACGGCATAGTCTAATATTTCCCGGCCTTCCGCGTTACGCTCCACTTTCCAGCTAACGTTCGTGCGCTTCCGGTCACGAATCTGCTCGCCGGTCGCTTCGTCAAAGTAGAAGCGCACGTCGCGATTGATTTGTAGCGTCCAGCGGTTGGAGAAAGCGCCGATCAGAACCGTGGGATGGGTGCGCAGGTCCGTAAAGGACAGGTCACTACCGATCCTTAGAAATGAACTTTTTCCTCGCGCGGCGAATAAGCTGGAAAGCATTTGTGCCGATTGCGCCCCGCCTACTCCGACGAATTGCCCTTGCACGGAAATCAGGTCTTTGCCCAGCAAGGTTTG
>CAXUBB010000242.1:0-8389 GCA_964249105.1 uncultured Bryobacteraceae bacterium | reverse complement strand
GGAAATGCACACCACGGCCTTCTGGCTGCATTTCGCTCGTGACTTTTTTGAAGATTTCGAAGACTATTCGACCGCCGACTTGCAGGATGCGCTTCGCGGGCTGGGCCATGTTCTGCAAACGGTAGCCACCGTTCTGTTATTGAGCGATCCGCGGGATATCGCCGTGGCGGTGCTGGACGATTCAGCGGAAATGAAAACCGTCTTCGAGCCGGACGTGGTGCTTTACGATAATTACCCTGGCGGCATCGGTCAGAGCGATCCGCTCTTTCGACGCAGCCGGGAACTAATCGCTGCCGCTCTTGAACTTGCCTCGGGCTGCCCGTGCGAGGCGGGTTGCCCCAGTTGCGTCGGCCCACACCATGAAATTGGAACACGCGGCAAGGAAGGCGCGATTCGAATTTTACGAAAAATCTTGTGAGTGGGCGGTATTTGACGAAAGGATATACAATTGTATATCCTTAAACAAAGGAGAAAAACCATGGCTACCGGCACCGCAACAACTATCGCAAAATGGGGCAACAGTACCGGCGTTCGTATTCCGCGTAAAATCGCAGAACAAGCGGATTTGCATGAGGGCGATCAAGTGGACTTGCAGGTGGAAGCGCCCGGAGTTATTGTCCTGCGCACGCTTAAAAACCGCCCGACGCTCGAAAGTCTTGTTTCTCGAATCACCTCCAAAAATCGTCATAGCGAAACGGATTGGGGCCAGCCGAAAGGTCATGAAGTCTGGTGAGCAAACGCTGGACTCCTGCTGCTGGTGACTTCATTTGGATTGATTTTGATCCGCAGGCTGGGCACGAACAAGCGGGACATCGTCCCGCTATTGTGATTTCCGAGGCAACGTATAACAGAGCAGCGAGCTTAGCGATTGTCTGTCCGATCACCACTCAAGTAAAGGGGTACCCTTTTGAAGTACCCATTCCGGCGGGCGAAGCTCTTACCGGTGTGGTTCTGGCCGACCAAGTTAAGTCTCTCAATCTAAAAGCTCGCCGAGCCAAGCTGGCAGGTCATGCGCCTCGTGTTGTTCTCGAAACTACACGGCAGTACCTATCTGTCATTCTTAGATTTTCTGAATAACTTTATTTCTTCGTTTGATTGCGTGAACGTGGCGCCAAACTACACTACGCACAATTGCTCTTCTCCCTCGCGTTACTCGGTCCGGAGAGTGCGTGCTGGGTCGAAAGTTGCCGAGCGCCAGGCCGCAACCAACCCGGCAAGCGCTGAAATAATTAGCAAAGCGAACCCTAACGCCATGACGAGTTCCGGCTGCCGGCTACGTGCGCCGGGAATCTGCGATTCGATATAGTTCTGCAGCGTAAACGCGCTCGCCACGCCGAGAAGGACGCCGGGCAATACCCAGCTTATTGCTCCCAATACCGAATTGGTCAGCAATGCCCGTGGCTGCGCGCCCAGCACAAGGCGTATGCTGAACTCCCTTGCCCGGCAAGCCACGGAATAGGAAACTACGGCATAGATGCCGATAAGCGTTAGCAACACTCCAAGCAGCGTAAAGATGCTGGCCAGCATTGCCAGGCTTCTGGGGCCGGACATGCTGCGGCTCCAATAGTCCTCCATCGTTCCTATTTCATCAATCGGCTGTAGTGGGCTGATTTTATGAATCACGTTCCGGACGGCGGTCTCATAACTCTCTGGCCTGCTATACACGCGCAGCACAAAGGTAAGCGCATCCGGTATTTGTTGAGAAGAGGGCCGATAAATTTCTGATAGGGGATCTGTTCCCGGACCAAAGAAACGAACTGATCCGACAACTCCCACTACTCTCAACGGCTTACCGGCATCGATGTAAAACCGTTGCTCCAAGGCGTTGCCGTCGGGCCACAACTTTCTTGCCAGGGATTCCGTCACAATGGCAACATCCGGTTTCCCACTCTCATCGCTTTCGTTGAAGTCACGCCCGCTAAGCAGCGGTATGCCCATGGCGGAGAAGTAATGGGGCGTTACGGTCTTTGGGCTCGCCTGTTCTCCTTTGCGGGAGTTTTCCGCTTTTGCTTCGATGACCATAACAAACTTTGACCGTATCGGCAGATCATTCACCGCGCCCACCATTTTGACGCCGGGCAAGGCTCTTAAACTTTGGAGCGCGTCATTGTAAAAAGCAGAAGCGGCTGCCGACTTCCCATCGCGGGCATCGGGACGTGTTACGGAAACCGTTAGTACGTGACTGGGCTGGAAGCCGGGATTTACTCCCGTCAATTCAACTAAGCGCTGAACCAGTGTGCCGGTGCTCGATAGCAGAACAGTCGCCAGCACCGTTTCCGCAGTGACCAGCAGATAGCGCCATCGACGCTGCCGTGGGCTTTCGCTAACGCGGTCACCTTGCGGAAGGCCGATGTTGTTTTCTTTGCGAAAGAATCGCAGGGAAGGGGCCGCCGCCGTAAATACCCCGGTAGCAAAGGAAAGCAGAAACGCAACGAGCAACACTTTCCAATTCAAGGCAAGAACAGCAAAGGACGGCCAATCAACAGGTAGGAGCAGCCGCAAGGCAGGCAGGCTGGCGTAAGCCAGCGCAATGCCCATGACTCCTCCGAGCAACCCAAGCAGTATTTGTTCCGTCAAGACTTGCCGGATCAATCTCGGTCGCGACACCCCCAGCGCGCGTCGGATCGCAAACTCCTGCGAGCGAGTCACCGTGCGCGCTAATACAAAATTGGCGATATTAACGCAGGCGATGAATAAAACTAGGCTCACTGCTCCCGCCAGCAAAAGAACCGATTTGTTTTGTGACGCGAAAAGCTGTTGTTGAAGCGACTGGGCAATGGGAGGCTGCATCCAGCGCACCCCGTTCAGGCCGATAAAGCTGTCCCGGTTGAGATCCGGATAAACTTTGCCGAATAAGCCCTTTTGCTGGGCGCTGACTTGCGCTGGAGTAACGCCGGGTTTCATTCGCGCCAGCATGAAATTTGCGACAGCCCCCCACTGCGAAAGCTGCGTTTCGGAGTGAATCGTCGGCGTCCAGATATCAACTCCAGCCGGAAAGTTAAATCCGGGCGGCATCACCCCGATGACTGTCCACTTTGCGCCGTTAATCAGCAGTGGTCTTTTCAGGACTTGGGGATCGCTGTTAAATGGCCGCTGCCACAATCGTGAACTGATGAGAGCAACGGCTGACGCGCCCGGCGAGTCTTCTTCGGGAGAAAAGCTGCGTCCAACCAGTGGTGTTGTGCCCAACAAAGCAGGAAAATTAGCGCTGACTTGCGCCAGATGAACATGAGCAGGCTCCAATCCTCCGGCAATGTTCACCTGACTTTCCGCAAATAGCGCGGCATCATCCAACAGGGTTGAGGCCCGTTTCCACTCATTGAATTTGCCTTTAATTGCCCAAACTCCATCATAGGCAATCGATTCAACGAAATAAGCTGGCTGGGTTCGCGATACGGCAAGCCGCGCAGCAGCAAAGCATCCACCAAGGTAAATACGCCGGTGTTGACTCCGATTCCTACTCCCAGCGTCAAGATTACCGCCAGCGTGAAAGTCCAGTCTTTGTGCATCAGGCGTTTGGCATACCGGAGATCCTGTAGCAATCCATCCAGGAAAGGCAAGCCTGCCTGTTCATATTGACGCTCTCGAAGCGCAGCGGCAGACCCAACTCGCAGCCGCGCCTCGCGTTGCGCATTTTCGGGAGACATCCCTTGGTGCTGATACTCTTCGGCGAGGGTTTCCACGTGAGCGCACCACTCTTCATCAAACTCCGCCAGGATTTCCTTCCGGCTCCGGAAAGATGAGAAGAAACGCGAAAAAGCGGCTCGTAAGCGGGGAAAAAACATAAATCACTTCTGAGGAGACATGGAGAGCAACCGGCCAATCACGCCGGCCATCCGCTCCCAGTTTTTCGTTTCGGCGGCCAACTGCTTTAGGCCGGCTTTCGTTAGGGAATAAAACTTTGCTTTGCGCCTGTTTTCAGAGGTGCCCCAATCCGCCTGTATCCAGCCGTGCTGCTGCAAACGCAACAGGGCGGCATAGACTGTACCCTGGTTTGGTTGCAGCACATTCTCGCTGACCTGCTCCAGCCGTTGGGCTATCCCGAAGCCATGCTGCGGACCCATAACGTCAAGCGTTTTCAATATCATCAGGTCCAGCGTGCCCTGAAGCACTTCGGATCTGTCCCGATTCTTCTCTTGTGGCTTATCCACAAGAAGAGATTATCATAACTTCTTGTGGTTCATTCAGAGGAGAAGCAGGTAATTTGTAGTAACGGTTTCAAACCATAATAGGTCTGAATGCCGGTCACACGACAAGCTTTGAAGTCACACGCCCTCGCGTCTTCTCTGTTTGTGCCGACGACGCTCCGCCAAGCAGTAGAACGATTGGGATTCGTGCAGGCTGATCCAATTCGTTCACCCGCGCGGGCACAAGATCTCATTCTGCGGCACCGAGTGAAGGGATACTGCGCGGGGGATTTGGAAAAGCAATACCCGAAGCTGGAACTCGAAGAAGATTTTGTTTATGCTTATGGCTTTGTGCCGAAAGCGACTTGGCGCTTGTTGCATCCGAGGCTGGAAAGAGGACTAAGCGCCATTGAGGAGCGCGTGCTGGCGTTAGTGGCAGCGCAAAAATGTCTGCATCCCAAAGAGTTGGAGGCGCATCTAGGGCGAGAGCGGGAAGTGAATGCTTGGGGTGGTTATTCCAACGCCACCACGCGCACATTACAGGCGCTGCACTATCGCGGTCTGTTGCGAGTCGCGGGGCGGGAGAACGGAATTCGCCTGTATGCGGCCACTACGCCGCAACCAGAGCAGATCAAGCCGGAAGAGCGGCTCAGAAGGCTAGTATTGTTGATTGCCCAGATTCTCGCGCCCGCGCCGGAGCGAAGCTTGCGCGAGACATTGCGACATCTCGCGCATGCAGCTCCCTGCCTAGAGGGGAGATTAACTGTCATCAATAAGCTGTTAAACTCGGGCGAGTTGGCGAGCGCAGAAGTAGATGGTCTGCGCTACCTGTGGCCGACTGGCAAGTTACTGCATAAAGATACAGAGGACAAAGTACGTTTTCTGGCTCCCTTCGATCCATTAGTCTGGGACCGTCGCCGATTTGAACACTTGTGGGGTTGGGCATATCGGTTCGAGGCCTACACACCGGCTGCGAAGCGCAAGCTAGGATATTACGCCATGCCTTTGTTGTGGAGGGAAGAGGTAATTGGCTGGGTCAATGTGTCGAGCAAATTCGGAAAAATGAAGGTGGAAACCGGATTTGTCCATGCTGAGCCGAATGAAAGTGAGTTCCGGCAAGCTTGGAAAGCAGAAATGGAATGCTTCCATTCGTTCTTGCAATCAAAACGGTAGTAGCTGTGATACGCCGCAGGATGAGCCCTCGCCAACCTCGCTGATCGGGAACAAATAGAAGAGCTAGGCGGGATTAGGCAACATCACAGCAATCTATTACGTCTCACTTTTCTTCTTTGTCTTCCGGAAAGACCGCATGGCTCGGCGGCGGTGGATATAAGTCTTTTAGAAGATTCAGGCGTTTTCTCAGATAACGGCTGGGGAGTTGGCGCGGCCCGGTTTCGACGTCGATGTCGCAGCAGATGCCGTGCAGGTACAAGGTGAGCGTATCGATAAAGGACTGCCGTAGGTACTCATCAAACAGCGGCGTTTCGCGTTTAGTATTAGTTTGACGCCGCAGCAGAGTCTGCTTGGTTTGCCAGCTATCGTCGTCCACTTCGCCATGCACGGAACCAGTTAGCTCTTCACGCAGTAAGGCTTTATACGCAGCCTTCGCATCCGTTGACCAGGCATCCGCCACAATGCCCGCTAAATGCCGGTACAGCCGGTAATGATACTCAGCCACATCCTGCTCCTTCAAAGCAAAGACGAGCACTGTTTCATTCTCAAAGCTGACCTGCGAAGTCCAGGATTGGCGCCCTTCCGCCGGACGCTGCTCCACTACGAAGTCCGCTGTTTTTTCCGCTGCGGACCCGCGGGCCTTCTTGCCTGGGACGCGTTCTCCGGAATGCTCCAGATAAGGAACCAGCAAAATAGAAATGCGCGGCAGCGCTCCGGCAATGGAGGGGGGAAGCGCGGCGATGGGCTCTTCCAGGTACTCCTTCAATACCTCCTCGCTCATCGGCGCGGACGCGCAGAAGTAACCGAACGTGTTGCTCAAAGGAATCACTTCGCCTTTGAAGCGTTCCGCAAACTGGCCGACACTGACTCGGGAAAGACTCGATAGAGCCTGATTCACGGGAACCGACTCTCTTGGACTGGGCATCTACTTTTCGACTCGATTCTAGCAAAGCAGGGCTGTCGCCTATGGCCATTATCCTTCCTCCAACTGTTAAGATTGAGAGCGTAAACCGTGCAGTTCCTGGTCTCCGCGGGCGAAGCGTCCGGCGATTTATACGCTTCGGGAGTCGTCCAATCGCTATCGTCGCTTTATCCGCACGCGCGTTTTTACGGGTGCGCCGGCCCGAAATTGCAAGGGGCTGGGGTCACGCCTATTGTTGATGCGAAGAATCTGGCGGTGGTCGGGCTGGCGGAAGTGGTCGGGCACTTGCCTCGCATTTACGGCGAGTATCGGAAGCTCATCTCCTACGCGAAGCGGCAGCCGCCGGACGCGGCTCTGCTCACCGATAGCCCTGCCTTCCATCTGCGTCTGGCGCGCCACCTGAAAAAACTGGGGGTGCCGGTTTATTATCTGGTTGCTCCCCAGGTCTGGGCATGGCGTCAGAACCGGGTGAACACGATTCGCCGACTGGTTGATAAGCTGTTCTGCCTGTTTCCATTCGAGGAAAGATGGTTCCGCGAACGCGGCGTGGACGCAACCTATATAGGGCATCCTTTGGCTACGATGGCGCGTACCACTCTTTCCCGCGACGAGTTTTTGGACCGATACCAGCTTCCTCGTAATAAACGGGTGCTTGTCCTTCTGCCGGGCAGCCGTACGGGCGAAGCCTGCCGCCATCTGCCGGTTTTGCTCCAGACGGTGACGGAACTTCGCCGACGTTTTGCTCTCTCGGTCATTCTGGGGACGCCTGGGGGTTTTTACCGGGCCGAAGCTTTTGCGAAATTCCGGGAACCCATTGCGGCCTTATCCATCCAAGTAATAGAAAACGATACCTGGAATTGCATTGGACATGCTGATCTTGCGCTTGCGGCCAGCGGCACGGTCACAATAGAGGCGGCTGTCCTGGGCACTCCCACCGTTACGTTTTACAAAGTAAACCCTTTAACCTGGTCGGCGGGCCGTCGTCTGGTAAAAGTGCCTTTTTTATCTATGGTGAATTTGATTGCTGAACGCGAAATTGTCCCGGAATTCATCCAGCATGAGATGACGGCTTCCCATCTGACAAGCGCGGCGGAGACGTTATTGAAGAGCGACGAACGAGCCGATCAAATGCGGGCGGAACTCGGGCGGGTACGGTCCTTACTAACTCGCGAAGGCAATCCTTTTGAACGCGCCGCCAGTCTAATAGACATGAATCTCCATGCGCGAATCTCTGGATTTCATGCTCCTCAGGAGACAATAAAGTAATGTTGCGCCCTTTCCAGTTGAGCGCCCTGTTCCTGGCGGCCGGAATTAGCCTGTTGGGGCAGACGAAGCGGCCTCTCTTCGAAGTTCAGAAGTATACGATTGATGCCAACATCAATCCGCGCACGCAGTCGCTCACGGCGACCGCCAGAATTAACTTTACGCCGCTCGATAATATCAGCGACGCTACGTTTGAGCTGAATAATGCTTTTACCGTATCGAAAGCAGTTAACGGAACTGGGCAGAATCTAGCGACAGCCCGCAACGCGCAGGACTTTACTGTCAAGGTTGCCTTTGCGAATGGCTTGGCCAAAGGGCAACCTGCGGAAATTGCTCTGACCTATAGCGGCAAGCTGACAGGCGATGAAGATTCTCCGGTGAACGGAATCAAGTTTGCCGCTCTTCATCCTGATTACGGATACCTCCTGTATCCGGCGCGCTGGTTCCCGGTGAGCGGGTATACCGTGAACCGCTTTGCGGCGGATTTGCATATCACGACCCCGTCTGAGTATCGTGTCCTGGGCAGCGGAGATTCCAAGACGGATGCTGCCGGCAGTGGACAAACCCTTTACTCGCTTCACTATGAGAAAGCCAGTTTCCCCGGCAGTATCGCCTTGGTCAAGGGTGATGGAGTTCGGGTTTCCTCCCAGGGGATCAACACGGGCGTTTACTTCCGGGGTACGGAAGCCGCCAGCGCGCAAACTTATGGCGACGAAACGGGCAAGATCATGACGTTTTTGACCTCCGAGTATGGTCTTGCCCCGCAAGCCAACCTCACGATGGTAGAAACGGAAGCGGGCGCGGTGAATGGTTATTCCGCTCCGGGAATTATTTTCCTGGCTCCTTCCTCTATCACCAAAAAAGTGAATATAAGTATTCTGAGCAATCAGCTTTCACGCAAATG
>CAXUBB010000241.1:5571-8454 GCA_964249105.1 uncultured Bryobacteraceae bacterium | reverse complement strand
TCCACGCCCATGAATGCGCGCCGTGACGCTCTGGCGGCAGCGGCGAAATTGGCGCTGGAAATTCGCTCCATCGCCAGGCAACATCCCGACGCTGTGTGTACGGTGGGCAGCGTCAAAACGTTTCCGGGCATCGTGACGGCGGTGGTGGGCCGGTGTGAAATGACGCTTGACCAACGCGATCTCGACCCGAAGGTGCTGGCGGCCATGTATGGCGAAGCGCGGGAAGCAAGCGAGCGCTTTGCCGACGAGGAGGAATGCTCTGTCAAGTGGTCGCGTATCTGGAACATTGAGCCGGTGCCGTTCCACCCGGAGCTAATTCGGCTTTGCGAAGAAGCCGTCCGCGAAACGACGGGAGAATCGCTCCGCTTACCCTCCGGACCGCTTCACGATGCGGCGGAAGTGGCGCGGGCCGGCATTCCCGCCGTGATGATGTTTGTCCAATCATTGAACGGCATCAGCCATAACAAGATCGAGGACACCAGGGAGGAGCATCTCGAAATGGCCGTCGTCGCGTTCGATAAGCTTGCTTCTAAAGCAATGGCCTTCATCCAGAAGGGAGAAAATTAAGGATTATGGAACGAACATCGCAAGAGGTCGTTCAGGAAAACCGGGATTATACGATGTTTTCCTGGTCGGTCCAGGGCGCTGCCAATCCCATTCACATGACGCGAGGCGAGGGCGTGTGGTTTTGGGACGGCGACGGCAACCGCTGGCTGGATTTCAGTTCTCAGTTGATTAACCTGAACATCGGCCATCAGCATCCGAAGATGCTGGCAGCCATTAAAAAGCAAGTGGACGAGCTATGCTTCGCGGGTCCTGGTTTTGCTACTGAACCACGGGGCGCGCTTGGGAAGAAACTGGCGGAATCGACCGGGCTCGCCAAGGCGTTCTTTACTTTGGGGGGAGCCGAAGCGAACGAGAACGCCATCAAAATAGCGCGCCTGTTCACGGGCCGCGACAAAATCATTACTCGCTACCGTTCATACCACGGCGCGACCATGGGCGTGATGACCGCCTCCGGCGATCCACGGCGCTGGCCTGTCGAGCCGGGCATTCCCGGTATTGTGCGCGTGTTCGACCCGTACTGCTATCGCTGCCCATTCGGTAAAACTCCCGATAGCTGCCGCCGCGAGTGTGTCAGCCACATCGAGGAGATTATACAAATGGAAGGGCCGCAATCGATCGCGGCGGTCCTCGTTGAGGGAATCACGGGCTCAAACGGCTTGCTCGTTCCGCCCGACGATTACTATCCCAAGCTGCGCGCTTTATGCGATAAATACGGCATTCTGCTGATCGATGACGAAGTGATGAGCGGCTTCGGACGCACGGGCAAGTGGCTGGCAACCCAGCATTACGGCATCAAACCGGATATCGTGAGCTGCGCCAAAGGACTGACCAGCGGCTATATGCCGCTCGGCGCTGTGGTTGTCTCGCAGGAAATCGCCGATTATTTTGAAACGCACATGCTTTGGGGCGGACTGACCTACAGCGGCCATCCCGTATCGTGCGCCGCCGCCGTCGCCAATCTTTCGATCTACGAAGAAGAGCATGTTTTCGAAAATGTCGAAGAGCAGGGTCTTTACCTGGCCGAACGTTTAGAAAATATAAAAGAACGATTCGCCTGTGTAGGCGATGTTCGCTATAAAGGGCTGTTCAGCGTTTTAGAATTAGTCCGTGATAAAGAAACAAAAGAGCCGCTGGCACCGTTCAACGGAACGAGTTCGGAAATGAGCAAACTGGCTGCTTACCTGAAGTCTAAACATTTGTACGCGTTCACTCGCTTCAATATGCTGTGGGTGTGTCCGCCGCTGATTATTTCACGCATCGAACTCAGCCGAGGTTTGGACATCATCGAAGCAGGATTGCGGCTCGTTGACGCGGAACTGCCCACGGGCACCGAGAACTTCCAGGAGTTAACCCATGCCAGCCATTGAAGCGCCCGCCAGTCTCAGGACCATCACTCACTTTATCGGCGGACAGTCTGTTCGGTCCACGTCGGGCCGTTCAGGCGTGGTCTGGGACCCGGCTACCGGCAATGAGCAGGCGTCCGTCTCATTTGCCGACGCAGCGGAAGTGGATGGCGCGGTGGCGGTTGCCAAGGCGGCGTTCCCGGCCTGGCGCTCGACCCCACTTTCCCGGCGCGCCGAAATTATGTTCCGGCTGCGCGAACTGGTTGATGCGAATCGCCGCGTGATTGCCGAGTTGATCACCTCGGAACACGGCAAGACTCTTCCCGATGCCATGGGAGAAGTCGCGCGAGGGCTGGAAAATATCGAGTTCGCCTGCGGCATTCCGCA
The DNA here is from genome assembly GCA_964249105.1 of uncultured Bryobacteraceae bacterium. Taxonomy (GTDB): domain Bacteria; phylum Acidobacteriota; class Terriglobia; order Bryobacterales; family Bryobacteraceae; genus Bog-105. The sequence goes on along the minus strand of CAXUBB010000241.1, from coordinate 6,157 downwards.
ACTTTTGAAAGGCGGGTTTTCCGAGCAGGCCAGCCGCGGCATTGATGTTTATCAGATCCGCCAGCCCCTTGGCGTGGTTGCGGGCATTACGCCCTTTAACTTTCCCGCCATGGTTCCGATGTGGATGTTTGCCAATGCGATTGCTTGCGGCAACACGTTTATCTTAAAACCTTCCGAAAAAGATCCATCGGTGAGCCTGTACTTGGCCGAGTTGCTGCAAAAAGCTGGATTGCCGGACGGCATTTTCAATGTTCTGCAAGGTGATCGAGTCGTTGTGGAACGATTGCTGGAGCACCCCGACGTGAAAGCAATCAGCTTTGTCGGCTCCACGCCGGTGGCGCGCGCCATCTACGAAACAGGCACGCGCCACGGCAAACGCGTCCAGGCGCTCGGCGGCGCGAAGAATCATATGCTCGTGCTGCCGGATGCCGATCTGGGGATGGCGGCTGATGCGGCGGTCTCGGCGGGCTACGGTTCCGCTGGCGAGCGATGCATGGCGATCTCCGTTGTGGTGGCCGTGGGCAAAATCGCCGACCCGCTCATTGATGCCATTCGCGAACGCATGGCAAAAATAAAGATCGGTCCC
>CAXUBB010000241.1:0-5561 GCA_964249105.1 uncultured Bryobacteraceae bacterium | reverse complement strand
AACATCGCGACCGTGTTGCTTCGTACCTCGCCCACGCTACGAAAGAGGGAGCAACCGTGGCTGTTGATGGACGCTCCGGTTCACTGCGGGAAAAATCAGGATTCTTTCTCGGCGCATCGTTGCTCGACCACGTGAAGCCCGGTATGCGCTGCTACGACGATGAGATCTTCGGCCCCGTACTGAGTGTCGTGCGAACCGAAACCTACGAAGAAGCTGTCAAGCTGATCAACGAAAGCCCATTCGGGAATGGGACGGCAATCTTCACGCGTGACGGCGGCGCGGCCCGCCAGTTTCAATTTGACGCGGAAGCCGGCATGGTCGGCATCAATGTGCCTATTCCGGTTCCCATGGCGTACTACAGTTTTGGCGGTTGGAAGAGTTCCCTTTTTGGCGACCTGCATATGTACGGTCCCGAGGGTGTGCAGTTCTACACACGCGCCAAAATTGTCACGAGCCGATGGCCCGATCCCGCCACTAGCTCTGTCGATTTGGGTTTTCCTCAAGTAAGATAAATGCCTGCGTAGGCGTTCTGCTGAGGTCGTCAGCGCGGATGTACAAGCGCAAACGCGTACAGAGTATCGCCCGCACCCACGATGAGATATTGTTTGCCGTCCAGCGTATAAGTCTCCGGCCCGTTCCCCAGCGAATGGGACATAGCAAAATGCCAGAGGATGTTTCCGTTTGCTGGGTCGTATGCAATTAGATTTCCGGCGTAATCACCCGTAAACAGCAGTTTTCCGGCGGTGGTCAAAATGCCGGGTCCGCCCAGCCCTCCTCCGCCAGAGCCGAAATTTGAATAAGGGTGACTCCAAGCGACTTCACCGGTTTTCCAGTTTAGCGCTTCTAATACATGTTGCGACCACAGGCTGCGACCGGAGCCGCCGTAGCCTTCAGGCCGCTCATCCGTATCGGTCAGATAGGTCAAGCTGTAACCCTTCGTGGCGTTCACATAGCAGAGTTGTGTGTCCGGATCGAAGCTGGGAGGCAGCCAGTTGGTTCCGCCTCCGCCCGGAATGGTCAAAAGCGAGCCGTCCGGGGTGGGTTCTTTTCGCGGATCAGGAATCGGTTGGCCTTTTTCGTCCGTGCCCTTGGCCCAGTTGAGCGGGACAAACGGCTTCGATACGATGTTCTTTCCATTTGTTCGGTCGAGAACGAAGAAGAAGCCGTTACGGGCGGCCTGGGCCAACAGTTTGCGCGGCTTCCCATCGATTTCCGAGTCAAACAGGACGGGGGTTTCGACGTTATCCCAATCATGCGTGTCATGCGGGGATGCCTGGAAATACCAGACCAGTTTGCCCGTATCGGCATGGAGAGCCACAATGGAGCAGGTCCATAGGTTGCTTCCTTTCCTTCCCTGCCCTGCGTATACGGGGTTCGGGTTGCCGGTGCCCCAAAAAATCAGATTCAATTGGGGGTCATAAGTGCCCGGCAGCCACGTCATCCCGCCGCCGTGTTCCATGGCGGCCGCGTTTGGCCATGTTTCCGCGCCGAACTCTCCCGCACGCGGTTCGGAGTTCCATCGCCATTGCAGGTCTCCGGTTTCAGGATCGCGTGATTCGAGGAAACCGGGAACATCCATAGCATCGCCGCCGACACCCACGATGATGTGATTGCCCACGACCATGGGAGCGGTCGTCGTGAAGTATTGCAGTTTCTCGTCAGCTATCTTTTTCCTCCAGCGCTCCTTCCCGGTCTTTGCCTGGAGCGAGATAAACCAGCCGTCGGGACCCATGAAGTAGAGCCAGTCGCCATACATGCCCACACCGCGATTGCCGACCAGGTGGCCGCCTTGATCCTGCCAGTCGTAGCGCCATAGCTCCTGACCCGTGCGTGCATCGACGGCGTAAACATGGTCGGGAATGGTGAAGTAGAGAACCCCCTTTACCATGAGCGGAGTCGATTTAATGTCAGGAGCGCCTACGCCGCGCAGCGCGGAGACGTTCGCGATGCGGTACATCCAGGCAATTGCCAGGGAATCGATGTTGGAAGAGTTGAGCTGCGTAAGCGTGCTGTAGCGTCTGCCCGAGTAATCGCCGTTGTAAGTAGGCCAGGTGTTCGTGGGGGATTCGAGCAGCTTATGAGGGTCGAGCAGTTGAGCAGGCGATAGCGCGGGAATCAGCAGGACAATTACAAGAAAGAAGCTTCTCATTTTAAAGTCGCCAAATAAGCGGTCAAGTTATGCATATCCGCATCGGTGTACTGATTGAGCAACTGGCGATGCGCGGCTAGCCGGTCTTCCACTTCTACTTTGACGTTCGGGCCGAGCGCTATCGCGTGATACTCGCTCCCGGCGTCATAGAAAGTCACGCTGAAGTCATCGAGACGCTTGAGAGTGCCGCTCATTGATTCTCCGGACGGCAAAACCACCTTGACATTAGGAGGGCCCGCATCCCGGCCAGGGTACAAAAAGGTTTGTTGCAGATCCGGGGGGCTGAATTTGGAACCGATGTGCGCGAGGTCGCCAGTGACGGAGTGGCACGACGCGCACTTACCGGGGCCGCGAAAGTAGGCTTCACCGGCCTTGGCGTCGCCGGTTATGGTATCCAGCACTTTATACGTGCCCCGATTGGCCGCGAGTTCAACGCGTTGGTGAAGAAACTCAGCCAGATCGTAGAGTTCAGAGTCCGTTAATGACGTGAATGACGGCATCCCTTTATTCACTCTTCCGTTATGAATGACGGGACTGATGATCTCGCCCTTTTCATCATGCAAAACGAGCGCGGAGCGCACCAGATCGGGGCCGGTATCTCCTCCGCTTGCCTTGGCTCCGTGGCAGAAAGAACAGTTAGAGGCATAGAGTTTTTCGCCGCGTTTCGCTGCCTCCGCGTCGGGCGGCGCTCCCAGGCCGAGGAAGTCACGCGTGCCTTGCGGCCCGAATTTTTTCTGCGCGGCGCGTTGCCCTTCCGTGGTGGCTGTCCGCTTGGGCGCGCTCTCCTGCGCCATCCCTGGCAGGAAAATCAAAATAGCGAACAAACATACTCGAACGGTCATGTTTTGGCTTCTTCCAAGAGATGATCACAACCGCGCGCGGTCAGGGCCATCATCGTCAGCGTTGGATGCTTGTCGCCTGTGGTGGGGAAGGCATTGCCGCCGAACACGTAGAGATTGGGAATATCGTGCGTCTGGCAGAACGAATTCAGCACGCCGTCTTTAGGGCTGGCGCTCATCCGGGCTGTGCCTACTTCATGGATGGAACCGCCCAGAGCATCTGTTTTACGATTCACTCCGCCGCGCGGATTTCCTTCGCGCGCCGTGCCCCGACTGGTGTCGGAATCAGCAACGGCTCGGTTCGGAGCGGAATCGGGCGAGCCGGGCGCGCCCGGAAACCCGGCTGGAGCGCTGCGACCTGTTCCCGCCATGACTTCTCCCCCAGCGCGCTTGAAGAGTTCTTCGGCGGTTTCTTGGAAGTGGGCTAAAATCTTACGGTCGTTGTCGCAATGGGTGAAATGAATTTTCAGGACCGGAATGCCCCAGTGGTCCTTCACCTCGGGATCAAGCTCGACAAAATTTTCTTTGCGCGCCAGCATTTCGCCCCCGGCGATCCAAACCCGCGCCTGCGCCACGTAACGACTCTTCACTTCTTTTTTCCATGCGGAGCCGTAGCCGGGCAGGCTGGCCGCGAACATGGGATACTCGCTTTGTCCGCCCGTGGCGTTCATGACGTAGCCGCGGATAAAATCTTTGCGTGCGGTCTTGGCGTCGAAGTTGACCATGTTGGGAATCGTGATTCCAGCGGATTTCCCATCGTCCAATCGGCTGGGTCCGCCTTTCAGTTTCGGAAGAAAACCGAAAACGCCTCCGCCGCCAACCTGATCCGCCATGTACTGCCCGAGAGTGCCGCTGGAGTTGGCGAGACCGTCTTTCGCGGAAAGCAACAGCAGGCGCGTGTTCTCCAGAGTAGAGGCCGCGAGTATAACGTGCTTGGCATCCACATCCACCGGCTTCATGGTGTACCGCTCGATGTAAGTGACGCCACTGGCGCGGTTTTCTTTATTCATGCGCACCCGCGCCGCTACGCTGTCGGTTCTGACTTCGAGATTGCCGGTTTTGAGCGCGGGCGGAAGCGTGGTGGAAACAGTGCTGAACATAGCGCCCACATCGCACCCGTTGACGCAATTGCCGCAATAGTGGCACGGCGGGCGGTTGTTGTGCATTTGAGTGAGCTGCGCCAGACGCCGGTGTGTAGACGGCCAGCCGAGATTTTTGCAGGCGGCTGTAAAGATCGTTTCAGCGCAGTTGAGCGGCATGACGGGCAGGAAAACGCCGTCAGGAAATTGCGGTAAGCCTTCATGGGCCGCGCTCACGCCGATGAAGCTCTCCACGCGGTCATAGTAGGGTTTCAGGTCGGCGTAACTCAGAGGCCAATCGACGCCGTAGCCGTCGCGGGAAGCGGCCTTAAATTCGTAATCGGCCATGCGGTCGCTGGCGCGCGCCCAGTGCAGGCTGCGTCCGCCCAAGCAACGTGATCTGCCCCAGCGGTAGACCGTCTCGGGCGACGTTGTGTAGGGGTTCTCTTCGTTGTCGATCATGATGCGGTAGTTGCGTTCGCTGCCGCTATAACGTCGCAGTAAGCCCGGTTCGCCGCTGCCCCGGAACTTCAGTTGATACAGAAAGGTGTGGTGGAAATCTTTGGCGGGATTGACGGGGCTTCCTGCCTCCAGCATCAGCACTTTCATTCCCGCTTTGGCAAGAGTCATGGCGGCCCATCCACCACAGGCTCCCGATCCCACTACAACCGCGTCGTAAGTTATCGCCATGAAACTCTCAAATTAAACGATATGGTGCTCAGGATGGTTGCAGGCGGGAAAACGTTGATTGTAAGAGTTGCCTTTATAGTTCAATGTCTCAATCATGCCTTCCCGCGCTGTATAGAACGCAAATGTGTTTTCCCGCTTGATTAAGCGGTAAGCAAAGTAGGCCGGGTGCTGCGCGGATTTGTCGCGCTCCGGCTTCGATATGGCTTCCATGATCGCTTCGCGGCCCCTTTCATCAGCAGCATGAAAACCCGCCGTTTTCAAGGCGGCCATGGCATTACGCCACTGCTTTTGAGTTTCCGGCGCATGATCCGTCATCGCGTTCAGCAGGAAATCAATGTAGTGAGCGCAATGCGCTTCGCGCGCGCCGGGCGTGTCATCCGTGGGAATCAGGATTTCAGTAAAAGATTGCAAGGCGGCGAAGTCTTCCGGCGCAAAGAAGCGCGGCTGATAATCGCGCAGGATCGGAGGCTCGGGCGGGGCGCTGGCGTGATCGTGTTCCTGAGCAGCCATCTTCCAAGCCGCAAAAAATTCCATGCCGACTGGCGTGGCGGCCACGCGAACGGCAAAATCGAGAAGGCTGCGGCGCGTCATGGAATTGTTTACCACGGTACATTTACATCCTAAAACACACGATATGAAGCTTTGCCCACACCCAGTTCTCGGCTTGTAAAGGATCGACTCTCACCATCAAAGTTTTTGAGATTATTCGCGCAAAATTGCACTGAGTCAATACGGGATCACATCTCGCCCATTCTCATGGAAGCCACGCCAACTCCAGTTATCAACTTTTTCAGCGGTTTCAAG
>CAXUBB010000240.1:6321-8494 GCA_964249105.1 uncultured Bryobacteraceae bacterium | reverse complement strand
CCCCGCCCCAGAACGATATTGGCGCTGTGACAATTACCGCACAGTTGTTGCACGGTTTCCTTGCCGGGCGTGTTCGGCAGTTGCGGCTTATTGGCGTCCTTGGCAGGTTCATCCAGGCTTTGGTGTGTTTGCGCGCCTGAATACGCCGCTGTTGTCGCCAGGAGAAAAATGTTCAGCAAACAGATTCGTGTCATGGAAACTAACTACAAATTAGTGTTTCACATCGCCCCTGAGAATATGGGCGTAGTAGGCTGAATACGATCAGTTAGGATTTTCCATGACACGACGATCCGCTTTAAAGGTGGCTGCCGCCTCGATGACCGCAGCCGGGATAAATAGCGCTCCGGTACCGCCGAAAGGCAGGCTGAAGCAATCCGCCGCGCGCTGGTGCTACAAGGATATGAGCCTTGACGATCTGTGCCGCCAAGGCGCGGAGATGGGCCTCAGCGGGATTGATCTAGTCGATCCGAAGGATTGGCCGACAGTGCAGAAGTACGGCCTGGTTTCTTCCATGGTTTATAGCGCGGGCACGATTCCGGACGGATGGAATCGCAAGGAGAACCATGACCGGCTTGTTAAGGAGATGCAAACAGGGATCGAGCGCGCGGCAGCGGCAAAGTTGCCCAACGTGATTACGTTTTCCGGCAACCGGCGCGGACTGTCCGACGAGGAGGGCAAGGAGAACTGCATCATCGGTCTCAAGCGCGTCAAGAAAATGGCCGAGGATAGCGGGGTGTTGATCTGCATGGAGCTGTTAAACAGCAAGGTCAACCACAAGGACTACCAATGTGACCACACCGCTTGGGGCGTGGATGTGATGAAGGGCGTGGACTCGCCGAAGGTCAAACTGCTGTACGACATCTATCACATGCAGATCATGGAGGGCGACATTATCCGCACGGTCCGTGACAACATTCAGTACATCGGGCACTTTCATACGGGCGGCGTGCCGGGACGGCATGAGTTAGACGACACCCAGGAACTGCAATGGCGCACAGTAGCGAAGGCGATTGCGGATTTGAATTTTCAGGGCTTCATTGCGCATGAGTTCGTGCCGACGAAAGATCCAATGACATCGTTGCGGCAGGCGGTGGAGTTGTGTACGGTGTAGGGGATAGTGTCTGAATTAGGGTTGATGTGGACCTTGCGATCCTACTTGGGTAGATTAATTTTCGTGCTGCAGCACCCATCCAAACTTTACTGGTCTGTGAACGTATGATCAGAACAGATTGCCTTACAAACTTTCTCGGCTATTAGGCACGCTCGACAATTATGAGTGTTGGGCTGGTGATTTTATCGCGTCTCAAGTTAATCCCAACTCCGGGCAACTCTGTACTGATCGAATACTTCATCGCTCGACACAAGTTGCAGGTTGTGTTCGATGGCTTGCGCGATGAGCAGGCGGTCGAATGGGCTTTTGTGATGGAAAGGGAGGTGCTGGACGCGGAAAAGGCTCGGCAGATCCAGCGGCAGCAGTCTGAAATCAAATTGAGACATCATTTGTTGGAATCAGTTCTTCCAAAGGTATAGGTAGAACCAAAAGGCCCTTGCTGGCTTTAATAACCATTTCCCAAATGGAAGCACTGGAAAGGTAGCAAACAGCTCCTGATTGAATCAACTCCCGAGTTTTACCTCTAATTTCTTTGGAACCCTCTCTGCCTCAGCCCAAGAACACAGCGGAAGCCAGCAAGTATATTAGAGATACTCTTTGAACTCCTCGGGAATCTGGTGAAAATCAGGGGAGAGCCAAATATCCTGCACGTCGCCCAGTGCCCGTTTTCTGGGTGCGGTCGGCGGGAGCGGCACGATCTTAGCAATGGGAAAATTGTTGTTCGTGACCACAATCTCCTCTCCTTGGCTTACTTGGTTTAACCAGTCAACTAAAGTGTCTTGGAGTTCCGAGAGGGCGTACTGCTTTTTGGGCGCTCCCATACAAGATCAGTCTCGCAGTTTAATGATTTGCGGGGCAAAAACTTCCCTACTTCTTAAATCTGCACAATGGTGCCCTGAAACTCAGGCTGTATCTTGGTTAACGTGGAGGGCACTAAACGGATGAAATTGTTATGCGCTGGTCTGCTAATTCTGTTGCTACCGTTGCTGGCTTCCACGGCGGGGGACATCACTCCGGAAAGCTATCTGGCGCACGTTAAGTATCTGGCGTCGCCCGAGTTGA
>CAXUBB010000240.1:0-6221 GCA_964249105.1 uncultured Bryobacteraceae bacterium | reverse complement strand
ATCACTCCGGAAAGCTATCTGGCGCACGTTAAGTATCTGGCGTCGCCCGAGTTGAAAGGACGGCTCACCGGTACTCCGGAACTGAATCAGGCCGCCGAATACATCACGGCGCAGTTTGCCCGCGCTCAACTCAAGCCCCTGGGCGGCAGTTACTTTCAGGACTTCGACGTTACGGCGAGAACGGGCTTGAGCGATGGCGACACGCTGGCTTTCGAGGATGCCGGTAAAACGAGAACGCTAAAGCAAGGCGGCGAGTTCGTGCCGCTGAATCTCAGCGCGAACGGGCAAGCAAAAGGTGCCGTCGTTTTCGCGGGTTACGGTATTACCGCGCCCGAGTACCACTATGACGACTACGCCGGCGTGGAGGCGCGCGACAAAATTGTCCTGATTCTTCGCCATGAGCCTCAGGAGAATGACGCCAAAAGCGTGTTCGCGGGCAAAGATCTGACCGAGCATGCCTTGTTTTCGAGCAAGGCGGCGAATGCCAAGCTGCACGGGGCGAAAGCCGTGCTGATTGTTAATGACCGTCCGAATCATCCCGGCGATCAGGATAAGTTACAGACGTTTGCGCCGTTGACGGCAACGGAAAATTACGGCATTCTCGTGGACCAAATCTCGACCCGCGTCGCCGAAGAGTGGCTGGCTCGCTCCGGTAAAAGTTTGCAACAAGTGGTCAGCGAGATTGATCGCGAGGGGAAACCGGATTCCTTTCGTCTGGATCCGGCGATCACGGCGGCTGTGGCCGTTGATTTGAAACAAGAGAAGCGGACTACCCGCAATGTCCTCGGATATTGGCCTGGGCAGACTGGCGAGTACGTCATCCTGGGAGCGCACTACGACCATCTCGGAACCGGTCAGCAGGATTCGCTGGCTCCGTCGCAGATCGGGCAGATTCACCCGGGAGCCGACGATAACGCCTCGGGCACGGCGGGCGTGATCGAACTGGCTCGTTCCCTCAGCGCGGGCGGGGCGCATCGCCGAGGTCTTTTGCTCCTGTGCTTCGCGGGCGAGGAGGAGGGATTGCTGGGCTCGGCTTATTACGCTGCCCATCCCCTGAAACCGCTTTCGGAGGCCGTCGCCATGCTCAATATGGATATGATCGGGCGGTTGCGGGACAACAAACTATATGTCGGAGGGGTTGGGACCGGATTGACCTTCCCGGCTCTGGTGGCGCGGGCCGCCCAGCAGACCGGCTTGCAAACCGATCAATCGGAGGCCGGCGGGTATGGGGCGAGCGATCACACTTCGTTTACCGTGAAGCAGGTGCCGACTCTGTTCTTCTTCTCGGGCCTGCATAGCGACTATCACAAGCCGAGCGACACGTGGGATAAAATCGACGCGCCGGATGCGGTCCGGATCTTGCGCGAGGTGTCTGACATTGCGCAAGATCTGGCGGATGCTCCCGAACGGCCTCAATTCGTGAAGGTAGCCCCGAATCCGCACTCGGGCAACATGGGTACGTCAGGCGGCGGCTATGGGCCTTATTTCGGCAGCGTGCCTGATTTCGGCGGTCCTGCGCATGGGGTGAAATTTTCGGATGTGCGCGAGGGATCACCGGCGGCGAAGGCGGGCCTCCGACCCGGTGACGTTCTGGTGAAATTTGACGGCAAGCCCATCGACAATCTGTATGATTTCACCTATGCTTTGCGCCAGCATAAACCGGGAGACCGGGTCCAGGTGAAGGTGCTGCGCGGCGATGCTCCCGTGATCGCGGACGTTACCCTGACGAAGCGAAACTGAGACTCGTTCGCGGCTCCGCGAGAACCGTCATAGCGTTTGGCTATTGCGCCCTGGCTGCGGCCATGGCGTTGTTGAATTGTTGAAAGAAGGCGCTGTATCCCCCGTTTGCCTCGGCAAAGCGCAACGGCTTCACCCGCTCGACGCAGATCTCGGTCGCTTCGGGCGAGGTCTTGAGAATGCTCATGACCTCGGCAATGAAGTCCTTCAGCGGCATGGCGTTAGGATCGCCGGCCTGCCCTGGTCCCATCAGTTCCGTTTGCACATAAGGCGGTATGAGTTCGAGGACCTGCACGGAGGTGTCCCGGAGCTGGTAGCGCAGCGATTGCGTATAGGAGTGGATGGCTGCTTTCGTGGCGCAGTAGGTGGGCGTCATCGCCAACGGCACAAAGGCCAGTCCGGATGAAACGGTCATGATCGCAGCCTGGGGTTGTCTCACCAGGGTCGGCAGCAGCGCTGCCGTTAGCCGGATCGGCCCCAGCAGATTCGTTGTCACCATGGCTTCCGCATCGGCCACCGAGCTATTTTGCAGAGCCTCTGGCCTCGCAATGCCAGCGTTATGAATGATGACGTTCAAAGACGGATAGTCGCTCTTGATCTGTTCGGCGAAGCTCCGGATTGTCTCGCTGTTCTCGATATTGAGGACAGCAGCCTTCATCCCAGGATTTGCCGCCGTGGTCTCGTCGAGCAGATTTTGACGGCGGCCCGCGATTATGACTTTGTTCCCCTCCGCATGAAAAGCTTCCGCCAGAGCGCGGCCAATACCGGACCCTCCGCCGGTAATCAGGATTGTGTTGTCGTTAATTTGCATGATCTTCTCTTCTGTTTGATCGTAAGATAGTTACGAACTAATAGGAAGTAGGCACTTAAGAGTTCTATAGTTACCAAAAGGAGAGTGACATCATGGCCAGCGCAGCCGAGAACTATAAAGCGTCGTCTCACAACGGAGCATTGTGCCCGGCTCCCTCCGAACAGACTGATCCCGAGCTGGATGCGCTCGTGCGAGAGATCATCGGACGGATTGCTGACAAGTGGACCATGCTTGTCCTGGAGACATTGGCGGAACACGGCAAGCTACGCTTCACACGTCTGGGAGAGCTGATCGGAGGCGTAAGCCAGAAGATGCTGACCCAGACCCTTCGCCAGATGGAAGCGGACGGACTTGTTGTACGCACAGTATTTCCCGTCGTTCCGCCCCGAGTCGAGTACGAGTTGACCGATCTCGGCCAAAGCCTGGGAGCAGCTTTCTGCGGCGTTTGGATCTGGGCCGAGCAGCATCGAGAGGCGATTATGCAGGCGCGTAAGGCTTTTCAGGAGCGCTCCGCCGGTTAGTAGCTCGCTTACTGCTGCGACAGCTTGATTTCAACAGAAAATTTCATCCAGGTAATCTTGCCGAGCTTGTTATTGGGTGTGTCGCCCGAGTGAGTGATCTTTGAACCGGTGATCCAGAGACGGCCTGTTCCCAATGGCGAAGTCCCGAGTTTTGCCATCGCTTCGTCATATTTCCCTTGCGTTACGTTGTTACCCCACAGCACGATTTCGAGCCGCTCGGACTCGGTCTGATAATCGGCGCAGTTCGTGACGAAGTTAAACTGGCGTGGCGATGCTGACGTTTCCTGCTCCGCCGTCCATCCGTAGCTCATGTCAATATAAAGGTCTCTGTGGGCACGGTAAGGAGCATTGACTACAGAGGCAAATTCCTGGCAATTGTCCTCGGGTGTCTTCGGAACGACGGCGATGGTCCAGCCTCGTTGAAGCACAAACTCCAATTTATTATTCAGTGCCTTGCGAAACTCTTCACCTTCGGAGACTTCGCCCGAAAAGCAGATCGCTCCCGGCGAGCAGACGGGTTTGTCCATTCCAGCCATCTTACGGGGCGCCGTGTCAGAATTCTGAGCATGGGCGGTCAAAGCACAGAGAAGCGCGAAAAGTAGGATAGCGGGTTGGCTCATCAGTAAAACAGAAGCGAAGCTATCCAAATAATCTCAGGTTCGCTTGGCGGCACGGTGCAGCGATGAAGTGCTATTGTTTGGGACGGAGAAGCTTATGCGATTTCTTAGACAGTTGTGTGTTGTTGCGGTCTTTGGCGGGGCTTTGCTGGCGCAGGCCCCCGCGACGGATGCTCTCAAGGTAGGAGAGAAAGCTCCGGATTTTACGTTGCCGTCCACTAATGGCGGAACGGTTCATCTGGCGGACTACATCGGCAAGAGCACGGTGGTGCTGGCGTTTTTTCCGGCGGCGTTTACCGGTGGTTGAACGAAGGAGATGCAAGCGTACCAGTCTGGTATGCAAAAGTTCCAAGAGTCCGGCGCGCATGTTTTTGGAATCAGCACGGACAATACGCCTTCGCAAAAGGCGTTCAGTCAGCAGTTGAATCTTTCCTTCCCGTTGTTGAGCGATTTCCTGGATCGTAAAGTTTCTCAGGAGTACGGCGTGTATCTGCCTAAATATGGAATCGCGAACCGGGTCACGTTTGTGATTAATAAAGAAGGAAAGATTGAGTATGTAGAGTCCGGCGGCGACGCGTTGAAGATCATGGGCGCGGGCGACGCTTGCAGCCGGTTGGCGCACAAGAAACAGGCGGGTCAGTAGCCTTTACCGTCGCTCCGTTACACTGAAGATTCTAGTCGGCGGTTGTAAGAAGCGAAGCGGACGTTCCGGCTGTTGAGTCTGGTCGGAATGGAAGAGCCCGGTGCGTTAGACCGGGCTCTTATAACCACGTTCCGGCTAGGAGGTGGTCTTCATGACTATCAGGATAAAGCTGACTCTAGCTTTAATCGGGTCACTGATAGTTTATATCCGTTTTAATCGGAAATAAACTACCGAGGGTTTGGTGGTAATCGCCCCGCCAGACCCTCTTATCCATAGTACCTCTCTCAAGGAAACAAAACCAAGCGGTCTTTCGGAGCGGCACGGAACTTCGATAGAATACCGGGCACGATCTGACATGTTCAATTGGCGCGGTTGGTGGAAAGCCATAGTTTGCATCAGTGTATTTTTACCTTGTGGATTGCCGGCGGGAGGCGCCGCGAAAGTTCCGAAACAGGATCGGTCCTGGAAGCAGTATCGCAATGCGCATGAGGGTTACTGCGTAAGTTATCCGGCGCGGTGGATGAGGAATCGCGCGTATGACGGCGCGGGACTGTTTGTCAGGACGGGCGTGACGAAATTTTCCGCGAATCCGTCCGGCGGAATTGATGTAAGCGTGCAAGAGCAGGCTGGTCGCGCCGCTTCGCTCGATCTGGCGGACAACTTGCAGTTCCATTTGGAGAGCGTGGTGAAGTTCCAGCGCGCCCAAGGAATGCAGGTGATGGAGACGCGCCCGATGACGATTGCGGGTAGCCCGGCGCTCTTTATAAAGGACCAGTACTTTGATCCACTAGAGCGGGCCTCGTGGGTGGAAGAGGTCATTTTCGCGAGCAGGGGCGATCAGTTATACCGGCTGGAACTGGTGTGCCGAGCGAGGGAAGCTGAACGCTTCCAACGAGTGTTTCAGCGCGTGATAGACAGTTTTTCATTTCACTGCGCCGATACGCGCTGAACAGAATTTCAGAACTGAAAACGCAGGCCCATTTGCAATTGACGCGGGTTGCCGACGGTGGAGGTGATCTGTCCGGCTTGCGCATTGCCGATGTTCGGATTGGGCAGGCCGAATTGCGGGTGGTTGAGAATGTTGAAGGCTTCGGCGCGCAGTTCAAAGCGCATTTGCTCGCGGATGATGAAGTATTTGAACAAGGACAAGTCCAGGTTCGTGCGGCCCGGTCCAAAGAGTATGTCGCGGCCCGCGTTGCCGTAAGTATAGGGCGCGGGCGTGGAAAATGCGCTGGCATCAAACCAGTTTTGCAACGTGCCGGGATAAGAGGCGGGCCGGACTGCGTTGGGGCGGCTTCCGGTGCCGCTATTAGTCGTCGAGGTTTGCAGCACGGGCGTAAAGGGCAATCCGGTTTGGGCCGTCAGAATTCCATTGATTTGCCAGTTGCCGAGCACCCAATCGGCGATGCCGCCATGACTCATGAAGGCCATGCCCTTTCCGAAAGGCAAGGCCCACAGAAAACTGAGAGTGAGGCGGTGACGCATGTCGATAATGGAGTTGCCGCGCTCGGCGGCTAGATTTCTGGGGTCTTGCGGTTGCGGTCCCGCCGCGCCGCCGCCAAACTCCAGCGGCACATCGTCAATGGCATGGGACCAGGTGTATCCCAACAGGGCGCTAACGCCGTTGCGGAAGCGCTTATCGACTGTGACTTGCAGGCCGTAGTACTCGCTCAGGCCGTTCGTGACGAAATAGCTGACATCGCTGAGGTTGGGATTCACGGGAAAGTAGGGACGCCGTGAATTGAGGGACGTTGCGCCGGGAACCGCCTGATTTGCATTCCAGGTGTTATAGAGATGGCGGCCCAGATTGCCGATAACAGCGGTTCTGATCAACATTTGCCAGGGCGCAACCTGTTGTTCAACAGCGAAATTAAATTGCTCCGCGTAGGAAG
>CAXUBB010000239.1:0-8522 GCA_964249105.1 uncultured Bryobacteraceae bacterium | reverse complement strand
AGGCAACAGCCCCGCACCGGTAAGAAAAATCGTGAGTCAATGCGGTCGGGTGTTTCTATTTTCGTTGATCAGACCCGACCGCTTCGCCGCGTTTGCCACGTTGCCAACCCCCGACCCCGACGCTGCTGCGGACGAATTGCGACGCTGCGTCACGGAATTAAAGTTTGTAGGCGCGATGCTGTTCCCCCGCACCGGCCTAAACTATCTCGATCACAGCAGCTTTCGACCGATCTTTGAGGCCGCCGCAGAGCTCAAGGTGCCTCTTTATATCCATTCTGGCGTCCCGCCCCAGGCCGTCCGCGAAGCCTGTTACGGCGGTTTCGATTTCGCAACAAACCTGATGTTGTCCACAGGAGGGTGGGGTTGGCACGCCGAGGCGGGATTGGCTGCGTTGCGGTTGATCCTCGCTGAAACCTTCGATCGTCATCCCGAACTGCAGATCATCCTCGGCCATTGGGGAGAAATGCTCGTCTCCTTCGCCGATCGAGCCGATGCGCTCACGAAGACTACCCACCTTGAACGACCGGTTCTCGACTACATCACCGGAAACATCTACGCTACCCCCGGTGGTGTGTTTAGTCACCGCATGATGCGACAGGTTCTCGATGTGCTGGGCCTGGATCGCATCATGTTCGCCGTGGACGACCCATTCAATAGCACGCTTGGACAGCAAGGCAAAGGCCGCCAGCTACATAGCAGCCAAGGTTTTGCCCGCACCTTCATCGAGACCGCGCCCATCAGCGACGAGGGTAAGTCCAAAATGGCGCATCGGAACGCCGACCGACTGCTTCTGGCCCGCGCGCAATGGCCATTGACATCGAAACCGAGCAAAACTGCTCCGAGAAGACAAAAGAAAACAAGAGGCAAACCAATCCGTTCGCGCATCGGCGAATCAGAGCAGCGGCCCAAGATGGTCACAAAAACATTTTAGTGCTTGGGAAACAGGGTTTTGAGAAACTGGCCAGCACCGTTGTTCCCCTCAGAGGGAAAACCTGTGATTCACAGATCGCTCACCAATAAGTTGTATGCTTTCAATACTGGGTAAAGGTTCGAATCCCCCCCTCTCCGCCAGATTAACTTTAGAACTCCTCGAAAATTCAGGAAAACCAATCGGGAGGAGACTACTTGCAAAAGCCCGGTCCTCTCAGAGAGAACTCACGTTAAACTAAACCCTGGAGATGCGAATGCGCCAATTTCGTTCAGTGCTTGCGGCGGCAGTCACGATGTTCGTAGCCATCGGTTTAGGGCAACAAGACGGTCCATACAAGGTGCTCACGAGGGCGAGGGTCGGCGGAGAAGGCGGCTGGGATTACATCTATGCTGATAGCGCCGCGCGCCGGCTTTATATTCCGCGCGGCGCAACGCACATCGTTCCGGCCACAGAAACAACACCGGAAGTGCCGGTAGTCGCGGCGCGGTTGACGATCTTCGATCTCGACACGCTCAAGCCTCTCTCTGAAATTGCCGGAATCGGAGGGAATGGCACCGCAGTCGACCCCAAGTCAGGCAATGGCTTTACCAGCGATCATCCGAAAGTGTCTATGTTCGACACCAAGACGATGACGCTGATCAAGAGCATTGATGTGGGCGCCGCACGACCGGACGGCATCATTTTCGATGCTTTTAACGAAAGGGTCTACGTCTTCAGTCATCCCACGAAGGATGCAACCGTGATCGACGCCAAAGACGGCGCCGTGCTTGGCACCATTGATCTCGGCGGCGTACCCGAGCAAGGCGTGGCTGACGGTAAAGGCATGCTCTATGTGGTCATGCAGGACCCAATCGGCAGTGTCACGGCGGTTGATGTCAAAACGATGAAGGCGATTGGGCACTACTCGTTTGTAGACAAGGGCGGCTGTAATGGACTGGCGTTAGATGTGAAGAATCAGGTGCTCTTCGCCGCGTGCGCCCGATCGGGCAACCCACCGGCTCAGCCCCCGCAACCGATGATGGTGATTCTGAGCGCCGCTGACGGCAAGATTCTTGCGACACTTCCCCTCGCTGGCGGCTCCGACGGCGCGGTTTTCAATCCCGCGACCATGGAGGTCTTCAGCACGCATGGTAATGGCACGATGACAATCGTCAAGGAAAAGAGCCCGACGAGTTTCGAGGTCGAACAGAATCTACAAACCATGAACGGTGCCCGAACAGTAACGTTCGATAGCAAGACGGGCCACCTTTTTACGATGTCACAGGAGCGTGGGCCGGCGCCGCCGCCTCCGCCGGGCGGAGGCCGTGGTCCTCAGGGCATAGCGGTGCCGGGCTCTTTTACCATTCTGATGATTGGCAAATAATCGGGTTCTTCCCTGTTGCTTTCCGCGTCAGCAGTCCATCTGGAGCAAATCGTTTCGTTTCCTCGTCCCATGCCGGACGTTTACACCGCGTCAATCAGTCGCGGCGTCCGCCGTTGAGCAGGCGGAGAAGGATGTTCAGCGTCGCCACGAAGATGTTGAATACCCCGGCGAACAGCATCAGCGCTCCGGGAATCGGACTGTCCGCCTGAGGCGAGCGCAAGACCGCGCTCGTGGAATAGACCAGGGTAAATACGCCGAGCGCCCCGATGCCAAGGCTGATGAGAATGCCGAGGGTGCCGATTTGCAGGAAGCTGTTGAGCAGGAGAGCGCCGATCAGGGAGAAGAAAAGGCCCGCCATGAGACCACGAGGCGCGGAGAATTGACGGCGAGCGCTCATTATATACAGGGTCACGCCGAGAAACACGCATCCGGTGATGCCCAGCGCCACAAAGATCAGGGAAGGTGCCAGCAGGCGCGCCGCCCAGAGCAGCGGTGAAAGAGCAATACCCGAAAGGAATCCGTCAAACACGAGAGCGGCCACACCGAGCGGAGGATTGCCTCGAACGGAGAGAGCAATGCGCGGAACTAAATTGAGCAGCAGGAGAGCGACGATCCAGCCCACCCATCCCGAGAAAAAACGGGCGAGCGTTTCCGAGGTGGCTCCAATGTATCCGCCCGCGAGAGCGCTGAAGACCGCGAGCCCGAACAGAAGATAGGTTTGCTTGATTACGGCTGCGCCCTGCGCAGTCAACGCGGTCGTCCCGCTGAGCTGGTCCCACACCGAAATCCGCGAACTGTTTTCGTATCTCATCGAATTAGCTTACCTTCTTTCCAGTTTAAGTGGTCCGGGAAAGGGCCGCGCAGGATTTGCGGCGGATCTGGTCAGCGGTTTAGTTGATACATGTCATACTCGCGGTGGAACAGGAGTTGTGAATTTGAGAACGCAACGGCTGTCGATCATCATCGCCATCTTTGCCCTTGCTCCCTGGGCACACTGGCAGTCACCCTATCCTTTTCAAAATCTGGATATTCCCCTGGAGCAGCGCGTTACAAACATCCTTTCTTTAATGACAGTGGAGGAAAAAACCGCCTGCCTGGATACCAAAACCGCCGTGCCGCGTCTCGGCATTCCGGATGCGGGCAGTTCGGAGGGACTGCACGGTTTGGTGCAAAGCGGCGGTTTCGGCGGCCCCACGATCCCGACTACCACGTTTCCGGAAGTGATCGGCATGGCCGCGACATGGAACCCCGAATTGATCCGCCGCGTGGCGGCAGTCGAGGCCGACGAGGCCCGCTATATCAGCCAAAGCCCGAAATATAAACATAACGTTCTGGTTGTCTGGGGACCGAATGCGGACCTGGCGCGCGATCCGCGTTGGGGTCGAAACAACGAAAGCTACGGGGAAGATCCCTTCTTTGACGGAACCATGGCGGCTGCTTTCGTACGAGGACTGCAAGGCGATGACGCGAAGTATTGGAAAACGGCCTCCCTGGTTAAGCATTTCCTGGCGAACAGCAACGAAACCACGCGCGGCGGATCAAGTTCCGACTTCGACGAACGGCTGTTCTGGGAATACTATTCCGTGCCGTTCCGGATGGCCTTTGAGCAAGGAGGGGCGAAGTCCCTGATGGCCTCCTACAATGCCTGGAATCACGTGCCCATGACAGTTAATCCCGTTCTGCGCGACATCGCGGTCAAGCAATGGGGTGTCGATGGTATTCTCTCGTCGGATGCAACCGCCGTCGAACAACTGGTGGACAACCACAAATACTTCAAGGATCAGCAAACAGCGCTGGCCGCTGCCATTAAAGCGGGCATTGGCCAGATCCTGACGTTCGTGCCCAATCTGGGCGGAAGAGTGCAGAGCGCGATGCAGGCCCATTTACTGACTGAGACCGATCTGGACAACGCCTTGCGCGGCAAGTTCCGAACTGTTATTCGCCTTGGCCTGTTGGACCCGCCTGCCAGAGTTCCTTACACCAAGATCGGCGCGGCAGGAGAACCAGAGCCTTGGACCACGCCGGAACACAAGAAGCTCGCGCTCACGGTGGCGCGGGAATCGGTTGTCCTGTTGAAGAACGCTGACGGCATGCTCCCGCTGAGCCGAAGCAGCCTCAAATCGATAGCGGTCATCGGGCCGCGCGCGAACGAAGTCCTGATCGACATCTATGGAGGCCAGTATCCCTACGCCGTGACACCGCTGGAAGGGATCAGGCAGAAGGCTGGAGCGGCCATCGCCGTGCGGTACGCCGCCACGAATGAAAATGAGGCAGCGGTGAAAGCGGCGAAAGACTCCGACGTAGCGATAGTGGTTGTGGGCAATCATCCAGTCTGCGGCGCGAAGCTCTCCGTTGCCCTCTTCAATGCCGACACCTCCACCAAGCCCTGTGCGGACCCCAGCGAAGGACGAGAAGGCCGTGATCGGGAATCGATTGAGCTGTCGCAGGAGGAACTGATTCGGAAGGTGTATGCCGCCAATCGGAAAACCATTGTGGCGCTGGTATCGAGTTTCCCTTATGCCATCCCGTGGACACAACAAAATGTGCCCGCCGTTCTTCACATGGCACACGCTTCCCAGGAGGAAGGCAATGCTCTCGCCGATGTCCTCTTCGGGGACTATACGCCCGCGGGCCGCCTGAATCAAACGTGGCCAAAATCGCTCGCGCAATTGCCGCCGATTAATGACTACAACATCCGTCATGGCCGGACATATATGTACTTCCGAGGCGAACCGTTGTATCCGTTCGGCTACGGCCTGAGCTACACCACGTTTCAGTACACGAATTTGATTCTCAGTTCTCCCACCGTTTCCGCCAATGGCGCAGTGACGATCTCGGTGGATATCAGAAACACGGGCCAGCGGCGCGGAGATGAAGTGGCGCAGCTCTACATCCGGCAGCCGCAGTCGAAGGTCGAGCGTCCGCAACAGGAGCTCAAGGGCTTCCAGCGCATCACGTTAGAGCCAAATGAAATCCGTACCGTGCGGTTTCCGGTCCGAGCGGAGGCGCTCGCTTGGTGGAATGACCGGCAACACCGGTTGGAGGTGGAAGCAGAACCGGGCGAGTTGCTGGTGGGCAGTTCTTCCAGCGATATTCGGGGTAAAAAGCTGCTAAAGGTTGCTCAATGATGAGCCGGGGCGGCATCCAGCGGATTCAACCCATTTTTGTAGTTGGGGTCCATCGCTGCGATATCCACACGGTAGCTGACCGAGTCGGCAGTAGGAAAATTGGCGGGTACCTTTTGCGTGACTTTTCCGGAAGCGGCCCATTCTGTTCCGCGTTGGAAAGTGGCAATAAAGCCGACGCCGCTGAGAGCGTTGACGTCGTGCCCCATCACCGTATGAAAGATCCTGCCTTTGCCGTAGCGTAAAACCATCAACATCGGCTCGTCATGTCCGGTGCCGCTATTCGCGGGATCAGACCAGGCGGTGGCCAGCACTGTCATGTGCTCGCCGGGTCCGCGCAGCGTGGCATAGAGTTCATCCGCCTGGTGCATCCAAGTCTTGGGCAAACCTTTCGTGATCGGATGTTCGGTGTCGCGGATCGTGACCAGGAACGGAAGACGCCGACCGTGACGGCCTGCTTCGCCCGGATGCGGATCGGAAACGAGTTTGCCGTCCTGGTAATACCACAGCGGGCCGGCAGTTTCGGTGCGATGACGCCAGCCGCCGATCCCGATCATTTCGTTATAAGCGGGCCATGCGGCAAAGGCGTTATCAGCGGCATGCACCACGACCAGACCGCCGCCTTTTTTCATATACTGCTCGAATTTAAATTTCAGATCGGCGGGCCAGTCCGGGGCATCGTAGTTGGAAACAATCACCTGATATTTGCCGAAGTCCGGCTGAAACCCGCTGAAGTCGCCGCCCGATTCGGGCGCGGTCACAACATCGACCTGGAACAAGCCGGCTTCTTCCAGCTCTTTTTTCAGCACCGGCGTGGTAAGCCTCCATTTGTGATAGGGTCCGCCGCTCTCGCCGTCCAGCAGCATCACGCGGATCGGTGTACCGGCGGATGCCGGTACAGCCAGGGAGAACACAACGAGAAGCGTTGAAAGTAACAGGAAAGAAATTTTTTTGCTACCGCTTGGAAGGCGCATCATTTGATATTCCTCCTTCGATGTTATCTGCTTGATGGTTTTGATCAGTGAGAAGCCCCTATCAGCGGCGCTCTAGAATGGCAAGATGCGTCCGTTCCTTCTCCTTGCTCTTTTCTGGTCCACCCTCGCGGCCCAGAGCCTCACTATTGAGACAGGCTTGCTCCTTGATGGAAAAGGCGGCGTTCTACGAAACCAGCAGATCACGGTGCAGGACTCGCGCATCGTCCGTATCGAGAACAGCCCAGCGAGTCACCGGGCGGGCAGCATCGACCTTCGCCGGTTCACGGTGATGCCCGGGTGGATCGATACTCACGTACACCTGGACTGGCATTTCGGAAGCGATGGAAAGATTGCGCGGCAACCGAATCAGAAGCCGGAAGAGCTTGTGCTCTATGATGCCGAGAATGCCTGGCTGACGCTACAGGGCGGCTTCACGACGGTGCAAAGCGTGGGATCGAAATCGGATGCGCCGGTGCGCGATCATATCAACACGGGCAGCTTGCCGGGGCCGCGAATTCTCACCTCCGTGCGCCAAATCACCAAAGACTCCGGCGATCCGGAAGCCTTGAAAGCATTGGTGCGCCAGACCAAAGCGGAGGGAGCCGATCTGATCAAACTGTTTGCCACCGCCGGTCTGGGAGCGGGCGGAGCGCAGACCATGAGCGATGCGCAGATTGAAGCGGTTTGCAGCGAGGCCCGGAAGCAAGGTCTGCGTTCGGTTGTGCATGCCATCAGTGACCAGGGAGCGCGGGCAGCGGTGCTGGCCGGCTGTACCTCTATCGAGCATGGAACGTTTGTCAGCGAAGAGACTCTGAAGCTCATGCGGGAGCGCGGCACTTACTTTGACCCGAACTTCCTGGTGCTGCACAACTACCTGGAGCATCTGCCGCAGTTTGATTTCACCGCCGCTGCGGAAGCCTCCCTGCGGAAAGCTCTGTCTCCAACGGCTGAGGCGCTGCGGCGCGCCCGACGCCAGAATGTTAAGGTTGTGCTGGGAACAGACGCGGTGGCGGGAGCCGACGGACGAAACGCGGAGGAGTTCATCTACCGGGTGCGGGACGGAGGAGATACTCCGATGCAGGCGCTCCTGAGCGGAACCTCCGTGGCGGCTGAGTCGCTCGGCCTGGGCGCAAAGATCGGAACGCTGGCACCGGGGTTTGAGGCTGATTTGGTGGCAGTGGAAGGCAATCCGCTGGACGACATCACGGCAGTTCGAAAAGTGGCCTTGGTGATGAAGGCCAGCAAGATCTATCGGAACAGCGTGGCTTCGTCAACCCCCTAATCTGCGTTATCTCACCCTGCGGCCCAGTGAGGCAGCTTGACCGGAGTCCACGGCGGCGCGCCAATAATCCGCAGCTTTCGTTTGTAAATCTTTCCTCCGCTCGCCGCGTAGAGCGTTGAAAAATCATTGTCGCCGAAGCAGACGCTCGTGACCTGCTGATTGCCGGGCAGCGGCAGAATTGCCGTGACGCGCCCATTGCGATCCAAGACCTGCACGCCCATGCGCGTCGCTACGTAAGCTCGCCCATCCCGGTCCATGGCGATCTCTCCCGCGCCGCTGTCGTCGGTCCAGGCCGGGACCGCCAAGTAATAGAAGGGTTCCCGAGCCTCCAGCGTGCCGTCTGATTGGACCCGGTAGCTGATCCCGAAACGGGAATGGCTCTGCGTCACCATGAGCCAGAGACCATCGGGAGAGAAGGCGAGTCCCGAGGCCCCCTTAAGCCCGGTATCCAGCTTTTTCCGGTCTCCGTTTGCCCGTAGAAGCCAAAGTTCTCCGATTCCCTGGAGACCCTCCGTGGTGGCATAAACGTCGCCGTTATTCCGAACCGTAAGGTTCCGGATGGGAAACCCCCGACCCACAGTTTTACCAGGACGGCGGGCGCGAGAACCCTTTCTTGTTGCCTCATTTTCTTCAGCAGTTCGGTACAGTGTTCCGTCCAGACTGAAAGCGAGCGCACGTCCTGGGCTGGTTGAGTTGCAGGAGATCGGCTTGCTCATGGGAGCAGCGGAAGAAATCTGCTGAACACTTCCATTTTCGAGGAAAACTTCTCCCTGCCGATTGGACGCCAAACTTATGATGGACGGGCAGTCCTCCGCCGCGATCCGCCACGGTTCTCCTGGTTGGAGAA
>CAXUBB010000238.1:8292-8530 GCA_964249105.1 uncultured Bryobacteraceae bacterium | reverse complement strand
TGCTCCGTTACGAATGAAGTAAGCCTACTGACGACAGGACTGTCCACACAACCAGGCTTGACAGTAGCAGAGTGATTTATGTATATACATATATATGTTCCTGAAAACGTATTTTAGCCTGCTCCTCCTTTCTGCGGCTACGGCGATGTACTCCTCCGCGCAAAGCCCCCCGGCAGCCATGATGACGAATGTTCCGACCACTCGCGTGCTCGCCATTGGCCAACTTACGGGCGGCACG
>CAXUBB010000238.1:0-8282 GCA_964249105.1 uncultured Bryobacteraceae bacterium | reverse complement strand
GTAATGCCCGTGATGCGGCAGGAGGTGCGCGACACCGTTAAGCTGTATCTCGCCGGTAAGCTCGATCAGTGGTTTGTCCGACGCGACCAAAACGGCGTTGTCTTTCTTCTGAATGTCTCGTCCGTGGACGAAGCTCGGACGATTCTTGAGGGTCTCCCGCTCGGACAAGCAAAACTCATGGAGTTTGATCTGATCCCGCTGGGTCCGCTGTCTCCTCTGGGGATTTTGCTGCAGGACAGCCCAGGAGCGGCGAAATGAAATGCTTTTGCGCCGGCACGCGCCAAGCCGCGCGTCTGCTGACGCGACATTATGAGGAAGAACTACGGCCTGCGGATATCACTCCGGCGCAGTTTGAGCTACTAGGCATAATCTCGGGCCGATCAAGCCTGTCGCAATCAGAGCTAGCACAGGCGTTGAGCCTTGATCAGACAACTTTGTCGAGAAATCTCAAAATTCTGATTGGGCGGGAATGGGTGACGCGGAGCGTTTCTCCTAAAGATAGCCGCTGCGTCATCTACGTGATTTCCGGAAAGGGGAAAGCTGTTTTCAGACAAGCCCTACCCTTGTGGCAGCGTGCGCAGGCCAGCGTTGAACAGGCACTCGGGAGCGAACGCGAAGCAGTCTGGTCAACGCTGGACCGGCTCATCAGCGTGCTTCAGCCCGATTAAAGATTTCCCCGGCGCGCCTGTTCGCGTTCAATGGCTTCGAAGAGAGCTTTGAAGTTTCCTTTACCGAAACTGCGGCTGCCTTTGCGCTGAATAATTTCGAAAAAGAGCGTGGGACGGTCCTCCACGGGTTTGGTGAAGATTTGCAGCATATAGCCTTCGTCGTCACGATCCACGAGAATGCCTAACTGCGCGAGTTCATCGAGCGGTTCGTCAATTTTCCCAACACGGGTAGTCAGGTCTTCGTAATAGGTAGTAGGCACTTGCAGAAATTCAATGCCCTGGCCGCGAAGCTTCGTGACAGTCTCAATGATGTTATGTGTTGCCAAGGCAATGTGCTGCACGCCGGGTCCGCCGTAGTAGTCCAGATACTCTTCAATTTGCGACTTGCGCTTGCCTTCGGCGGGTTCATTGATGGGGAAACGAACTTTTTCATTGCCGTTCGCCATCACTTTCGACATCAGGGCGGAATATTCAGTGGAGATGTCCTGGTCGTCGAAGTGTTTGAACATACGGAAGCCCATGACGTCCTGGTAGAAATTAACCCACGTGTTCATCTGTCCCCAGCCGACATTGCCGACCATGTGATCAATGTGCAGCAGGCCAGTTTCACGGGCGACGAGATCAGGTCCAGTCACCGGGACGAAGCCGGGAAGAAAAGCGCCTTTGTAAGCGGACCGTTCGACAAAAGTGTGGATCGTATCGCCGTACAATTTAATGGCCGAAAGACGGGCTTCGCCCCCCTCATCTTTCAGGACGGTCGGGGATTGAGCGCTTACGGCTCCGCGTTTGGTGGTTTCTTCCCAGGCGGATTGCGCGTCCTCGACGGTCAGCGCGACCGCTTTCACTCCGTCACCGTGCTTGAAGATATGCTCCGCAATCTCGCCGGTAGGAAACAACGGCGTGGTGAGGACAAAGCGGATTTTGCCTTGCTCCAGGACGTAGGAGACGCGGTCGCGCGTTCCGGTTTCAGGACCTCGATAAGCAATGAGACGGAAACCCATGGCGGCGCGATAGAAGTAAGCCGCTTGCTTGGCATTGCCCACGTAAAACTCGGCATGATCCGTGCCGTGGATGGGAAGAAAATCAGCTTGTGAAGCAGCAATTTTTTCCGTTTGTTCAATCAACTGTGGCATAGGAATGACTCTCCGTTTCTTGGCGCACGGCTTCTTGACGCATGCCGGCGAGCGCCTCAATTAAAAATTCGTTCTCTTCAGGGGTGCCGACCGAAATGCGCAGGCAGTTCGGCAAACCCGTGGCGGCCAGAGGCCGGACGATCACGCCCCGTTTCAGTAATCCCTCAAAGACGCGCCGCGCCTCTCCGTTGTCAGCGAATGCCAGCATGACGAAATTTGCCGCCGAGGGCGCGACCTGAAATCCCATCTCGCGCAAATTCCGATTCAGATAGGCGAGTCCCTTCGCATTATTGGCGACGGTGCGCAGCATGAATTCCCGGTCCTCTAACGCGCCTAGGGCCGCGGCTTCCGCGACTCCGCTCGGCTCAAATGGCAGCTTCACCTTCAGCAGAACGGAAATCAGGTCTTCGTGAGCGAAGCCGTAGCCGATGCGCGCCGCCGCTAGGCCATAGGCTTTGGAGAAAGTACGGAGCGTGATGACGTTATCGAAGCGGTAGTGCATCGAATCCGGATAGGACGGCTCCACCATGGCGAACTCGTAATACGCCTCGTCCAGGATAATCAGCACGCGTCCGGGCACGCGCCGATGGAACTGCTCAAAGGCTTGCCGGGTGAAAAACGATCCGGTCGGGTTGTTGGGATTCGCCAGATAGATGAGCTTGGTACGGGCGCTGATGCTATCGGCCAGCGCAGGCAAATCGTACTTCCAGTTCTGATACGGGACAGTACGGTAGGCTACTCCCCGGCTCCGGGCCAGCACTTGAAAGCCTTGAAAAGCGGCTTCCGTCGTCAGCACTTCGTCATTGTCGCAGAGAAAGGTGCGGACGATGTTTGCCATGATGCCTTCACTGCCGGCATCGGCAATCACGTTTTCAATTTTGAGGCCGAACAGCTCCGCTAGTTTAGCGCGCAGAAGGAGTCCTCCAGCAGGATAACGCGACATTCCGGTCAATGCCTGTTGCGCCCGTTCCAGGGCCAAGGGCGAAACACCGAGCGGATTTTCGTTAGAGGCTAATTTGATAACGCGCTCGAGGCCGAACCGCTGTTGAATCTCTTCGACGCTCAGTCCAGGCTGGTAAGGCTGCAACTCCAAAATGTGCGCCGGGACGACCATTTCAGAACAGGAAGTTTGCATATTAGTCATCGGCGCTCAATATACTTGTAGTATATTGCTTTCGTATTTGCAATAGCTCTCCTCATGGCAAAGGCTAAGAATCCGGCGAGTAACAGCACCCTGGCCGACCGCGCCTATCAAATGCTGAAGCACGGTATTCTGCATGGCGAGTTTCCAGAGGGCAGTTTCCTGCGCGAGGCCGAGATCCTCCCCCGTTACGCCATTGGCCGGACTCCTTTCCGCGAAGCATGCAACCGGCTGCACAACGAACAATTACTGGCAGCCGTTCCCCGGCGCGGCTATTATGTTCCGGAGTTGAGCTTTCGCGGGGTGCGCGACTTATTGGAAACCCGCATTCTTCTGGAAGGAATCGCAGCGGAGCTGGCGGCTTTGCGAGCGGAACCGGCGGAGATGGACCAATTGGAAGCGCGTTACAAGGAAGCTTTGCAGGCCGCGCGCCAAGCAAAGAGTCTGGATGCGCTAATTGAGTCAAATCAGAAATTTCATTTGCAGATCGCCGCCATGTCGCATAACCGCGAGCTGGAAAATCTGCTGCGCGGGGTGCTGGAGCGGTCGATCCGGCTGGTGTATCTGGCGGCTAGCGGATCGAAGCAGGTGCCGAAGGATATCGAAACTTTGCTCAGGCAGGTGGTGGACGCGATTCGCCGGAGAAACGCGGCGGCGGCGCATCGCGCGGTGACCATGGATATCGCCCAGGGTCAATTGAGCGCTTTGGGGCGCGACTTCTGGGGCGAGGCGTCCAATGGGGAGCGGCGCAGCGTTACGGAACATGAAAAATTATTTATGAGGAGAAAGTAATGCCGGTTTATCGTCAATTGGGAGAAATACCTTCGAAGCGTCACAAAATTTTTCGCAGGCCGTCCGGTCAGCTTTATGCCGAGGAACTGGTCGGAAACATGGGATTTGTCGGGCCTTCTTCCCTGCTCTATCACATGCAGCGCCCGACTGCGATACGCGCCGTGGATACCGTAAAACACATTGAGTGGCGCCCGGCGGACCCGGAGCCGCTGAAGCATCGGCATTTCCGGACTCGGCAGATCCAGAGGCCAAGTGACGCGATTACGGAGCGCGTGCCGTTGCTGTTTAATCATGATGTGACCATGGAGATTGTCCGGCCGGCGGATGCTACGTCGAGCTTTTACCGCAACGCGCAAGGCGACGAGATTGTGTTCATCAGCGAAGGAGAAGGCGTTCTGGAGTCCCCTTTTGGGAGCATCGCTTTCAGCGCGGGCGATTATCTGGTGATACCGCGCGGTATTCTGCACCGCTACCAGTTCTCTTCCGAGAAGCGGACGCTGCTGGTGATTGAGAGCGCGGGCTATGTGCGTACGCCTAAGCGGTACCGTAATGAGTTTGGCCAGTTAACAGAGTCAAGTCCCTACTCGGAGCGTGATATTCGCGGTCCTCAGAATTTGGAGACTCACGATGAAACCGGCGAATTTAAGCTGATTGTCAAAAAGGCCAATACTTTGACGGAGATGGTACTGGCTTACCATCCGTTTGATGTGATCGGGTGGGATGGTTACTACTACCCGTGGGCGATCAACATTCGTAACTTTGAGCCTCGGGTGGGGCGCTTTCATCTTCCTCCTCCAACGCATCAGACTCTGGAAGGCGATGGATTCGTCGTGTGCTCATTCTGTCCCCGGCCCTATGATTTTGATCCGGAGGCGGTTCCCGCTCCTTACAGCCATTCCAATGTGATGTCGGATGAAGTGCTGTACTACGCCAATTCGGAGTTCATGAGCCGCAAGGGGATCGAGTATGGTTCCATCACTCTTCATCCTGACGGTCTGGCGCATGGTCCGCAGCCGGGGCGGACGGAAGCGTCATTGGGGCAGAAGGAAACTAATGAATTAGCGGTCATGGTGGATACATTTCGAGGCCTGCACGTCAGCCGGGAAGCGTCCGAGATTGAGGACCGGAACTATTATTTATCGTGGCTGGAGTGATGGACGACACGCATGATCCCGTCCTGCGAAGTTGGGTTCCCTCCGCGAACCGCGAGAATTGTGATTTCCCCATTCAGAATTTACCCGTAGGAGTTTTCAAGCATGGGCACGATAGCCGCCCGCGTCCTGGGGTAGCAATCGGGGACTTTATTCTCCCTTTGGGTTCTTGGCTCGAAGGCGAGGATCTGGGCGGATACTTCCGACTGAGTTCGGCGCAGCGGCGTGATCTGCGCCGCGAGTGGAGCGATTGTCTTCGCGCAGGGTCTCCCGAGCGGGAACTATCACCGCAGGCGGAGTGTGAGATGTGCCTGCCGGTGATGATTGGCGACTACACGGATTTTTACGCTTCCCTCGATCATGCGACGAACGTGGGAAAAATGTTCCGCCCTGACCAGCCGTTATTGCCGAATTACAAGCACCTTCCCATTGCGTATCATGGCCGCGCTTCTTCGATCGTAGTGAGCGGAACGCCCGTGCGGAGACCGCTGGGACAGGTTGGCGCGGGACAGTTCGGGCCGTCGCAAGAGCTGGATTATGAGATAGAACTGGGCGCGTTTGTGGGACCTGGAAATGCTCTCGGCCAGCCGATTCCGGTGGCGGAGGCCGACCAGCATCTGGTTGGCGTGTGCTTGCTGAATGACTGGTCAGCCCGCGATATGCAAAGGTGGGAGTATCAACCGCTCGGCCCGTTTCTGGCGAAGAACTTTGCCACTTCCCTTTCGCCTTGGGTGGTGACAACAGAGGCATTGGAGCCGTTTCGGGCGGCTGCGCCGAAACATGACGTGCCGGTTCTTCCTTATCTGCAAACGCCGGGACTTGGCGCGTTTGACGTGACAGTCGAGGTTTGGCTGCATACCGCGAAGATGAGCGAGCCGGCGCGGATCAGTCGAGCTTCTTTTAAGGACATGTACTGGACGCTGGGGCAGATGATTGCTCATCATACGTCAAATGGATGTCCCCTGCGGACAGGCGACCTGTTTGGCAGCGGTACGATTTCCGGCCCGATGCGGGAGAACCGGGGCTGTTTGCTGGAATTAACCTGGAGAGGCCGGGAACCGCTGCAGCTTCCGAG
This sequence comes from uncultured Bryobacteraceae bacterium, assembly GCA_964249105.1. Classification (GTDB taxonomy): domain Bacteria; phylum Acidobacteriota; class Terriglobia; order Bryobacterales; family Bryobacteraceae; genus Bog-105. The sequence goes on along the minus strand of CAXUBB010000238.1, from coordinate 2,322 downwards.
CGGTGAGCAGCGGAGTTTCCTGCAAGATGGAGATGAGGTGATTCTGGGGGCTTACTGCGCGCGGGAGGGATTCCGGCGGATCGGTTTTGGAAGTTGTAGCGGCACCCTTCTAGCAGCGAGTTCCAATCAGTAAGGATGTCAGCAGGACGGATTTGACAATAATTCGCTTTTCGCGCTTCGAGTGGCCGGGCAACATATGCTGTCAACCAACCGTTAGTTTCATACCCTACTGCTATTTGCCGTTAGCTTCGTGCTCATGGCGCTTCGCATACGCCGGGTTTGCAGAAGCGCACGAGTAGCGCCTGAACAGTGACTTGTTGGCCGCATTTTCTCTATTGCTTCCAATGACTGCTGGACCCGTTCTCAACTTTGTTTGCAGATGTTCAACCCTGAGAACAATGAAAGTGTCAGGACGGGCGCCACTGACGTAGGGAGCTGGTGTAAGGGGGTCACTGTTCTCGCCCTGGAGTTGCCTGCCGCAACGAGCGACGCTCATACACGCCCTTGCTGGAGAGATGGCTGCACGGTGTGCCCGTCCACTCATTAAACTTGCCGCGCCAGGCACGACAACGAAACATCCTGCATCCCAGCTCCGTCGTGGTGCGCAGCGAAGAAGTCCGGGCAGTTTGACAAGGCGGGCCAGTCCTGACACTTTCGGCTGGGGACTCTACGCGCTCGTCGACGACTGGTCGGACCCGAAACCGGGTAGCACCTACGCGAGACATAAGAAACCTGTCCACGAAACACACACCGTATTAATGCGGAGTTGTGCGCAGGTTACGGAGCTTTCACCTGATCGTCATCATCCCGTTACGAATCTTCCTGTAAATTGAGATCCGGCGATGTGCAGGGGGGCTGGTCGTATTTCTCCCCAATGTCGCACGGCCGATTCCAGTCTACGTGGTGAAAAAGTCCAAAAGGGAGGGAACAATTCATGTTCCGAAGGCAGTCCCAGAAAACGTCTCGAAAAAACTATCGAGACAACTCTAATAATAATTCTCGGATCAACCGTCTGCGTCCGCTCGCCGGGCTGCTGGCGGCGGGTCTGAGCGTTCCAGCTTTCGCTGGTCAGTCCGTACAGTACCCGACCTACGTTACCGGTCCGCAGCCGAACGGCTCGTGGGTCGTGAGCAGCGGCCAGATCATTACCCCAACCGGCACGCAAGTTGATCTCGGCATTCGGGTCCGCGCAAAGGCCGTCGCGCTGAACCCCAATACCAGCACCCACACCGCCGCCGTTCTCACCATGGGCGCCTCGGAGGCCGTGGAGATATTTGATACCAAAACCGGCACTGTCCTGCAGAGCTACATCACGCTCGGGCAGGATTCGACCGGCAGCTATAGCGGGATAACCTATTCGGCGGACGGCCAGCACTTGATCTTTAGCCAGGACAGTAGCCATGTCACCATCGCTAAGGTCACTGGAGATGGTTTGCTGCTGGACGACGCTCAGGTCAGCGTGCCGCCGAACAATTCCTTTATCACCTGCTTTCCGAACAGCCCTCCGGCCTCTTATGGCAATCCCTGCGGCTCGTTCTTTACTCCGAGCACTTCTTATCCTGGGGGCGTTGCTTTTTCAAACGATGGCCAGAGCGCCTACGCTTTGCTGAATCAGAACAATACGCTCGCCAAGATCGACCTGACCGCGACGCCGCCGGTGCAGGGTGAGCAGATCCGGGTCGGCAACGCGCCGCACAGCGTCCTGATCAGCAGTGACGGCAAGACTGCCTACGTCAGCAATGAGGGTGGCCGGGCTGCTACCGAAGGGGATTTCCAGATAAACTCGTCAGGCACTGAAATTGTCGCCGATCCAGTAGTTGGCTCCGCAATTACCGGCACCGTTTCCGTGGTTGATCTGGCTTCGATGACGGTCACCGCTACGATCCCGACTGGTCTGCACCCGACCGGGATGGCTTTCGACGGAAAGAACCTCCTGGTCGCCAATACTTATAGCGACAGCATCACGGTCATCAACACGACCAACAACAAGGTAGTGCGGACGATTGATCTTGGGCTGCCGATCAGAGTGCCTAAAGAGGACGAACCGGCCTATGGCGCCGCGCCAAATTCGATCGCGGTCGATGTCAGGGATAAAGTTGCCTACGTAGCGCTTTACAATGCCAACGCGATCGCTGTGGTGGACCTTAGCAAGAACGCGACGGATCCCGTCATGGGCATGATCCCGGTAGCGTACGCGCCGAGCTCGGTTGTGCTGGACAAAGCCGATAACACGCTCCTTGTTGCCAATGACAAGGGAATCGGGGCGCGCTACTCGTTCGAAACCGACTATAAGGTAACCGGTTACAACACCCACCAGGACAA
>CAXUBB010000237.1:2268-8555 GCA_964249105.1 uncultured Bryobacteraceae bacterium | reverse complement strand
GCGAACTGGACGGGGGTTTGACGCAGAAGTTGTGCGGTTATGTGCAGCATGGAGGCGCGGCCTTGATTGTTTTGGGGCCAGCCACGGTGCGTTCGGGACGTTTGCCTTTGTCGTCTAGTGGTCGTCTGGCGGAAGTGCGTCAGGTACAAGGAGTCGGCTTCGTCGATAACCAGAGTCCCGCCTTAGCGGGCGCGGGGCGGTTTGAGAATGTACAGTTTTTCCAGGCGGCGCATATGACGCCCAAGGCAAACGACCGCGTTCTGGCAAAACTGGCGGACGAGTCGCCATTACTGGTCGAGGAACGGATGGGCGAGGGCCGGGCGCTGGTGTTTGCGTCCACGCTTGATAATTCAACGAACGATTTTCCGCTGCACGCCGGATTTCTGCCGTTTGTGGCCCAGACAGGCCGGTATCTGGCGGGCGCGGAAGACACCCCTTCGAGCGTGTTGGTAGGCACGCCCGTGACGTTGCGGCGCACTCGCGACGAGAGCACGGCGGCGGATGTGGTCGGGCCGGATGGCCGGCATGAATTGTCGCTGGCGGAATCGACAAAGGCGCTGAGCTTTGATTTGAATGAGGGCGGTTTCTATGAAGTGCAGCAGGCCAACGGGCAGCGGCACTTGTTAGCCGCCCATGCGGACCGGCGTGAATCTGACCTGACAGCAATTCCCCCGGAGACTCTCGACTTATGGCGTAATACTGGAAGTACGGCAGTGGCGGCGAAAACTGGAACTATGACGGCGGAGACCCGGCCTTGGAGCATGTGGCGCTACGTGATGACTCTGGTTTTGGTAGCGGCCGCCCTGGAGTCATTGTTCGCTTCCCGGTATCTGAGGCAAGAAAGGCAGACAACATGACAGCCCTTGAACAATTAAATGCTTACCTACGGCGTTTGGAGTGGCGCTTGCGGTTTTTCGCGGCATCCCGGGGAGCGGCGATTGTCGCGGCTTTAGCGCTGGCGCTGACGGTCCTTCTGGTTGCTATCAGCAATCGATATGCGTTTGCACAGGGCGTTGTCCTGCCGCTACGCGTCACGCTGTTCGTGGCGCTGGCGCTGGCTGTCTCGTTTTTACTAGCATGGCCGCTGCTCAAATTAAACCGGCGGCGAGTGACTCGCCTAGTGGAGGGCCGCGCGCCGGAGTTTCAGGAGCGTTTGCTGACTTTGACCGAACGGCAGAAAGCGGGAGACCCCTGGTCCGAAGTGTTGGCGGAAGATGCTTTACGCATTGCCAGGGCGCATCAGCCGGAACAGATCAGTTCCAACCGTTCCTTATTTGGCGCGCTCGGCAGCGGGGCGCTGGCGGCGCTGATTTTGCTGTGGTTGATTGCGGCGGGACCGGGCTACTGGGGCTATGGCGCTTCCCTGCTCTGGACCGGCAGCGCGCCGGCGAGCAAGCGCCCCATTTACGACATTACGGTGCAGCCGGGCAATAAAACGATACGCCGGAAGTCAGATCAATTGGTCACGGCGCGGCTTTTTGGCTTTTCGGCCCGCAACGTCGCCTTGCATGTGAAGTACGGCAACGCGCCAAAGTGGGATGAAGCAGTAATGCAGCCGCAGGGAAGTGGCGACAGTTATCGCTTTTTGTTTGCCGGTCTCTCCGATGAGGTCGAATATTATGTGCAGGCGGACCGGGCGCAGTCGCGGCATTTCACGATTCATGTGAAGGACTTGCCGGGCGTTAAGCGGGTTCGGGTTGCTTTGAAGTATCCGGCGGGACTGGGACTTCAGAATGTGGTACTTGATCCGGGCGGGGATATTCGCGCCGTGAATGGGACCGAAGCGGAGATCTCTGTTTTAACAGACCGGCCTTTGGAGCAGGGCGCGTTAATGATTGACGGCGGGAAAAGGATCGATCTGAAGCCGGGTGAAGGCAACTGGCTTTCAGCCCGTTTGCCGATTGAAAAAGATGGCGCGTACCATATAGCCGCGATTGACAATGGCGAGGCGGTTCGCATCAGCGACGATTATTTCATTGAGGCGAAGAAGGATGAGCCGCCCACGGTGAAACTGCTGAAGCCGGGGCATGATCCGAAGGTCAGCCCGATCGAGGAAGTGCCAGTGACCGTGGATGCGGCGGATGACTTCGGCATACAAAGCCTGGAGCTGCATTATTCGGTGAATGGCGGACCGGAAAAGGTGCTGCCGCTATTAAAATCCAAGGGCGCGAAAGAAACGCAGGGGACAACCACGATTGCTTTCGAGGATTTGAAGGTGGTTCCGGGCGATGTGGTCAGCATGTATGCGACGGCCCGGGATGCGAACAGCAAGGCGCAAAGCGAGATAGTGTTCGCGCAAGCGGAGCCGTTTGATTTTAAGTTTTCGCAGTCGCAACAGACGGGCGGAGGCGGCGGAGGCATGGGGAATCAGTCGAGCGACATTTCGCAGCGCCAGAAGCAGATCATTGCCGCCACATTCAATGAGTTAAAAGACAAGAGTAAGCCTCGCGCCGCGCTGACTGAAGAGGCCAAGTTTCTTTCGGATCTGCAAGGAAAATTGAGCGAACAGGCCATGACTTTGGCGCAACGCATGGCCAACCGGGAATTGGGTGCCGCAGGGTCTGAATTTGCTCAATTTTCAAAGCTGATGACGGACGCTTCCGGCGATATGGCGGTGGCGGTGGAGCAGTTAAAGCCGGGCAAATGGAACGACGCCTTGCCGCCGGAGCAAAAAGCGCTTGGATCGCTGCTGCGGGCGGAAGCTTTGTTCCGTAATATTCAGGTAGCATTCGGGCAGCAGAACGGCGGCGGTGGCGGAGGCAGCGGCGCGCAACGCGATCTGGCCCGGATGTTCGACCTGGAGCTGGATACCAGCAAAAATCAATATGAGACCGGACAGAACGCATCCGCGCAACAACAGCAGCAGGATATGCAAAAGGCGCTGGACGAGGCTTACCAGCGATTGCAGGCCCTGGCCCGCCGACAGGAAGAGTTAGCGTCGCAAAACCCGCAGCAGCAACAGGCTTTTGAGCAGCGCTGGGAAGAAGAGCAACTGCGCCGCGAAGCGGAAGAGTTGCGGAAGCAGATGCAGCAGTTAGCGCAGAATTCGCAGAACCAGCCGCAGTCGGGCAGCCCCTCGTCACAACAGGGACAGCAAAAGAGTTCTTCGCAAGGAAGCAGTTCGTCGTCTTCTTCGAGCCAATCCGGGCAGCAGGGGAGTTCTCAATCGGCATCCAACTCCTCCGGAGCCTCCGGACAAAGAAGCGCAGGGGAGCAGCGGCAAATGGCCGAAACCATGAAGCGCGCCGATAACGCCCTTCAGCGGGCGGAAGATGAAATGCGCAAGGCGGTAAGCGACCGTGACGCGAGCGCCAGGCAACGGGCGGCTTCCGATCTTCGGGAAGCGCAGGGAATGATTAACCGAATGATGTCAGGCCAAGCGGGCAGCAGCATGTCGGAGATGGCGAATCGCGCTGACGAGATAGCGAACGCTCAGAAAGAACTTGCGAACCGCATGAAGGAGATGTACGGGGAAGGCGGATTCCGGAGCCGTCAACGCTATTCCGCCTCCGGGCAGTCGGGCGAAAGCATGCCGGAGATGCGCGACCCGACCAGCACCCGCTTTGGCTATGGCTTTCAGCGGCGGTATGGAATGGATGAGATGCATCCCTCGCGCTCAGCCACGCCGGAGGAGAAATCGCTGGCCGGGGAAAAAGAGCGGCTGGCGTCGGAGCTGCGGCGTTTGCAGGAGCAGATGCAGCAGCAGGCGCAGGGCATGTCCGGCTCGCGGCCTGATGCTTCCGCTAAGTTGTCGAGAGCATTATCGGAAGCGGAGAGCAAAGAACTGGCGCTGCGTCTCCAAAAAGACGCGGAGTGGATGCGAGGGGGTTACGGCGACCGCAACGTGGGAATGGAGGATTCCGTCACGGCCGGCTTGCAGCAGTTGAGCCGCGATCTCCATGACGTACAGGGAACTATGAACAAGCCGGGGTCGCCCGCCGCCGGTCAAGGCAGCGATAAGACCGCCCAAGCGCTGGCGGAAGTGCGGCAACTGCGGGAAGAATTGGATCGGCGAGCGGCGGAGACGTTGCAACGCGGCGGCGAAGGGAACTCAAGCGGCGGGAACGAATCCGGTCAATCGAAAGGGCAGGAGGGAACGCGTGATGGGGCGTATAGCCAACAAGGCGGCTCTGGAACTGTCGGCCTCGATCGTGAAGGAGCGCAGAGCGCCATGAGCCAGTTACGCGGTCTACGGGCGCAGGTTGATCCGCATGACCGGGCGCTTCTGGGCTATATTGACGGCGCGCTGGGCACGATGCAGCACTTGACCGGAGCACAGACAGGTTTACTGGACGCGAGAATTAACCGGGACGCGTTTCTCAGCCTGCAGCGGCTGGAAGTCGAGCTCAATAAGCGGGTAGCACAGCAGGAAGCTGGCGGAACACGCACCGGCGCACGGGAAGAATCACCGGAGAAGTACCGGGATGCGGTAGCTGGATATTTCAAGAAGCTGAGCCAGGCGAAGTAGCCTTACGGAGCGGCCAAGGGAGGAACCGGCTGGCTCCTCAGCGCTGGTCGGCGATCCAGCTTCCCGAATCAGTGATGAAGTAGTGTTTATTATCTTCCCAACTATGCACAAGCATTCCTAGGCCGCGCGCTTGTCCAATGACGCTCGTCGGAACAGGCTTCGGAGAGCCGGGGCGGGGTGTCATCCATACTACTAGCCCGTTGGGCAGCATCTGGGCATAGGAATTGGCGGTGGGCTTCAAATCCGGGCTGAAAGTTTCGTTGTGCTTATCGAAAGCTGGTTGGACTGGCATAGCAGCAGGTCCTTTGGCAACCGTGGAACTCTCCGTTTTCGAAACAGGGGCAACCGCGAGGGGCGATCTGTGCAGTTCGGCCATTTGTTTCTGCCAGCGCGCATTCATCCCGTTTAACTGATCCCGGAGCCCGGCTTGGCTTTTCTCCAGATCCGCCAGTTCTTTCGCTTGCGCATCAAGCTGTCTCTGGACGGAGGCAGTGCTCGTATCGAGCGCTTTCAAATGGTTGGCCTGGTCTGAAACCGTTGTCCGTGTGTTCGTTAATTCTTTAATGGCGGCTTGGTGCCAGGCTAACTGCTGATCCTGCGCGGCCACATGCCCCCAGAGCAGATAAAGCACACAGCCCGCGGTTACTCCCGCCACTAAACTGGCAGACATCCAGAGATAAAGAAGCCAGCGCTTGCTGGAATCGCGGGGCATTGCATACGGCGCATTGTCGGGTTGCGCATCATTGATCTGTTCGCCGGCAAGCGGGGCAATCACGGATTCATCAGGCTCCGCGACACGGCTGAAAGGAGGAGCAGGCGCTTGCATGACGGGTCGGCTGGATTTCCTGACACGGACAAAAGGGGTGGGAGAAGCGGACATCTCAAAGATCCTTTCAGACTTTGAAGTTAAATTATTTTGTAGGTCTTTTATTTTAACCCAAACGCTGAACCGCTTACAGTACTTACCGTTTTTGGCGCGTGACAAACGGGCCAAAGCTCTAAAATAGGGCAGACCGTTTTTGTATGCCGGTATCGATTAAGGACATTGCGCGTTTGGCGGGTGTTTCGCACTCAACGGTTTCACGCGCTTTGCGCCACAGCCCACAGATTCCCGCAGCGACGGCGCAACGCATCCAGCAGATTGCGCGAGAGTCCGGATATACAGCCTCCGCAGTGGCCCGTAGTCTGGTGACGCGCAAAACGCAGGCCCTTGGCGTGGTTGTCACGTCCATTGCTGATCCCTTTAACGGTGATCTAGTGGATGGAATCGAGGAGGTTGCCAATCAACATGGTTACTCCGTGATTCTGGCGACTTCGCAGGCTGATCCCGAGCGCGAACTGGCGGTTGTTCGCTCGTTTGGGGAGCGGCGGGTGGATGGGGTTCTGGTGGCGTCTTCGCGCGTCGGCTCGCTTTATTTGCCATTGCTCGAAGAATTAAAGGTTCCGCTTGTCTTGATAAACAACCAGCATGGGAGTGAGTTTGTGCACTCTATCGCCGTTGACAATATCGATGGGACGTACCAAGCAACTCGGCATTTGATTCAGCATGGACACCGGCGGATTGCCTATTTAGGCGACAAGCTGGGGCTGCATTCGGATGAGGATCGGTTTACCGGGTTCAAGAGGGCTTTGGCGGAGTACGGGGCAACGCGCTATGAAAAGCTGGTGGTCTACGGCGACGGCAAACTGGAAGGGGCAATGGGCGCGGCCCGGGATCTGCTCGGGGAAAGCGAGCAGCCGACAGCCGTTGTCTGTTATAACGATATGTCCGCGCTCGGCGTTCTCAGAGTAGCGGAGGAGCGCGGGATTGCCGTGCCTG
>CAXUBB010000237.1:0-2258 GCA_964249105.1 uncultured Bryobacteraceae bacterium | reverse complement strand
TGACATACTGTTTGCGGCCTTGGTTCGACCCGCGCTTACAACGGTGCGACAGCCCCGGCGCGAGATGGGGCGCAAAGCGACCGAGCTTCTTTTGGAAATCTTGGGTGGCTCACCAGTGGAAAAAGCATTGGTCATTCGCGGCGAGTTGATCGTCCGAAGGTCTACTGCTTCCGTCAGATTGTAAATTCAGTACGCAGGATGCACGCATCGAAGCTTACTCTTAGTACTTTCGATCTGCCTGCTATAGAATGTGTGCTGGTCCACAAAGATTAAGCGTTAAAGGATATTCTGTGATCCAGAAGACCAATTTCCTGACTACTTCTAAAACCGCGCAGATTTTAGGTGTTTCGCCGAGAACCGTTAGGTTTTGGGCCGAATGCAGCTACTTACCGGCTTTCAAATTCGGCAAGCAATGGAGATTTGATGAGGCGCGTCTGCTTGAATGGTCGCAAGCCCATAACAACCAGTCGTTCGGCTTATCATCCATAAGTGCCATCCCCCCGACATCAAAGCTAAAAAGTTTTGAGAAGAATGCTTGTAAATAGCCCGTTTCCACAAAGTCGGCAATACCGGCAAGTGCGGTATTGCTGGAGTTTTGAAATCGGTTAACGTTGAGCATGCTGAAAACATGCTTCGTTTGCGTGTTCACGCGAACGCTTCCATTTTTCTTATTGCTATGGGCAGGCCCGTGCTTCGCGCAAGAAATTTCCTTGGACGTACTGCCGCCTCAAATGCGAAAACCGATGCCTGATCAAGTCATTTACCACATGTTCCTGCGGCATCTCGCCGCGTTCGAGCGTCTGGCGCAGCAAGCGCAAGCCAATGGTCAAAATCCCGATCCATGGCGCAAGCACATCTTGCATAAATTCGGCTTAACCGCCGATGAGCAGCAAAAAATCATGCCGATTGCGCTCCAATATGATGCGCAATGGCGGTCCATCCATGAACAAGAAGAGATCGCTATTAAAACCTATAAGGATCTTTATTTTCCGAAAGGAACCTGGCCCAAAGGACAGCCTTTGCCGCCAAAGTCCGACGAGTTGCTCAGCTTGCAAAAAAGCTCGCAAGACTTGGCCTTGCGTGCCAAGGAACAGGTAACGGCCAGCCTCGGCGCCACACGGTTCGCGGGTCTTGACTCGATGATTCGGTCCCACCTTGGACTCCAGGCGTTCGCCGCGCACTTGGCGCAAGAGAATGCGCAGATGAAAGGAGCGGCAAAATGAGACGTGCATTGGCCGGACTTATCTTATTTTCGGTTTTCGGCTCGCTGGGGTTCAGTCAAGAGGAGATCTATAACGACGGCGGCGCTTACGGCTATACAACGATCGACTATGATCCGGATAGCGGACAAGTGACGGCCTACTCGGAAACGGACCTAGATGTGGACCTTGAAACCTATTACGCGCCGACGCTTACTTTGGCGGTCTACGATCAGAACAACCACTTTATTACTGGGTCGTACCAGAACGGTTGCACAAGTCATTATGATGGAGCGACGTACTCCTGGTCGTGCCAATTTGCAGCCGCATCCGGCGCAACTTACACCGCCTATGGCGGCCATGGAGGCGAACTTCTGCAGCAGTATGCCTGCCAGGATCCGCCTTACTGTGGCAATTCACAGTACATCGATTACTTAAACTTCTCTGCACTGTATGAATTTGGTCTTCTCGATCTTGGTGCTGCCGACTTCTTTGGGCCGGGACCGAGTACGCCGATAGACTCTCCGGACGTAACCATAGGAGAGACATTCGATAACGCTTCGGTCAGTATTCCTGCCGCGTGTAACGATGTGAGAGATCTGCTGATTCGGGAGTACATGACACTGAGCGTGTATAAGAAAGTGCAATGCGCTGATTTCGTTCCTGAGGGAACGTGGGACTACTACTACAGCTACCTCACGCATAGTTATTTCAACTATGCGGATTTGACAATGGACCAGAGCACAGGCGCAGGAATCTATGCCGTCTTGCAACCCTATGCCTATGTCACCGGACTGAATGCCATCGGCAATCAAGTCGTGGCGCAGAACGCTCCTTATGGCCTCACAAGCGGATACCGGAATCCGATGGCAAATATCGTTGCCGCCAACAATAATCACACTCATCCTGATCCCACCAGCCGCCATCAAGCAGGTGACGGAGCGGATTTGAAAACCAATTGGAGCGGTGTATCGATTTTTCTTACAGTCTACGATGCTGCTGCAGCCGCCAATTCAGGCGCCTGCTTTGAGAATCAAGCCCAGGAAGGCTATACACACG
>CAXUBB010000236.1:5698-8558 GCA_964249105.1 uncultured Bryobacteraceae bacterium | reverse complement strand
GGCTGTACTCCTCCCAATACGCCGATGCGGCCCTCGTGAATAGTTAAAGAATGCCCCTTCCCATTCGCAGCATGACTGGCTATGCGCTGGTCCGCCAGGAAACAAGCGCCGGAGAGTTAACGGTCAGCCTTCGCAGTGTTAACCATCGTGGCCTGGATCTGCATTTTTATCTTCCCAGCGAGTTTGCGCCTTTTGAGAACGCTTTACGATCCCTGCTCAAAGAGCGGCTGGGCCGGGGTCACGTTGAGATCCGCATGTCACTGGCGCCTGGCTCGGGTGGTGACCGGGGCGGGTATAACCGTGAATTGTTAAAACTCTATTTAACGGCTTTCCGGGAGTCCTATTCTGAGTTTTGTGTCGGCAGCGAGCCGGATTTGAATACGTTTTTCGCGTTGCCGGGGATACTGGAGAGCGCACGCGACTCGAAATCGATTCCTTCGTCCTTCGGCGAGGAGGCCGTGGCCGCCGTGGCCGTTTGCGCGGATGAGCTGAATGCTTATCGCGAACGGGAGGGACGCGAATTGCAAAACGCGATTGTGCGCGAACTGGACGCACTGGATACGAGCAGTTCGCAGATTGAGGCAGTACGGGCCGATGCCGTCCCGCAGTTTGCCCTTCGGCTGCGCGAGCGACTCTTTTCCCTACTGGGAGACCAAGCGCTTCCGCCCAGCCGTTTGGTGGAGGAAGCGGCGATTTTAGCCGATCGCTCGGACGTGCAGGAGGAACTCACCCGGCTTGCCGTTCATTCGCGGGAATTACGCCGCATGCTGGATACCGGCGGAGAAGTAGGCAAGCGAATGGATTTCCTGCTCCAGGAGATGAATCGCGAAGCGAACACAATTCTTTCCAAGAGTTCCGCCATCGGTGATCTGGGCCTGACTATTACCAACGCGGGGGTTCAGATGAAAGCTAATATCGAAAGGATGCGGGAGCAGGGGCTCAACCTGGAATGACAACGGTTTTCATCATTTCCGCGCCCTCGGGTTCCGGGAAATCAACGCTTGTTTCGCGGTTAATAGCGCGTGATCCACGATTGCGTTTCTCTGTTTCTTATACAACACGCAAGCCGCGAGGCAATGAAAAACCCGGTGAAAGCTACGTTTACATTACCCGCAAGGAGTTTGAAGATCGCCGTGAACGCGGCGAGTTTCTGGAGCAGGCCGAAGTGTTTGGAAACTACTATGGCACGAACCGCAACGTTCTCGAACAAGCCGAGCGGGAAGGCAAGGACCTGATACTCGACATTGACGTGCAAGGTGCGAGACAATTAAAGAAAAGCCTTCCCGACGCCGTCACCATTTTCATTCTGGCTCCGTCTCGCGACATTCTGGAACAGCGGTTGCGAGCGCGGTCCGAGGATGCGGAAGAAGTGATTCAGCGGCGGTTGCGGGACGCGGCTGAGGAGATTCGCAACTACACGCAGTATGATTATGTGCTGGTGAATCACCAGTTGGAAGAGTCGGTTTCTACGCTGGCAGCGATTGTGAGAGCAGAGCGGGTGCGCCGGGTACGAATGGAACAGCAGATTCAGCCCATTCTAAGGACATTTGAGGAGCGGCCTCCCTCGCTTTTTAACTGAGTTCATCATTTCGGAACAAATCGTTCCGTTCGTTAGGAGAGGTTTATGGCAGAAAAATCAAGAAACTTTATGTATGCAATTCCGGACGATCAGGCGTCGAGCACGTACCGGTTTATTATTGTGGCGGCCAAGCGCGCCCGGCAGTTGCAAAACGGACAAAGGTCCGTGCTTCCAGCGGCCAATAAGAAGCCAACCGTTTTAGCGATGGAAGAAGCGCGCCGTGGTCTGGTCCCCTATACCGACTTGACTCAGCCGGAAGAAACATCCCCTGCTGAATAACGATCGGTATGCGTGTCGTTCTTGGCGTTGGCGGCGGCATTGCGGTTTATAAGTCGGCTGAACTCGTACGGGCGCTGACTGGGCGCGGTCACCAAGTGCAGGTCGTAATGACGGGGGCAGCCCAGCGCTTCGTTCAGCCTCTTACGTTTGCGACATTGAGCGGCCGCAAAGTTATCACTGGTCTCTTTTCGCAGGCCAACTCTGAAGACACGCTTTCGAGCGCCGTCGAGCATATTGCCGTGGCCCAGGAAAATGATGTTCTGGTTGTTGCCCCGGCTACTGCCGACATCGTTGCTAAATTTGCTCACGGTCTGGCTGACGATTTTTTGTCCACTCTTTACCTCGCCTTCAGCGGCAAGGTGTTGATTGCTCCGGCGATGAACACTCAGATGTGGAATCATCCGGCAACCCAGAAGAACCTGGAAACTTTGCGCGACCATCGGTGTTTCGTAATGGAGCCGGATTCCGGATCGCTCGCCTGTGGCGTTGTGGGAGCCGGGCGGTTGCCTGATCCGATCCGTATTGCCGAGCGCGTCGATCTGCTCACGCGCGGAAAAAAGGATTTCGAAGGCGAGTACATTCTGATTACGGCGGGTCCCACGCAGGAACCCATTGATCCGGTCCGCTTTATTACGAACCGCTCGAGCGGCAAAATGGGCTATGCTCTGGCGGACGCGGCCAAGCAGCGCGGCGCGCGCGTGGTTCTGGTGTCCGGACCGGTTCACCTAACGCCTCCCAGCGGCGTGGAAGTCATTTCAGTCCATACGACAGAAGAGATGCGCAGAGCAGTGCTCGGTCATCTCGAACCGGCTAGCATCATCATTAAAAGCGCTGCTGTGTCGGATTATTACGTTTCCGAAGTGCCTAAACAGAAACTGAAGAAAACGGCGACGCGGCTTTCCTTGGAACTAGATCCAACACCGGATATCCTGGCGGAAGTGGGCCAGCGCAAAGGCGACCGCCTGTTGATCGGCTTTGCGGCGGAGACGCAAAACCTGGCGG
>CAXUBB010000236.1:0-5688 GCA_964249105.1 uncultured Bryobacteraceae bacterium | reverse complement strand
GAAGAAGCGCGACGCAAGTTGCTTTCGAAAAGGTGTGACATGGTGGTGGCAAATCTAGTGGGCGACGGTTTGGGCTTTGAGGCCGATACCAACGAAGTCGATATGATCACGCAAACCGGACACACGGTTCATGCCGGTCCCGCGAGCAAGCGCGAGATTGCCGAGAAGGTTCTGGATCAAGTTGCTATTCTTCGTCTCTCGGTGCGCACGGCCAGCGCATTCGTGTAGACGGGCGCATGTCATGACAAGAGAGCAGCTTCGAAATTACCTTGAGTTTTATCGCGATTTGGGCATTCACACCATCTATAAACCTGATATGTCAAAACGCGTGAAGCCCTCAATCGATGATGCGCCTCTCGCCGTTCCTACGGTTTTTGCCCTGGCGGAGAATAGCCCCTCTCTCTTTGGAACGGCGGAGTTGCCCGGCTTGTCCCCGGAAAACGACACGCTCGACGCGATCCGCCTGGATATTGGCGATTGCAAACGGTGCCGCTTATGCGAGGCACGCATGAGCATTGTGTTCGGCTCCGGGAATGAGCAGGCCAAAGTGGTGTTTGTGGGCGAAGGTCCCGGCGCGGATGAGGATGAGCAGGGCGTGCCATTTGTGGGCCGCGCGGGGCAGTTACTCACGCAGATGATCGATAACACTGCCGCTAAAGAGGGCATTCCCATCAGCCGGAACGACGTATATATCTGCAATGTTGTGAAGTGCCGCCCGCCTGAGAATCGCACTCCCCTGCCCGATGAGATGGCGACCTGCGGGCAATTTTTGTACCGCCAGCTTACAACGATCAAACCCAAGGCGATCTGCGCGTTGGGCGCAACCGCGATGAAAGCCTTGCTCAACACCAAAGAAGGCATTACGAAGGTGCGTGGGCAATGGCATAAATGGCGTGACATTCCGGTGATGATTACCTATCATCCCTCCTACCTGCTGCGTCAATACAATCAGGAAGCGCGCCGCCAGGCTTGGCAGGATTTGAAAGCGTTGCTCCACTTTGTCTATGACTGAGACGATACTCCCGTGAGCGGCCGTCGCGGTCTTTTCCTTTCGTTTGAGGGAACGGAAGGCAGCGGGAAAACAACGCAAATGCGTCTTCTGGTGGCGCGCTTACGGGCGGAAGGTTACGTTGTAACGGAAAATCAGGAGCCAGGCGCTACCGCCATTGGCAAGGAGATCCGGCGCATTCTGCTGGACCCCGCCCATGCCGAGATGGCCCCCTTGACCGAACTATTGTTGATGTTTGCTTCCCGCGCGCAGGCGGCGGCTGAAATCATTCTTCCTGCCCTCGGGCGCGGCGAGATTGTGGTGAGCGACCGTTTTACGGACTCCACGCTTGCTTATCAAGGCAAAGCGCGGGGATTAGGTTTTGATATCGTTCTGCAAATGCATCGACTTGCACTTGGCTCGCTGTGGCCTGATCTAACGATCTGCGTAGGTCTGGATATTGCAACAGGGCTGGCGCGCGCGAACCAGCGTAATCAGGAGAGCGGAACCGCTAGGAGTGAAGCGCGAATTGATCGCCAATCGCTCGACTTCCATCTCCGCGTGGGGGAGGGCTATCAAAAAATCGCCGCCGCTGAACCGGAACGATTTCGCATCGTGGATGGCGCTGGAGATCCCGCCGAAGTGGCGGAACGGGTGTGGAGCGAAGTAAACACTCTCTTAGCCCAGCGTAAATCAATAAATCATTAAAGCGCGATAATAGGGTTATATGGAAGTCGCTGTACATGTTCATGTCGAACTGCTGCCAGAGGGCTATTACTTGGCAACTTCGGATGAATTACAAGGACTTGTTGTCCAAGGGCGAACTGTTAGCGAGACACTGGAAATAGCGCGAGATGTAGCAAAGAAGTTGATTGAGGCGCGGCAAGAGCAGGATAGCGCTCCCGCTTTACGCCCTATTTCGGATTTGCAAGATTATACGGTGGTTATAGGCACCTAGGTGGGCCGACTCGCAGGATTTCGATATCGAGAAATCGTTCGGCGCTTGCGGCTGTTAGGCTTCGAGTTTTACCGTCAAGCAGCAGGAAGTCACCAAATTTGGTTCAATCGCGCAAGCAATCTCTACACGACAATACCTAATCATCCCGGCGATATGCCTGAAGGTACTTTACGCGCAATCATCAAGCAAGCAGGCCTAACTGTAGACGAATTTCTAAATGCATAACAACTTGTCTCCCTTCCCTGAATTTTTCGGTAACGCCCAAGCTGCTCAAACTCTGGCACAAATGCTTGAGAAACAGCGGATTCCGCAGACGATTCTTCTCAGCGGTCCGGAAGGCGTCGGCAAGGCAACCTTGGTCCGGCGTTTCGCGGCGGCTCTGCTCGGTGACGCGCCCAAAATTGAACGGGATGACTTAAGCCTGCCGGGAAACATCGAAGCAATCGAAGCCCGTGAAAAGTGGACTTCCGATAAGCGGGCCGATGATCCGCTTTTATTTTCGACGCATCCCGACTTTATCACTTTTCCGCCGGATGGACCGCTGCGGCAGATCACCATTCAGCAGATGCGGCTGTTGCGGGAGCGGTCCCGGTTGAAGCCGTTGCGCGGTCGGCACCGGGTGTTTCTGATCGATCATTTGGATCGCGCCAATGAGCAATCCGCCAACTCCCTGCTGAAGGTGCTGGAAGAACCGCCGGAGCACCTGGTCATCATGGCAACGGCCGAAAATCTATATGATTTGCTGCCCACCATTCGATCACGCTCCCTCATTTTTCAGCTTTCGCGTCTCTCGGATGAAGAAATGCGGCAGTTTGCCAATACGCGAAAGCTGCCCGAAGCTCAAACCCGTGTCGAACTGGCGGAAGGTAGTCCCGGCCTGGCGGTCACGCTGGATCTGGAACAGCTTCGCGGGCGCCGCGCCTTGATTCTCGCCGCTTTCGAGTGCGCGGCTGGGATCATTCCGTTTTCCGCCTGGGTGCAGCATTCGGAATCGTTTAGCAATAGCAGGTCGGAAAAACTGGAGTCCTATCTCAAATTGGCTTATGGATTATTGCGTGACATATTGGCGGCATGGCATGGCAAACCGCCGGTAATCAATCGCGATGTGGCGCAGCGTATCACCGCTATTGCCGAAACAGTTCCCTTCTCCTGGATTGAGCGTGCGACGGCCCAGGTGGATGAGCTTGTGGTCATGGTACGCCGCAACATCCAGAAGACAGCGGCGATGGACGCTCTCATCATTAATTTACGTAACCCCTTGGCTTCTTTGAACACCTAAATATCAATACATCATCCATTTGTAATAAATGGACACATCATTTCAAGTAAAATTGAGGGCAAATGTTTGAGGAGAGGCGACTGGAGTCGCTCATCAGAAAACCCACCCGTACTATCGGAGGAGAAACCAAGGAACCGAATCGCCGTCCACCGGCGGTGAAGAAAACCACGCCGCCCGATCAGACCAACGCCGAGCAGTTTTATTACTCCAAGCAAATGCAATCTAAAACACACATGATTGTTGTGCTGACCGACGGCGAACAGTTGGAAGGCATTATTGAGTGGTATGACAAGGATTGCGTGAAATTGAATCGGGTAGGCGCGCCGAATCTGCTGCTTTATAAGCACTGCATCAAATACATCCACAAAGCAGAGCCGGAATAAGCTCGCTTTACAGGTTCTCTTTGGCTTTCGCTTTAAAAGCGAGCCGGTAAGCCCGGCGCTCGGCAGCTTCGTCGTAGCGGCGCTGTTCTTCCGGTGTTTCCGGCGCAATCGGGGGCAGCACAATGCGAGTCCCGTTCTCATCCAACGCCACAAACGTGAGATACGCCGAAGAGGTGTGCCGGACTTCGCCCGTTCTCAGGTTCTCGACCCAAAGTTTGACGCCCACTTCCATGGAAGTGCGAAATACCCGGTTAACCTGCGACTTCAACATGGCCAAATCACCAATGCGAATCGGGTAGAGAAAAGTCATTTGATCGACGGAAGCAGTCACGACGGCGGCCCGCGCATGTCTTATGGCGGCAATCGCGCCGCACAAGTCCACCAGGTGCATCACATGACCGCCCAGCATGGTCCCCAGCATGTTGGTGCTGTTAGGAAGGCAGATTTCGGAGTATTCGGACTGTGATTGCCTTACAGTACGTATCTCATTGGCGTCAGCGGTATTGGTCATTCAACTTTAGGATTCGCCAAATGGGAAAAATGCTTGAGATAGCCGCCGCAAAAGGCCAGCAATTGCGCCCGTTCACAGCGATCCCGCACTTCCGGTTCTAAATGCCCATCGATTTTCGAGTAAAGGACGGAGCAGGAGCGAACCGGAGTGTGGCTCTCAATTTCCAGCACCAGAACATTCAGGGTTGATCCGTTTTCCCTGCTTTCCCCTCCCAAATGGAAGCGCCGGTTCCGGCGGCTCTCGCCAGAGGGAAACATCGGACAGCCGCTATCGGGGTGGCCATGATTACAACCGGAAAATCGAAAGGCAGAGAGCACCGGCTGCGCTGAGCCGCCTGCATGGCACTGGCCATCGTACTCGTCAAAGAGCGGCAGACGCCCATGAATGTCCTGTCCGTTCCTGGCGATCTGTTGCGGCTCGAAATACGGGCACGGCATCCACCTTAGTATCGCAAGCCTGCTAGGAAGCCCTCCCGTTTTTAAGCGGCTTCCAAATGTTTTCCAGATACTAGCAGATCCCGCAGTGCTCCACCGACTTTTTCTAAATAATCATAAAGATCGATGGGCTTGCGAATGAATCGGGCCGCGCCCAGCTTTTGAGCGGCAGCTTGCTCCTCCGGTTGTAAAGAGGAGGTCAGAATGGCAATGGGAACTTGATCATATGTGCTCGTTTTTCTGAGATTCGCCAGGACTTCCAGGCCGCTCATTCTCGGCATGTTCAAATCGAGGACGATAAGGCTCGGCGGTATTCTCAATTCTGCGGGGTCGTTGAGTTTTGCTACAGCTTCAACGCCATCGCGATAATGGATCAGTTCATGCGGAACCGCATGTTCTCTCAATGCCTCGCCTAGAAGCATGACGTCAGGCAGGCTGTCTTCCACAACCACTATGCGAGCGGACTGTTTAGCTGACATAAGAGACGAACTCCGCTTTCAAAACAAGTTTCCCCTGCATCTTGTTTCTATAGAGTGGATCTAACTTTCCAAAACTCTCTCTGATAACACTAATTTAGTGTAAACTTTCTTTCATTTTATCTATGCTGATTGTTCATGTTCACGTTTCAGTCAAGCCGGAAGCGGTGGAAGCTTTTCGCCGGGCCTCTATCGAAAACTCCCGAAAAAGCCTGGACGAACCCGGCATCGCACGCTTTGACGTTCTCCAGGAAGAGGGCAATCCGGCGCGCTTTGTGTTGGTCGAAGTGTATCGGACGCCGGAAGCGCCCGCAGAGCACAAAGCAACGGAACACTACGCCAAGTGGCGTGACACCGTGGCCGATATGATGGCTGAGCCCAGAAGAAGCGTTCGTTATAGCAATGCGCATCCGGGAAATGCCGGCCGGTGATGCCGTTCGAGTTTGCCACAGCCAGCCGGATCGTATTCGGGCCGGGTTCTCTTGCTCGCTTGCCTGAGTTGGCGCGTCCGTACCGAAGCCGTGCGTTGCTGGTCACGGGGCGAACGGGCGAGCGGGCTGCGCTCTTAACGGAACTGCTGAACCGGGGCGGCATTTCGCCGGTGATGTTCGCCGCCGAAGGCGAACCGACGCTTGATACCGTGCGCCGGGGAGCAAAGG
>CAXUBB010000235.1:0-8621 GCA_964249105.1 uncultured Bryobacteraceae bacterium | reverse complement strand
GTTGTCCACCATGCGCGAACAACCGCCAGGTATAGCATGAATAAGAGTTTTCGCCAGGGCCAGATCCTGAAGATCATTCACGGCAAGGAAATCTACACGCAGGATGAGCTGGCGCGAGAACTGAGTTTAGGCGGCATTCAAACGACACAGGTCACGCTTTCGCGCGACATGCGGGAATTAGGGCTGGTCAAAACAGCGGAAGGCTACCGGCAGTTTTCCGCAGAGTCGGGCGGGCCGGAACTGTCGGATGTCGTTGAAGAATATTTGCATGATATTCGGGTAGCTCAGAACCTTGTGGTGCTGAAAACTTCGCCGGGAAACGCGAGCACGCTGGCGGTGAGCATGGATCGCGAGGAAATAAATGAAGTGGTAGGGACGATTGCCGGAGATGACACGGTCCTGGTAATCACCTCGGACAACGAGGCGGCGGACCGGCTCAGGGAGCGGTTGCTGCAAATGATTTCCGGCGGTTAGTGCTGATGAATACGCGCTTGGTTCTTTTGCGCCATCGTCTGGCAATCTTCCTTCGAGAGCACGCATGGCACGTGTTCAAATTGGATGGTTGTGTGGTGAATGCCGAATTTTCTCAGCACCTCATTGATGCGTTTGAGAATCGTTTCACTAGCCGAAGGCGGCATATCTTCAATCAGCACATGAGAGCTGAGGGCATGATTGCTGGAGCCTAGGCTCCAAATGTGAAGATCATGCACATCGAGCACGCCTTCGACGCTGCTCATCAATATCGTGACTTGATTCAGTTCAATACCACGAGGCAAGCCTTCCAGAAGAATATTGAGCGATTCTCGGGTAATATCCCAAGCTGTGTAGACAATAAAGAACCCGAGCAGAATAGATAACACGGGATCAATATAGGCCAGGCCAGTATGGCGAATAACAATTGCTCCAAGAATAATAGCGACCGCTCCGACAGCATCGCCGGCCATATGGAGAACGGCCGCCTTGATATTGATGTCGTGCCCATGTCCGCGGCCGAGCGCAACGGCGATGCCGGCGTTAAGAACGAGGCCGATTGCCGCTACGAAAATCATGGTTTGGGCGTCCGGCACCTCGGGATGGATCAGCCGTACAACTGCTTCCCAAATAATCACGAGTGAAATAACGATCAGCGTGGAAGCATTCAAGAAAGCGGCAATGACGCCAGCGCGCCCATAGCCGTATGTTTTGGTTTTATTGGCAGGCTTGTTTTGCAGGTAATAGCCGATGGCGGCAAGCACCAGCGCCAATGCGTCCGTGAAGTTGTGGCCCGCATCGGAGAGCAGAGCCAAACTATGGGAACGGAACCCGGCGATTACTTCCAACAGGGTGAATGCCAGCGTGGCCCCCAAAGAAATGTAAAGGATACGGCCAGTGCTGGGGGCGTGATGATGGTGATGAGCCAAAGCCGCTTGAACCTCTCTTTTCAGGGTACGACAGGAGCGGATATGCTGAAGCGAGGGCCATCAAAAATGAACATCATCAGCGGCGAGTCATTTCTCGTGGTAGGTTTACCGGCACGTACCAGCAATGCGCGGGAGATGACACGCGATGCCATGATTCCCCGGCAGTGGGAACAGTTGATGAGGAGTAACGCGCTTGAAACAATTCCGAACCGGGTTGATTCCAGCATTATTGCGCTTTACACGGATTACGAAAGTGACGCGGATGGAGCCTACACCTACGTGTTGGGCGTGAAGGTTTCCTCTTTTGCCGATCTTCCGAAGAATATGATCTCGAAAGAAGTGCCAGGCGGGAACTATGCCGTGATCGTGTCCCATCGCGGGCCGGTAGCTGAAGTCGTCATGGATGTGTGGAAGCGCGTTTGGTCGGATGCGGAATTATCGGGCCGCCGCAACTATCGGACGGATTTTGAGGTCTACGATCACCGTGCAACGGACTCGCAGGATGCTCAGGTCGATGTCTATGTTGGCGTTCACTAAACCGTTGCCAATAACGGACAAGCTTTACTATAAAGACAGGGAGCGATTTTCACTTCCACGTATTTTGGGAGAAAACGGAATGGTTGCTCGATCTAAGAAGTAAAGCAAATATGGCGGATAGTAAGCCTTATCATTTAATGACTCCGGCGGAGCAGTTAGCTCACCGGATCGAACAAAATCGCAAGATTGAAGAAAAAGTTCAAAAATCGGCTCCGGCCGCGCATACGTCAAAGGCAGGTAAGCGGGTGAGCATCAGAAGCCAAGAGTCGCGGGCTGACGCTAGCGCTAACCAGCCCTCCGGATCAGGTACGCGAGTGGAAGTAACACAGTCCTTTTCCATTCGCAAAATGGGTCGGAGCTAAAACGTCTCTTCGATAGGGGGGAGCTTTCAATGGCCATCAGCGCGGAACAAGTGAAGGCGCTTGCCCGCCAATGTGGATTTGAACTGGTTGGTATTACCCCGGCGCTTCCTTCGGAAGATTTCGAGCTGTATCAGCAATGGCGCGAAGCAGGCATGGCCGGAGAGATGGACTATCTCACAGACCGCCGGGGGGATTTGCGGAGCGATCCGCGAAATTTATTGCTGGAAGCGCAAAGTATCATCTGCGTCGGCAAGTTATACAACACCACTCGTCCAAGTCATGTCGGCAGTGAGAAAGCTTCTGTTTCACAGTATGCCTCCGGCGAGGACTACCACGACGTTATGCGCAGCAGCCTTCAAACGCTGGTTGCAAACATAGCCGAGGTTTACCCCCAACCTTTCCAGTCGAGGATTTGCGTGGATACCGCGCCGCTTCTGGAGCGTTCGTATGCCGGAGCTGCCGGGCTCGGCTGGATTGGAAAGAACACCTGCTTAATCAACCAGGAAAAGGGCTCCTGGTTTTTTCTGGGCGAGATATTAATATCGATCCCGCTGGCTCCCGATATGCCCGTCCCGAACCGATGCGGGACGTGTACCCGGTGCATTGATGCCTGCCCGACGGAGGCGATTGTGCCAAGAGAGGGCGGCTGGCAACTCGATGCGCGCCTCTGTATCTCCTATCTCACGATCGAAAAGCGCGGAGAAATCGCAGACAATTTGCAGCCCAAAATGGCGAATCATATTTTTGGTTGTGACATCTGTCAGGATGTATGCCCTTGGAATCGTCGTGCCGCGGTAACGGCTGATTCTCATTTTCAAAGGCATGAAAGGCCCGACTTGCTTACCGATTTAGCGCAGTTCACGACCGAGGACTTTCGCCGCGTTTTCCGGCAGTCTCCCGTGTGGCGCGCAAAACACGTCGGTTTCTTGCGCAACGTGGCGATTGCCATGGGGAATGCAGCCGATGGGAGCATGCGGGAGCCGCTGAAACATCTGGCCTTACACCCAGATCTTTCGGTGGCAGCCGCAGCCCAGCAATCTCTACGGAGACTGCAGGCGACGCTGGACCAGGAAGCCGCGAGGCAATGACCGCATGCCGTTTGGCAAATGGACCGCGAAATGCTTCCTAGCAACGCTGGTGCTTGCTGTGGGAAGCTCTGTGTGGGCGGCTGAAGATTTACAGAACCCGGCACTTAACCCTGGATTCACTCATTTCTTCAACAACGAATACGATGAGGCTCTCGCCTACTTTGAAAAGCAGGTACAGGCGAATCCGAATGATCCGGACCAGTACAACCACGTTGCGCAAACCATTCTTTACCGTGAACTTTTTCGCAACGGAGCGTTGGAGTCGCAGTTAGTAGGCAG
Organism: uncultured Bryobacteraceae bacterium; assembly: GCA_964249105.1. Taxonomy (GTDB): domain Bacteria; phylum Acidobacteriota; class Terriglobia; order Bryobacterales; family Bryobacteraceae; genus Bog-105. Next base: position 4,955 of record CAXUBB010000235.1, on the reverse strand, counting down.
CAGCAATGCCTTTTTGAAGCGCTCCAAACTGGGCATAACGGCAGTGGACCGCGAGCGCTTCAAAGGCTGTATTCAAAAAGCTACGGAACTAAATGAAACGCGCATCCGGAAAGACTCGCGGGATGCAAAAGCGTTTTATGAATTAGGAGTCACGCATGGTTTGCAAGCGAACTACCTTTTTCTGGTAGAGAAGTCGTGGGTCGATTCGCTGCGGGAAGCAGCGACGGCGAGAAAGCTGCAAGAACGTGTTCTGGAGATCGATCCACAATTTGTGGATGCCCATTTAATTTTGGGCGTGTACCAATATACGGTGGGATGCCTGCCGTTTTATATGCGCGCGCTTGGCTTTGTGGGCGGATTCCATGGAGATAAGGAAGGCGGCATTCGACAGCTTCAATTGGTGGCGTCAAAAGGCGTTCTCAACCGTTATGACGCGGAGGTCTTGTTGGCTGTTCTGTACCGGCGCGAGCGCCAACCCCGTCAGGCAATTCCGCTCTTGCAGGATTTGTCGCGCCAGTTCGAGCGTAATTATCTGTTCCGATTTGAGCAGGTGCAACTCTACAGTGACTTGGGCGACAAGAAATCCGCGCTTGCGATGCTGGCAACAATTGAGAGCTTGCGACGCGCCCGCGCGCCTGGGTACGAAAGCCTTCGGGCGGAAAAGGTGCAGTACGTCACCGGCAATCTCCATTTCTGGTATGGCGACCTCGACAGGGCATTAGAAAATTTAAGGCAGGCAACCAGCCATTCAGATGAACTGGATTTGAGTACCGCCACGATGGCTTGGCTGCGGCTGGGCCAGGTGTACGATTTGCAGGGCGATCACCGGGAGGCAATTGCTGCCTACCGTGCGAGCATGAAAATCGCGCCCGACTCCGGCATCGCGGAAGAAGCAAAAGGCTATATTTCCGCTCCTTACAAGAGAAAACTGAAAGAGGACGGAAAGGGTTAGCGCTCGGTAGTGTCGGCGCTGCATTCTGCTTGCATTAATAATCCTCAACAGTTACTCCAAGCCTCGAAGAGAAGCTAATTTCGAGGCGTCATAGTTTCCTAAATCAAAGACGGAAAACGAGATAGGAAACGGGCTTGCGTAACAGTTTACAGGAAAAAGGTCTCTATAAGTGTGATTGCAGTTGGAAAAGGCTAAACCATTCACTGCGACCATAGAAAGAGCTGTTTTGGATTACCCCACGGACGATATCAGTCGCGGAACACAACCGCAAGACGTACAAGATTTAAATCGATTCTCTCAATCAGAAAAAATAGAAGAACTGGTTGTACCCGTACTGAAGGAGGAGTTGGAAGTTCGTAAGGAACTTCGCAAAACTGGCGTCGTGCGTGTTCTCAAAACGATCCGTGAATTAGAAGAGGTCGTAAGCGAAAGCTTAGCCTCTGAAACAGTTGATGTCCAACGGATTCCGATGGATCTGATTGTGGACAGCCCGCCTCAGGTTCGGAGTGAGGGCGAGGTCATGATTATCCCTGTTGTTAAGGAAGAACTGGTCATTACAAAGCAGTTGCGCGTAGTGGAAGAGCTGCGAATAACAAGGCGAAAGTCGGTATCTGATTACAAAGAAACTGTTAAGTTACACGCCGAAGAAGTTACAGTGGAGCGCCTTAACTCCGAAGATTTAGAAGAAACGAGTAAATTACAAGGTTAAACAATGGCAAAAACAGTAGTAGGACTTTTTAATAGCACCAAAGAAGCTCAAAACGCTAAGCATGAGCTGATCAATGAAGGATATGCGGCGGACACGATCCGTGTTGTAGCTAACGATCAAAACACAGGTGCTACGGGCGGCTATGCTTCAGGCGCAAGTCAGGGAGATTTGGAGTCACGCGGAACCGGAGTGATGGCGTCGGTCAAGAATTTTTTCAGTTCGTTCACGGATGCTGATGAATCAGATCGCTCTTACTACTCCGAAGGCGTTAACAAAGGAGGCGCGATTCTCTCGGTTACTGTGCCCGATAACCGTGCTGACGCCCTGGCCGACCGACTGGAACAGTACGGAGCAAGAAATGTGGATGCTCAAGGCTCCAGTGCAACGAGTGGTACAGCTACGCGCACGGGAGTAGTGAGCGGCAGCGCCACGGACAATGTAGCTATTCCAGTTGTTGAGGAAGAGCTGCAAGTCGGCAAACGCCAAGTGCGTCGCGGAGGAGTTCGCGTTTACTCACACATGGTAGAGACACCCGTGGAAGAAAGCGTGCAACTCCGCGAAGAACACGTTCGGGTTCAACGAAATACGGTAAACCGCCCTGCTACCGAGGCCGATTTTCAGGGCGTCAAGGGCGGCGCCATTGAGTTGACGGAAACCGCTGAGGAAGCAGTCGTTTCTAAGCAGGCTCGCGTGGTTGAGGAGGTCACGGTCGGCAAGGATGTCACGCAGCGCACAGAAACGATCAAAGATAAGGTTCGCCATACGGAAGTCGAAGTGGAAGATACGATGCCGGACGCAACAAAGAGAAAAGCCGCTTCGGACTATTAAGGCTTTCAAGTTGGAGGAAGAAATTTATATGCAAGATCTACAAAACATTACAACGGTTCTCTGTTTATTTCACACGCGCGAGCATGCGCAGGAAGCACTGGCTGATTTACAGCGCTCCGAACTACCTGCGGACTCAATCTCTGTCATTGGCGGTCAAAGCGGCTCTTCGAATGCTGTCGGGCAGTCGGTTTCGGCTTTGCAGCAATTAGGCCTTCCGGAACGCGATGTAAGACTCCTTTCGGACGGATTGAACGCGGGCGGCACTGTCATTGTTGTGTCCGGTCCGGAAGCGTACACAGATACCGCCGAAGATGTTTTCGGAAGACACCGGGCCGCACAGGTGGATGAGAAAGTCATCACGGACGATACGCCACGACAGGCCGTCGCGGCCGTAGACACAGGCGCGGATGCGGTGGTTCCCATAGTGGAAGAAGAGCTACTGGTCGGAAAGCGCCAAGTGCAGCGGGGAGGCGTGAGAGTTTATAGCCGCATGGTGGAGACGCCCGTGGAAGAAACGGTTGTGCTCCAAGAAGAGCACGCGGTTATTGACCGGCATGCTGTCAATCGTCCTGTCACTGAGGCTGATCTGGAAAAGATGAGAATCCAATCGGTGGAAATCACGGAAAGCGCCGAAGTTCCTGTCGTGGAAAAATCCGCCCGTGTTGTGGAAGAAGTGCTGGTCAGCAAGGAAGCGACAGAGCGGACAGAGCGTGTGACGGATACCGTTCGCCGGACAGAGGTTGAGGTCGAACAGATCGACACCAACGAAAATTCGACAAAGCCTAAAGGGCGCAAAAAGAGTAGTTAGCTTAGGGGAGAAAACGAATATGGCAACAGAAAAAGTAAAGGTATACGAAGAGGGCGGCCAGAAAAAAGGACTCCCCATCTGGGCATGGCTGCTGCCCCTGCTCTTGCTTCTCGCGCTCGGCATTTGGTTGTTTAGCCGCTCACATAACAACGAGACGGCCACCAACACCGCTCCGGTCACGGACAGTACAAAACCGGATAATGGCCCAGGAACACAGGGGCAAGCGGCTCGGAACTGGACGGCGGCCAGCATTGCTGATGTGATCAAGCAGAATGGCCGGGTTGGTTTCACCGACAACGAAGTGCATTTTGCAACCGCCAGCGCCACGCTTGCCGGCGACTCGCAAGCCGTACTCGACCAAACAGCACAGGCGCTCAAAGATAATCCTGATTGGAAGATGCGTATTGTTGGGCACACAGACTCTACAGGATCAGCACCGGCGAATGACACATTATCACAACAACGTGCGCAAAGCGTTATGGCTTATCTGACCAGCCATGGCGTGGGTAGTAATCGTTTGCGGGTCGAAGCAGAAGGCCAGCATCAGCCCGCGACAACGAATGCGACCGACACAGGCCGGGCCGAAAACCGCCGTGTCGAACTGATTAAAGACTAAAAGGCGCTCGGAGATAGAGCGCTCTTTTCAAGGCAAACACAAAGAGCGTTCTATCTCAGCATTATTGCTGTTTTGAAGACGTAGAGCTTTTGCCGTTCTCACTCGCGATTCGGTATCCAGCTTTCTTAGCGTCTTCTTCTTTCATAAATTTACCTAACTTAGTTGTTCCGTAAAGCGGCCCGTCCTTATGGTAGACTCGCGTCGCTAAATTAACCCATACTAGTCCCTTTGCCTTGGCATCCGCGATTTCTTCGCTGGAGGGTCCGGATTTTTGTGTCTTTTTGCGTTCGGTACTGCTTGAAGTTGCCGTGCCGGTTCCGCTTTGTGAGTTGTGACCTACAAACGAGAAAAATAAGCCCGTTGTAAGTACGAAAAGAACAATTTGGATCATTATTTTCACGCGCTTAGTATAACTGGACAGCACAGTCTAAAAATATGAGTTCTTCTGTGAAACGTCGTATATTGCAAAGCTGTCAATCTGCTAACTGATTAAGTGTCCCGGCTTACGTTGTAATATGGCACGAGCAATTACGCATCAAAATGTACATAGGCCAGCGAGGAAAAGTTCGCTTTCGTTGACCTTCTGCCTATCGGTACTTAAACGATGGCGATTTCCAATTCTTGGAACCTTAGCTGTACTGATCGTGATCTGGATGTGCATACTGGCCTGGAAGTGGCCATTTACGCGGGGCACTGTCATGAAAGCTCTGCAGCAGGAAATGGGTAAACCGATTCGTCTGGGTGCTTTCCACACTACTTTTTTTCCGCCTGGGTATATAGCTGAAGACATCCATTTCGGGAATACAACTCCGAATAGTGGTAATCTTATCGTCTCAGTCCGTAAGATGGTTATTACCGCCAACTATTCAGATCTGTTGTTGGCGCGGAAAAGGATTGAACAAGCCTCTCTTATTGGGATCCATTTGATAGTTCCCAGTGTGCCCTCCGCCTCTAAGAATAAAAATACCTCAAGCCAGCCAACGCCGCTCAGGTTCTCCTCTATTGGTCAGATCAAAATAGAAGACTCTCTCATTGAGTTCCC
>CAXUBB010000234.1:0-8626 GCA_964249105.1 uncultured Bryobacteraceae bacterium | reverse complement strand
AGAAATCAGTAAACGGGAGAAATGCCGCTTACACAAAATTTCTGACACCACCCGCCACCACACGCAGCCGGAACTTTCCTGGAAAACCCGGCGATAGAAGTCGCTGCACGGTCACTCGCTCGTAAGGGGAACGAAGCGACTGAAGAGAGCGCCAAATCGCTTATCGGGAGCACGCTTTCGCATTATCAGATTATTGAGAAGATCGGCGGCGGTGGGATGGGCGTCATTTATAAAGCTGAGGACATTCGGCTGCACCGCCTAGTGGCGGTCAAGTTTCTGCCGGATGAACTGGCGCGCGACCCTCAGGCTCTTACTCGTTTTGAGCGTGAAGCACGAGCCGCTTCGTCCCTCAACCATCCGAACATCTGCACGGTTCACGACATCGGTGAGCAGGGGAGCCGCACATTCATCGTGATGGAGTATCTGGAAGGCGCTACGCTGAAGCATCATATTGCTGGACGATCATTAGAGACGCAGCAATTATTAGCGCTGGCAATCGAGATCTCCGACGCTCTCGATGCCGCTCATACCCAAGGCATCATACATCGTGATATCAAACCGGCCAATGTATTCGTCACAAATCGAGGACACGCCAAGGTGCTCGATTTCGGCTTGGCCAAGCTCTCCACCGCTGAGCTGATGCAGCCGCGAACGGCCGCACTGCATGAGACTACCGGAAACCGAGAGCAGCTCACCGATGCGGGAGCAGCATTGGGGACGGCAGAATACATGTCTCCGGAACAAGTGTTAGGCAAGCCCTTGGATACGAGGAGCGATCTGTTCTCCTTCGGCGCCCTGCTTTATGAGATGGCCACAGGGGTTGCTCCGTTTGCCGATAGCTCTTCTGCGGCGGTATTCGATGCGATCCTGCACAAATCCCCCGTCCCTCCTTCATGCCTGAACGCCCGCGTGTCCGAGGTATTGGAACGCGTCATCTCGAAATGCTTGCAGAAGGACTGTGACCTGCGATATCAGCATGCTTCGGACATTCGGGGCGATTTCGAGCGGCTAAGGCAATCTATCGGTTCGGATCGGTCTAGCGCAAGGACGCCTCACCGCAGCCGTTTGGTTCTGGCAAGCGCCTCGGGCACCTGCCTGTTAATTCTGATATACCTGCTGCTACTTCCTCTTCTGCCCCCAAAAGTGTCGGGCTACGCTCAGATCTCCAACGATGGTGAGGGAAAAGGCGGAGCTCTGGGCGCGATGGTAACTGACGGATCGCGGCTTTATCTCGAAGAAGGGGCGAGCATGGCGACCGCAGTTGCTCAAGTTCCAACAGCAGGCGGAGAAACAGCTTTGCTGCCGACTCCATTGGAAACGCCTGAAGTCCTGGACATCTCCCCGAACCGGTCGGAAATTCTGCTCGCTAATTTCACCGGTGGACTGGGCCGGTGGCCGCTTTGGGTATTACCCATACCGGCAGGCAAGCCCCGCCGCTTGGGGAATATATTGGCGACAGGCGCCGCCTGGTCTCCCAACGCTCGGGAGATTGCTTATGTGATTGGTCGCGATTTGTATCGGGTAAACCGAGATGGAAAGCAGCCCAGGAAATTGACAGCCCTTCCTGGAACGGCTTGGTGGCTGCGTTGGTCACCGGATGGACGCCGTCTGCGGTTCACAGTCGGTAACGTCATTGACAGAACCGGCCCGCTTGCCATTTGGGAAGTATCAGCAGATGGAACAGGACTCCATCCTTTGTTTCCCGGCTGGAACCACCCGCCAGCGGAGTGCTGCGGCAACTGGACCCCTGACGGTAAGTACTTCGTGTTCCAGGCGACCAGCCAGGGTAAAACCGAAATCTGGGCCATTCGAGAGCAACATGGACTGTTGGGTTCATTCCCGAAGATGGGCCGCGAACCAGTACAGATTACCACCGGACAGTTAAACTCACTGGCACCGGTGTTTAGCCCTGACGGCAAGAAACTTTACGTGATCGGCCAACAACTGCGAGGCGAGCTGACTCGCTACGATGTGAAGTCGCGTCAGTGGGTATCCTATCTTTCCGGGACTTCAGGGGAACTTGCCAATTTTTCGCGGGATGGACAGTGGGTCACCTATGTTTCGTTTCCCGACGGCGCTTTATGGCGCAGCAGAATCGACGGAAGCAACCGGCTCCAACTCACTCCTGCTCCCATGCAGGCTTCATCGCCCTGCTGGTCCCCGGACGGCAAACAAATTGTGTTTCAGGGAGGGACAGCAGGCAAATTCGACGAGATTTACGTGGTATCCGCCGAGGGCGGCACCCCTGAGCCGCTGTTCAAGGAGCAACGCAATCGACTGCGCCCTAATTGGTCGCCGGATGGGAACTCGATTGTCTTCAGTTATGCTCCCTGGACCGAAACTGCGCCCCGCGGGATCGATATTTTGAACCTGACAACGCACCAAATGAGACAACTGCCCGGATCGGAGGGATTATTGCTGGCCGCATGGTCACCCGATGGTCGATTCATTATGGCCCGACGCGGGGATCATCAAGCCCTCATGCTCTTTGATTTCAGAACACAAACGTGGACCGAACTGGCGAAGGGCGAACTGAACTGGGCGAATTGGTCAAGAAACGGACGCTATGTCTACTTCGAGCGGCACGGGAAAGAAAACGCCATTATGCGCGTCCGCGTAGAGGATCACTCGGTGGAGCAAGTGGTTAGCCTGAACAAGGTGAAGCGTGCTGGAGCATCCGGCGGTTTCTGGTTCGGCCTGACACCTGACGATTCGCCTCTCGTGCTGCACGGCACAGGCACGCAAGAGATCTATGCGCTCGACTGGCAGCAGCGGTGAGAGTATCTCATAGGCTGGACAACAGTAGCGTCGATGTCACGCACAAACCAGAAAATGTTCAGACATTCATTTGATGCTTCTGAGCGGAACTTCTTGCGATAATTAGACTTTACTGCTTTGGACTCGCTTGTTCAGATCGAATCCGCCGCGCAGCCGCGTCTTCCGGAATGGCTGCGTAAAGGCCGCACGCACTTTCAATCCGTTCATCAGTTAAAGACCGAACTCAGGCAAAGACGCCTCCACACTGTTTGCGAATCCGCCCGCTGCCCTAATATCCACGAGTGCTTCCATCGCGGCGCGGCTACCTTTATGATCCTAGGTAATCTCTGCACGCGCGGCTGCGGTTTTTGCTCGGTGCCGAAAGGATCGCCCGCGAAAAAGGAGTTTCATCTGGACCCGGACGAGCCTTGGCAGGTGGCCGATATGGCCGCGCAGATGAATTTGCGCTATGTGGTGATTACGTCCGTCAACCGGGATGACTTGCCGGACGGCGGCTCCCGGCATTTCGCTGAAACCGTGCGCCAGGTTCGGCTCGCCCTTCCCCAAGCGCGAGTGGAGGTTTTAACGCCCGATTTTAACGGCGATATGGATTCCGTGGCGCGAGTGCTCGATGCCGGTCCGCATGTCTTCAATCACAATATGGAAACGGTCCGGCGGCTCTATCGGCGCGTCCGTCCGCAGGCAAGTTATCAACAGTCGCTTGATGTTCTGCAGTTCGCAAAGCGGTACCGGCCGGAAGCTCTGACGAAATCCGGTTTAATGGCCGGACTCGGCGAAACGCCTGAAGAAGTACATAACCTTCTGCGCGACATTTACGCCGCTAACGTCGATGTAGCTACCATTGGCCAGTACCTGCAACCCACGCGCCGGAACTTGAAAGTAGCCGAGTACGTGACACCAGAGCAATTTGACGCCTACCGCGATTACGGTCTTTCGATCGGTTTCAAGATGGTCTTTAGCGGACCGCTCATCCGCAGCTCTTATATGGCTGATCGCGTCAGCGAAGAAGCCGTTGCGCATGGTTAAGCAGCGTGAAATTATTGCGCACGCGCTTCTCTCGATCCTGACCGCGGTTCTGCTGCTGGTAATCTTTCCCAAATTTGACTTACGGTTTCTAGCTCCTATCGCTTTGACGCCGCTCCTGGTAGCTCTGGCGCGCACGCCCGATCTCCCGCAGCGTTTTTTCTATGGCTGGGCTGCCGGTATCTTCTATTGGTTCTTCTTGTGTACCTGGATTCAGTTCGTGCTTGAAGCGCACGGCGGCATGGGACGTTGGGGCGGCTGGGGCTGTTTTCTGCTTTTCTGCTTATTGAAAGCTCTGCATTTAGCGGTGTTCAGCGCTTTGGCTGGTCCCTTGATGCGCACTCCCTACGCCCTGCCTGCCGTTGCCGCGCTCTGGACAGGACTGGAGCGCACGCACGCCACATTCGGATTCGCCTGGCTGGACTTGGGCAATGCGGGAATCAGCATGTCGGTGCCCTTACGATTGGCGCCGATCGTAGGCGTTTACGGGCTTTCCTTTGTCTTTGCCATGCTGGCAACAGCGGTGGCATGTCTGATCCTGCGATACCCTCGCATGCGTCTCTTGCCGTTGTTCTTGTTGCCGCTTCTTTGGTTACTACCTTCCGTTCCTGAGGCCATGCCAGCCCATGAATCCGCGCTGGTCGTACAGCCCAACATCAATCCGGATATTCAATGGACGGCGCTCGAAAGAGAACGGGCAGAAGAGCGGCTCAGCCTTCTCTCGCAAGTTTTTTCTGCCCCCTTAGTGATCTGGCCCGAGCTGCCAGCGCCGCTTTACTTCTACGATGATCGTGATTTTCATGAAGCAGCGACAAACATTGCCCGTCATGGAAGTTTCTTCTTGTTTGGCACAGTGGCTTACACCGGAGAGCATCAGCCGCTCAACTCAGCCGTTCTATTAAAGCCGGATGGCTCTGAAGCGGGCCGTTACGACAAAATCGATCTGGTTCCCTTCGGCGAGTTCATCCCCCCGCTGTTTTCGTTCGTTAATCGAATCACCCAGGAGGCCGGAGACTTTGTTCCCGGACAGAACATCAAAGTTCTAAGCGCGGCAGGCCATCATTTGGGCGTCTTCATCTGTTATGAATCGGCCTTCCCGGATTTAGTGCGAAGGTTTACCGCCAAAGGCGCTGACGTCCTGATTAATCTATCCAACGACGCCTACTTCGGACACTCCGAAGCTCGCGTGCAGCACCTAGCGCTGGTGCGGATGCGGGCCGTTGAGAACCGGCGCTACATTATCCGGGCCACAGATGATGGGATTACGGCGGTTATTAATCCAGCCGGGCAAGTGATTCAGCAACTCAAACCGTTTCAGGAAATGGCGGCGACCGTAAAGTTCGGCACGGTCAATACCACCACGTTTTATGCGCGGCACGGAGATTGGTTTGCCTGGAGTTGCCTCCTCGTTGGAATCGCCTTGGCGGGACTGAACCTACGTCATACTGGATTGGATGGCTAATAAAGACCTCCCACGTCCGCTGGGCTTCAATACGCGAGCGCTTCACGCAGGTTACGACCCTGATCCGGCCACGCACGCGCGCGCCGTACCGATCTATCAGACAACATCTTTTACATTCGAGGACACGGAGCACGCCTCACGACTATTTGCGCTGCAGGAGTTCGGCAACATCTACACCCGGATCATGAATCCGACCACGGCGGTGCTCGAAACACGCGTGGCCTCGCTCGAAAACGGAGCCGCGGCGCTGGGAATGTCGAGCGGCCAAGCGGCCCAATTTATCGCGATCAGCACCATCGCTCAACCCGGCGATCAGATTGTTGCGGCCGGTACTTTATATGGCGGAACGTTCACGCAACTGGATGTCACGATGCGGCGCCTGGGCTATGACGTCGTATTTGTCGAGCCGGATGATCCGGAGAATTTCCGCAAAGCCATCACGCCAAAGACAAAGCTGCTGTACGGCGAAACGATCAGTAATCCGCGCAGCAACATTTTGGATATCGAGGCGGTAGCGAAGATCGCGCATGAGAACGGGATACCGCTCCTGATCGACAACACGTTTGCTACGCCTTATGTAACAAGACCAATCGATCATGGAGCCGATATTGTAGTGCAATCGCTGACCAAGTTCATGGGCGGACATGGCAATTCTATTGGCGGCATCATTGTTGATAGCGGCAAGTTCCCCTGGAACAACGGCAATTTTCCGCACTTTACCAATCCATCACCCGCCTATCATGGCATGAACTTTTGGGACGCGTTCGAGAATATCAGTTTCATTATTAAAGCCCGCGTGGAAGGGTTGCGCGATTTGGGACCATGTGTCAGCCCATTCAATTCCTTTCTGTTTTTGCAAGGCATCGAGACGCTGGGAATGCGCATGGACCGGCACTTATCGAACACGCTGCAAATCGCCCAACATCTTCAAAAGCACAGCAAGGTGCAGTGGGTGAAATATGCTTCCCTGCCCGATGACAAGTATTTCGCGCTGGCTCAGAAGTACACTTCCAAGGGCGCGGGCGCGGTATTTTCTTTCGGTTTGAAGGACGGGTACGAGGCAGGCAAGAAGTTCATCAATAACCTGAAAATTTTCTCGCACCTGGCCAACGTCGGCGATTCCCGAAGCTTGGTCATTCACCCGGCGTCAACAACCCACCAGCAACTCGGACTCGCCGAGCAGGAAGCGGCAGGCGTGACGCCGGAGTTGATTCGTCTCTCTATCGGCCTTGAGGATATCGAAGATCTGATCTGGGATATCGATCAGGCGCTGGGCTAGACTTCGACCCAGGCCCGCTTGGCGTTGCTCTCGGCTGTCTTTGCGAGCAACTGCATGCCGTGAAGGCCATCCTCGAAGGTCGGAAAATCGACCGGGGCCGACGAATCGGCGACTTTGGCATAAAAGCGCTTGAACACCTGCTTGTGCGAGTCGTCGTAGCCTTCGCTATGTCCGCCGGGCAGGTCCGCAAAGCCAGCGGCAGCCGGGTAGAAAAGAGAAGCATCCTTAATGATGATCTGGTTGGGCTCGTTGCGATGACCAATCCACAAAGTGTCGGGCTGTTCCTGATTCCAGGAAACGCCGGATTTGGTGCCGAAAATTTCAAAGAAGAAGCGGTTCTTACGTCCGGCTGACATCTGACTGACGGTGAACACCCCATGCGCTTTTGCGCCCAGGCGAAGCATGACAGTCGCGAAATCCTCGGTGTCGACGGGGAACGATTCATAATCGGTGTTGGCGGCCTTTTTACCGGCGAACGTTTCGACCGATCCCTTGGGCCGCTTGCGCTGCTCATAGAAGGTGACAAAGTCCGCGCAGACGGCGGTAATCGTCTGCCCCGTCAAGTGCTGAATCATGTCCATCCAGTGCGAACCGATGTCGCCCATGACGCGCAGTTTGCCGTTCTCTTTCGAGTCCAGACGCCAGTTCCAATCGGTTTCGTAAAGCAGCCAGTCTTGCGAATAAGTGCCTTGCACGATTAAAATCTCGCCCAGATCGCCCGCCGCAATCATTTGCCGGATCTGCTGCACCACCGGGTAATAACGAAGATTGTGCTGCACGCAATTCACGGCATTCTTTGCCCTCGCTGCCTCGACCAGTTGTTTGGCTTCCTCCACGTTCATGGTCAGAGGCTTTTCACACAAAACCGCCTTGCCTGCTTCGATAGCAGCGAGCGATTGAGGAAAGTGATCGACATTCGGCGTGCAGATGTGGACAGCCGCAATCTCCCGATTGTCAAGAACGTCCTTGAGATTGCCGGTTGCAATCGGAATGTTGAAAGCTTCGGCAAACTGCTGCGCCCGCTCGGGACGACTACCGACAACGGCGGCAATCTCCACATTTCCAAGCCGACGCACATTTTCCGCGTGTACCTTGCCCATGAATCCGGTGCCGACGATGGCCGTTTTGATTCTTTGCATAGATCCATCCATTCTCCATCATTGAATTTATAACCCGTACCGGTAACGAATCCCCTTTCCTGACGCCCAGTAAATTGCTAGGCTTGCTCAAGGTCAGGTTCATGTTAGTCCGTATTCGCTGGAGTACTTCTAGACACAGTACCGTTTTGAAACATCAAATGGCGCTGGCGGTGGGATCGCTGTTGACACCCTTGGCTTTAGCGGCGTTCACGGTTTCATTTTGGGGATTTGCCGCCGAATTTCGCTGGGCCGGCAATTTCTTTATTACTTCCGGACTGTTCTCGCATTGGCAAGTATGGCTCCTGGCAGCCGCCGTGTTTCTCCTGCTTTCCCGGTTACTAAGCAGTTACGGATCAAGGAAGCAAACCATCGCCGGCTGACGCCAGTTTCCTAATTTCATAAATCATATATTGTGAATCGGAGAAAATGGGAAAATAAAATTTTCCGGTAAGCTACTCATTTTTTCTTAATAAGCGCTCAAAGCATGATCTGAATATGGTTAGGAATGCGCGTAACTTTATGAATGCCAATTACAGCAAGAGCCGGAAACTTACGGCCCTTTGCGTGCATCGGAAAGGGTAGCAGGGGCCGATTAATGACCGAAACTCCAACTACAGTTGTGGCCGTACAAACTGAATCCACCCGTCCGTGGATGAGCGGTGTACTGCAAGCAGGCACTGGTTTTCTCAGCCGCACCGGAAGTTGGGCTGGCGATTTCGCCCAACGTTTTGCGGCGCTGTTATCCGATTTGATGGGTCCTGCTGTCTTTTCAGCGTATGCCTTGACCGCTTGGAGTCTCGCCAGTAGTCTCGGCTGGGCTGAATCTTTTATTTTTTCAGCAGGGCCTTTATCTAATTGGCTAGTTTGGCTGGCATTCGCAATTTTGCTCAATTTTGCTGCTAGTATTTTGAAGCGGCATACGCAAAGTTAAGAATACTATTAATC
>CAXUBB010000233.1:0-8652 GCA_964249105.1 uncultured Bryobacteraceae bacterium | reverse complement strand
ATTCGGTTCCATACTGTTCTCCCATCAATTCTTCCGGCGTGCATCCTTCGCGAGCAGATCTTCAATAATTTCGGCGCGGATGCGAAACTTGTTTTGTTGCAGAGGAGCGAGAGCTGAAGGTAGATCCATCAATCCCTGCTCTGCGCCGCTTTCCAGGAAACCAAAAGTTCCTGTTACTTGCACGCCACAATTTCGAGCGGCGCGACGTCCTTCACTGTGGTCTATCAGCATTACTTGGATGCCAAGAACAGTTGCTAATGAAATTGCATCGCGTTTTCTCCTGGATCAAGCTCCGCCAGATCTCTTGAGGCGTTTGCGTCAACAGAATGCACTTCGAGCCATGCAGGTGCTTGTTCGATTCACTCCCGGACAGATGAAGGCGTACGTGGATGCTGAAGTTCGCGGAAAACTTTTTCTGGAATGAGCGCGCGTTCATAGAGAACAGCTAAAATGTCCACTTCCCCCTATAAGAATCAGGTAGTTGAGAGGCGAAGTGTCAGAAACAACAACTACAGATGCGTTCATCTGCCCGCTTTTTCATCAAGCAAAGCACATGTCTGCCGGTCCTGTTGAAGGTCTTCGAGTGAGTAGGCATGTTCCCAGATATTATGATCCTTGAGAAAGCCGTCCAGCTCATAGCGAGTCTCAAAACCGAGCAACCGCCGCGTCTCATAAGCTGTTAGCGTTCCAGAGCGATAGCCTTCAATCGCCAGTGCTTCCAGGGCCTCGCGCCCCGGATCGGCATGTTGCGCAATATCGTCGGGCACCATCAGCGTAATCTTCATAATTTCAATCTACAATGATTCGCCAGCCACCTTTCGCCCATGGCTTGCTGCAACATCCTTCCAATCACCCCGGAGATGCGCTCCCAGTTCTCCGTCTTTTCGGCTAGTTGCTTTGGTCCCGCTTTGGTAATGGAGCAAAACTTTGCTTTTTAGTTATTATCCGACGCGCCCCACGAGGAGATCCAACCCTGCGACAACTTCTTTGAAGTGTCCACAGGAAACTTTCTTATCGCTTACCGATTACGTTTTACCTCGACTGTATGCCTCGTTGCCGGGCCAACGCACGCACTCGGTCGAAAAGTTCGGCTGTCCGTCGGAAGTTGGTTCGCCCCAAGCGCTCTAAGCCCTCTTCTAAAGGCAAAAAATTCAACTGCGCCAACTCAAGAAGAACACCCAACGTCCCCACCACTTCAAATCCCTGCTTTTTGGCCAGAAAAGTTCCTTCCCGTTCATCCATCAGCAGCAATCCAATCCCAAGTTGTGTAGCCAGTTGAATTGCTTCGCGCTCGCCTATTCCCAACTCCATCAATTGTTCATGGAAGAAATCGCCTGCCTGTCTGACCTCGATCCATTCAGGAAGGTGTTCAGCCCAGCTACGCACGGCAGCGGGCGTTTTTGCCTGTAGAAGTTCACTCAGAACTGAAGTAGGAATCAGGATACGACTGAAAAGGGCAGGAAGAAAACAGTCATATCCAAGCTGAACCAAATACCGCAGCGGAGTTGTATCTGAAACAACGATTGCCGCCATCAAGGCAAGATGCCCTGTGCGCGTAACCGGTCAATAGTTGCCAGTTCCTGCTCAAGATCCTCAACTCCGTAGGCGTGTTCCTGAACATTGTGCGCGATCAGGAAATCAGCGAATTCGTAGCGGGACAATCCAAGAAGCTGACGGGCTTGGTGAGAGGTCAGAGCGCTGGAGCGATAGCCTTCAATCACCAGCGCCTCCAGCGCTTCGCGTCCCGGATCGGCATGTTGCGCAATGTCATCAGGCAGCGTCAGCGTGATCGTCATGTCAAACCTACAGCTTTATTGTAAGCGCTCGCTACGGACCTGTTGCCGAATACGCTCCCAAAGCGCGGGCGTGTAGCGAAATGTTGTTTGCTCTAAACGAGACAGCATTTCGTCGAGATCTACCAAGCCACGCCGGGCCGCTTGCGCCAGCACGCCAAGCGTGCCGGTAACAGTAAGACCCTGCTCCTGAGCAACGCGTGTTCCACTCCGTTCGTCAATGAGCACAAGATCGGCTGCTTGCTCTTTAGCCAATTGAATCGCTTCTCGTTCACCAAGATCTATACCGGCCTCTTCTAAACCTGCCGGGTACTGAACGGCGCACACTTCCAACCAGGCATGCTGCTGTTCTGCCCAGCGTCGCACTATCTCCGGCGTTCCTTGTGCCGTGAGCTCATTGAAAACAGCAAGGGGAATCAGGATGCGATCGTACAAGACATTCAGTACCTGCTCAACTCCTATCTGGACCAAGTAATTGAGAGGGGCTGTATCTGAAACGACCAGGGTCACCGTTGAAAGAGGCTTTTGGCCTCAAACTGCTTCATAGTCTCAAGATCCCGCTCAAAATCCTCAACATTATAGGCATGGTCGTAAATCTTGCGCTCTTTTAAGAAGCCATCAAACTCAAATCGAGACATTCCAAGAAGCTGGCGAGCCTGATAGAACGTTAACGCTTCGGAGCGATAGCCTTCAATCACCAGCGCCTCCAGCGCTTCGCGTCCCGGATCGGCATGTTGCGCAATGTCATCAGGCAGCGTCAGCGTGATCGTCATGTCAAACCTACAGCTTTATTGTAAGCGCTTTTACTGCTCTCAGCAGCACTTCGCATTTTTGAACTTGCGCCCGTGCCGCCGGTCAATGAAGGCGCGCCACTCCTGCCCGGAATGAGTCTGTCCGCTTCTTTGCAGATGACGCGCATAAGCATTCTCGTCGGAAAGCTCGCGCAAAAGCCCTTCCAACAGTTCCCATGCCCGGCGCAGGATTCTCATACGCTCTCCGGCTCCAATTGCGACGGAATGAACTTCGCTTCGGATGTCACTGCCGGGCGCGTTCCGCGCAGCAGTCCGTACCAGGTCCGAACCGATTCCACAATAATAATCGTGACCAGCAGCAAAAATACGCCGCACACAAAGGCGTCCAGGCGCTCATTGAAAATGACGGCATGCGTCTCCGCTATTTTGCCGGCGGCTACTTTTCCCGCTGCAATCGCCGCTTCCAATGCAGCCGCGTGAGAAAGAAACCCGATCCGCGCATCCGAAGAAAAGATTTTTTCGATTCCAGCCGTAAACGTGACCGTTACCAACCACGCCAAAGGCGCAGTTGTCACCCAAAGGTACTTCGCGCCGTGCATTTTGATCAGCACGGTCGTCGCCACGCACAACGCAATCGCGCTCAGCAATTGATTGGAAATACCGAACAGCGGCCACAGCGAGTTGATTCCGCCGAGCGGATCGATAACGCCCTGGTAGAGAAAATATCCCCACAGCGCCACTACTATGGCGCTCGTTACCACCGCGCCGCCCTTCGTTCGCGCTTTCTCCGACACGCCGGGAAAGTGCCGGAGCAGATCTTGCAACATAAATCGCCCTACCCGCGTCCCCGCGTCAATGATGGTAAGAATGAACAACGCTTCAAACATTACGGCAAAGTGATACCAGAACCCCAGTAAGCGAGTGCCGCCCCTACCTAACACATTGCCGAAGATATGCGCCATCCCTAAAGCCAGCGAAGGAGCGCCGCCGGTTCTTCCGAACAGGCTCTTTTCCCCCACGCTCCGCGCCAGATCCGCCATCGTGCCTGCCGTCACCGGAAAGCCCCACGAACTGACGGTAGCCGCCGCTGCTTGCGGAGTCGCTCCCACCACACCCGCGGGCGAATTCACCGCAAAAAATACGCCCGGCTGCAAGGAAGCCGCCGCTACCATTGCCATGATCGCGACAAAGCCTTCGAGCAGCATCGAGCCATAGCCAATCGGCCAGGCATGCGACTCCTTCGCGATCAGTTTCGGCGTCGTTCCCGAAGAGATCAGCGAATGAAACCCGGAAATCGCCCCGCAGGCGATTGTGATGAAGCAAAACGGGAATACCTTGCCCGCGAAGATCGGTCCCGTGCCGTCCACAAATCTCGTTAGCGGCGGCAAGGCCAGTTGCGGATGCGTAAACAAAATCCCCACCGCCAGCAGAAAGATCACGCCCAGCTTGATAAAGGTACTCAGATAATCCCGCGGCGCCAGAAGAAACCAGACCGGCAAAGCGCTTGCCAGGAACCCATAGATTACAATCGCCGCTGTTAACGCGACGCCGCTCAAGGTGAACCAGGGCGCCCAAGCCGGTGAAACCGCTACCACGCTTCCGCCCCAAATGCTCAGCACAACCAACATAAATCCAATGACGG
Organism: uncultured Bryobacteraceae bacterium; assembly: GCA_964249105.1. Lineage (GTDB taxonomy): Bacteria > Acidobacteriota > Terriglobia > Bryobacterales > Bryobacteraceae > Bog-105. The sequence continues at coordinate 4,465 of CAXUBB010000233.1, read as the reverse complement.
AACACTCCAAAACCTTGCCCGGACGGACATACCGCAGATAAAGCCCCATGAAGATCGCAACGGGCATGGTCATGGCAATTGTGAACGTTCCCCACGGACTGCCCTTGAGCGCGTTCACCACCACCAAGGCAACCACCGCCAAAAGAACAATCATGATCAGCAGAACGGTAATCAAAGACACAAAGCCTGCTGTGCTGCCGATCTCATCCCGCGCAATCTGCCCCAGCGTTTTTCCGTCGCGCCGCATGGAGCAAAACAGAATAATGAAGTCCTGCACCGCCCCGGCCAGCACCGCCCCTATCAATATCCAGAGCACGCCCGGTAGATAACCAAACTGCGCGGCCAAGGTTGGGCCAACTAGTGGACCTGGGCCGGCAATCGCCGCAAAGTGATGGCCCATCAGAATCCATTTGTTGGTCGGCTCGAAGTCCTGCCCATCCTGGAATCTTTCCGCCGGAGTAGCGCGTTTGTCGTCCAGCACGGCTACTCTCAGGGCCAGAAATCGCCCATAAACCCGGAAGCCAAGGGTAAAAATACATCCCGCGGCGGCGATCACCCAAAGACTATTCACCGGCTCCCCTCGATGGGAGACGATGATACCTAGCGAAAAGGCCCCGAGAATCGAGAGTATTGCCAGTATTATGCGGTGCATTGAGCTATAGCATACTCATATCATTTTCCTACTTGCTCTTTATGCGGTAAAATGGAAAGGAAATTATGCCCCAGGAAACTGCTGTTTGACTTCCTCCGCTGTTCTCGAAACCGTTGAACCGGCTACTGTTCGGAGTCAGCCGGACGGAAAAAAAGCCTTTATTTTAGTTTTCTCCTGCACGCTGATCGGAGCCCTTGCGCAGATTCTTATCAAGCAAGGAAGCACACAGCTCGGCGCACATGCCACGTTGGCCGATGTCGCCAGGCGTCCGGCCTTATTTTTAACTTTTTTCTTGGGAATTTTGGCTAATTTCCGTCTCTTTCTCGGCTATTGCTTCTATGGAATCAACACGATTCTGATGGCGCTCGCCTTGAAGGGCCGTGAGCTTTCAAAACTGTACCCCATCATTGCCTTAACCTACGTTTGGGTCACGATCTTATCCGTTTTCTTTCTCGTCGGCGAGCACATTAATTTCTTCCGGGGCATCGGTATTGCTTTTATCGTGGGCGGCGTTTCCGTGTTAGGCAGGAGCCGATGAAAACATCCGCCAACGCAGTGATTCTGATCCTGCTCAGTTCTTTTATCGGCTCTTTCGGCGCGGTGTTTCTCAAGCTGGGCGCTGAACATATGAAAGGCGGCTTAGCTCGTCTCTTCAGTAATTACTGGCTCGCCGTGGGAGTTGTGCTGTACCTGATGTCAAGCATCTTTTATATGATGAGCGTCGCTCAACCGGGCGCGCAGTTGACCGTGCTTTATCCGATGGTGTCACTCGGCTATATCTGGGCGATCTTGTGGGCGCGAATCTTTTTCAAGGAACCTTTCACGCTGGCGAAGGGGAGCGGATTGCTCATGATTATTTTCGGCGTCGCGCTGCTCAATTTCGGCAACGCTTAGCTTCTCACGTGCTCTCGCCAAGTAGCGGCGAAACTAGTGAAGGCTTCCGGCATACGCCTTCTTGCCAGAGTCACTAACAATTCAATCAAAGTCCAGAGCAGGAATGCATTGGTAATCCAGACTTTAGCCTGAGCGCCGAAAAATTCCGGCAAAACAAATTGAGCGGCAAAGAGCAGAAACATCGTCAGCGCTTCGTACCAGGCAAACTGCATATTGATCAAGAACATCAATGCCACCAAGCTCTGGCCAATGGTGAGCAATAATTCCCGTCCTTGCTCGCTATTGAATACCAGCGCGGAAAGACCGCCTCTGCTCATGGATAAAACAATCGGCAGCATTGCCACTAACAATGTCCATTGATTGATGTTGCTGGAAGCAATGTTCATGAGAGCAATCGGGGCTTTCACTTCCTGGCGCGCGAAGTAAAAGGTGGATAGGAGTTCCGGAAATTCCGAAATAACGGGCGCCAGCCATTGAATGACCACGAAGCTGGGAATACCAATGGCTGTGGCAAACGAAACGAGGCTGCCCAAGAACGGCTCGGCGGTGAAATAAATGATAGCGCCGCCCAGGAGGAAACAAGCGCAGATTCCCAGCGTGCGCCACAGCGGAGGAGCCATCACAATATGGCGCGGAACGGATTCAAGGTCTTCCATGCCTTCGTCCTTCTCGGGCGGAAGCTTAGTGAGTAACACCAGATAAACGGCGTAGACCGCAATCAGGATGACAGCATCATAAATTTCCAGCGTTTCCTTCCACCACACAAAAGCCATGTAAGTAAGCGGCGCAATCAGTCCGACCACTTCCACGCTATGATGCGGATCAAGTTGTATCAGCCGGAGTCCCTGGCCGGTTCGTTTCCGGTGAACGATGCTGGCGGTGAGGTAAATCATGGGCCAAGCGAGTCCCGTGAGCAGCCGCAATGCGCCGGTTAAGTTCGCCAGCAGCAGATCGGTCTGTTGTCTCCAGGCGAGAACGGCTTCCACGGCAAACTCGGGAAGAGTTTGCATCCAGGCAAGGATGGCTAAGGCGAATCCTTGCGCGACAAAAAACTGCGCGGATTCGGCGCCCCAGGTAATCAGCAGAGAGGCGAGCAGGATACAGGGCGTAGTCCAGAGCATCGCCCAAGGACTCGCGCCGTGCAAAGGGACCGCCGCAAACAATAGCGCAAATCCCAAAACGGGAAGCTGCTTTGGGGCGCTACGCGAAGGCAAGTTGAACATCGAAATCGCCCGAGCGCTTTTGCAAAACCGAATGTTTTTCAAAAGTAGGCAGCTTATAGGGAAAGTCCACGCGATAGTGCCCGCCTCGGCTCTCTTCACGGGCAAAGGCGGCCTGCGCTATCAAAAATGCGACTTGATGGATATTGCGAAGTTCAAAATGAGCGCGCGTGGGAATTTCCGTTGGCTTCCAGGCGCTGCATTCCCATTTCTTGTAGGCTGCCTGCAGTTCGGGTCCGCTCCGCAGAATGCCGCAGGAGTTCCAGGCGAGTGTTCGGACGTCGCGTTCCGAAACGGCCGGGAATACCGGGTCCGGGCAGGATGGAATTTGCCTGTTTGATTGGTGGGAAAGCTCCTGCATGGCCCGGCCGGCGCGCGCTCCGAAAACGACTGCCTCCAAAAGTGAGTTGCTGGCTAAACGATTGGCTCCATGCACGCCGGTGCAGGCGGCTTCACCGGCTGCGAACAGGCGGTTCAGGCTGGCTCTGCCGAATAAATCAGTTTTAATTCCGCCCATGGCATAGTGCGCGGCGGGCCGGACGGGAGCCGGACTTTGTCCGAGGTCGATGCCGTAGCGTAAACAAGTTTCGTAGATGCGGGGAAAGCGTTCGCGGACGAAACCCTTTGGCAAATGCGTGAGATCAAGGAAAGCGCTATCGTCGCCGGTGGCGCGCATCTCCATCACGATGGAACGGGAAACCACATCACGCGGAGCGAGTTCTCCCATGGGGTGATAGCGGGACATAAAACGTTCGCCGCCGGCATTCCGGAGATAAGCCCCTTCTCCGCGCAGGGCTTCGCTCAAAAGAAATCGGGGCGCGTTGGGAATGTAAAGGGCCGTGGGATGAAACTGAACAAACTCGATATCAGAGATGGCGGCGCCTGCTCGAAAGGCGCAAGCGACGCCATCGCCGGTCGCTACATCGGGATTGGTGGTGTTTTCGAAAACGCGTCCCAGTCCTCCGGTAGCCAGCAAGACGGCGCGCGCGCTCACCAGCACAGTGGAGCGGATATTCTCATCCAGAGCGCAGATCCCGCGAACTTCGTTCTCTGCCATCAGAAGATCCGTAACGGCGGCAAAGCTCAGGAATTTTATATTGGGCAGTGTTTGAGCGTGGTGTCGAAGAGTACGCACGATCTCCCTTCCGGTGGAATCGCCATGCGCGTGAAGAATACGGTTACGGCTGTGCGCGCCTTCCCGCGTGAAGAGAAGGTTTGCGCCTTGCCGGTCGAAAGCGGTTCCCCAATCGATCAACTGCTCAATGGCGCCCGGTCCTTCCTCGACCAGGGTTTTGACGGCTTCGACATCACACAGGCCGTCGCCGGCGGCGATCGTGTCCTGCTCGTGCAACTCCAGTTCGTCGTCGTCGCTGAGAGCCACGGCAATGCCGCCCTGCGCATATTCGGAAGACGACTCTTGCAGGCTGTCTTTTGCGATAACTAAAACGCGGCCCGCGTTCGCCAGTTCGATAGCCGCGCGGAGACCCGCGACGCCGGCGCCCACGACAACAAAATCCGTGTCAATCTGTTCAATACCCGCAGCGATACCTCATGGTACAACGAGTTGACATGCCGATCTTCGAGGTTCAAACACCCCAGCGCGTGTACCCCAACATTGTGGAGCGTGGAGTTCTCCGGCGTGTTCACAATTTCCTTCCCACAAATGCGGGCAAGCTGTTTCTGGTGACAACGGAAGATG
>CAXUBB010000232.1:0-8654 GCA_964249105.1 uncultured Bryobacteraceae bacterium | reverse complement strand
CCGTGAAAGCATTCATCGGCGCGGTTGTCTAAGGGATAGCACATTTACCAGCTATTGGCGAGGCTTATTAGGACTCTTAGGCCGTAATACCACGGCATTTTTGTTTGATTTACTCCAAATCCGGATACCGTATTTCTGATTTTCCTGGTTGATTTTTGTTGATTCAAATGCTATCGGTCATCAGAATAGAAACTCCTGCAAATGCTCCCAAGGGCCGCCGAGATAGCGCCACAGATCAAGACCAATTCCGCTGATGAGGATCGGGGTGGAAGCAGCAGTGAGGATCGCCAGCGTCCTACGAGCCTCATCGGGATGAACTTTGTTCTGAACCGTTATGTGCGGTTTGAAAAGTTGACGATCCTGGGAAGTCAACCACGGAGACCACTGTTGGGCAAGACGGCTTTGAAGAGTGACGAGCGGCGCGGATTCAAGGCGGTAAGCTACCCCTCGGCCCAGGAAGCGCAACCCGCCAGTACGGAGGCTGATCGGTCCGTGACCGTCGGTAATCTTTTCCAAATTAGCGGTGATTTCGTTGATATTGTCACCAGGTAAATGGTGAAACAAAGTGACATGAGCGGGAAGAAAATTGATCGCTGGAGGAAAGTATCTCTCCCGCAGATCACTGAAGTATTGCGTCGAAGCTGCATCAAGCTGGAGAGTCAAGATGAGCGGTGCGGTTTGGGCCATTACTCATTTAAGATGCTCGGAGCGGCATAATAAACCAGCTCATGGTCGGTGAATAGGTCTCAAAGTATGCTCGGATAATGATTCCTATTAATACTTCTATAAACGCTGCTTGCCAGAGTGATCCTGTTTTGCATGACAGTTATTAATTCTCTATGAAATGGCGCGTGGCAGGATTAAAGTAAAAGTTATTGATTAGAAAGAGGAGAGTAACGAGCTGATGAGTGCCATAGATTCGAGCTCGACGGCCCCGAGTTTGCGTCGTCTTCCATTTACCGTCAGGCTGGCTCCTCAATTTGTCAATCGGTTGCTATCTCGCCGGCAACAGGCCGACGCTTCTCAGACCAATATTCAGGGCCTGCTGTTTGGAATTGCTGACGAAAACTTGTTAGTTGTACAAGCTTTCCGGTCCTTTGCGGGGCATGAAGGAGGAGGCACGCGACCAAGTGAAGTGTTGGACCGGTTACTTGCAAGCGCTCGCCAAGATCCGGAGATATCGCCTTTGGAATTGGTGGGCTGGTACGCGACACGAAAGAGCGGAGGTTTGCTCCAGAGCGATATTCAGTTCCACGATTTGCACTTTAAACGCCCAAGTGATCTGGCGCTTGTGCTGAAACCGGAGAGTGATAGTCACGTGCTGATGGAGTTGTATTGCCGGTCGGCAAACGGTGTTCTTTCGAGTGAAGGACATCGGTGGGGCGCGGTGCGGCAAGCAATGGGATCCACATTGGTCGGTCCGGTGGAAGTTCCCATGCGCTCGAAAATCCAAGATGATTTTTTCCTGCGGGCTTATCAGGTAAGCAGTCCGGAAGAGGAAGCCGAGGGGGGCACGGGCTGGAAGAGCACGATTCAATTCACCACGAGAAAGGCATGGGGATGGCTGGCTTCGAGCCGGAACGGGAAAGCGCCGGAGAGCGCTGAAGACGCTCGGAGATTCACTAAAGTAAGCGCGCCGTCCGCGCTGCGCGAATCAACCTCGCCGAACCCAACCGCAACGGCTGCTCAACGGCAGTTTCCTCCGGAGATTAGGGAGAGCAGCCCAACAGCGCCCTTGGCCACAGCACGTAAACAACTGGCAAACCTACCCTCCCCTCAGCACGAGGCCACCACGACGAAATCACTTCAAACAATTCGCGCGGGCGCGCCGCCAAGTGTTCCGGCGCTTATCCCTGAGACACCCAGGAGGTATCGAATACCGTGGGTCTCGTCCGCATTGGTGTTTGCTGTTGCGGCGGGGCTCACCTTTGGCTTAGTTTATAGTCGCGGATTCTCCTCGGGAGATTATTTACCCGGATTCCTGAAAGCATTTTTCCCCGCGCCCGGATTGGGATTGCGGCTGGAAACCCAGGGCGACCGGCTTCTGCTCAGTTGGAACCGGCACCACCCGGCTGTCCGTAACGCCAAGAGCGGAATCCTACAGATAGACGATGGCCCACAGCATCGCCAGGTCAGTCTTGATGCAGCTCAAGTGTCAAACGGCTCAGTTCTTTACCGGCCCACTTCAGACGACGTTACATTCCGCTTAGAAGTGGAGGGTACTCAGGGCGGAAGGGTCAGCGAAAGCATGCGCGTTCTGGAAGCGGCTAAACCAAGCACCCTGGATCTGAGCCCACCAACAGTAGCCGCACCGCCAGAGAGTCGTACCAGCGTGCCTCAAGAGCAGCCTAGCAACGGAGCTGTGGGACGCAGCAATTTAGCGGTGCCCGTTTCGAGCGGTCCAACGCAAGCACTAACGCCCGCAGTCACCCAGAAAACTGGCCGGGCAACCGCAGGCAGTCCCGTCGTAGATTCGCCCGCTACATCGCGCCAGTTAACGCCCACCGAAGGCGCTCCGCCCACGCTTCCGGCAAGCGCCTCTAGACGCGCCAGTAAAGAAGGCGGAGCCGCAAGGGCAAGTTAACTTTGATGTTGTGCCTGCGGCGCCAGCCCAGGCGAGAAACAGCGAGCCCGCAACGCCAACCGGCAGCAGCCCGACGCCAAGCTCTAATACACCTCCAGCGGAAATGGCGCGAAGTACGCCCCAAGGAGGAACCAATCTCACTTCCCCGCTAATCACTGAAAGGCAAAATCCGCTTCCGAAGCCCAGCTCAGCGCCGCCGGAAAACATCGCAGCTCCGAAGGCGTCATCCCCGCCATTGCAGAAAAGCATACCTGGCAGCTACCACCCGCCGCGACCCCTGCGACAAGTGTTGCCGAACACAAGCTTGATTGTTCCGGGTATCCTGGCCATGGCAGGACGCGTGGAGATTATTGTGAGAGTGAATGAGACGGGGCATGTGACGGAAGCCCGCTTGGTAAGCGGACCGAGGAAGATCAATCCGAATTTGGCCGGAGCGTCCCTTCTTGCCGCCAAGCAGTGGATATTTGAACCAGCGACAATGAACGGAAAACCCATGTCGAGTGAGCACTCGATTGTTTTTCAATTTCAGGCGCCGAAGTAAGAGTGTCTAACAAGGAGGGGAGCACAGCGCGGACGCTGGTCATCGGCGTCTTACTGACGCCACTTGATATTACAACCCAGACTTGGCACTTGATGCGGGTCAATTGGGCGGCCATTGAGCAGTGAATCGATTGCGTTGCGGAGATCACGTCCGGAGAGGGGAATATCATTGCGAGGTCGGCTGTCATCAAGCTGGCCGCGATACACAAGCTGCCGCCGATCATCGAACAGATAAAAATCAGGAGTGCAGGCCGCCTCAAATGCCCTCGCCACCTCCTGGCTTTCGTCATAACAATACGGGAAGTTAAAACCGAGTTCCAGAGCCATTTCGCGCAGGCTATCGGGCGCATCATCCGGGTAAGCGGCGGCATCGTTAGAGGAAACAGCTACAATCCCGAGAGATTGCCCGGCGTAGTTGTTTCCGAGTCGAGCTAACTCGAACTGAACATGTTTAACATAAGGGCAGTGCCGGCAGATAAACATCACGAGCAGACCGCGTTTATCCTCAAAGGATTGCAATGTGATTCTCTTGCCGGACATCACATCCGGCAGATCGAAAGCAGGAGCCGGTGTGCCGAGCGAGAGCATCTTTGATTCCGTACGCGACATAAATCTCCCTTTGCCAGGGTAACAAGAGAGGAGGAGAACTATGCAACAGCCCAGCTTCGACCCGGGACTGACACAACAATACAAAGGCGTACTGAAACGCGCCATTAACAAAGACGGACAGTTCAATGTCCGGCGTGAGGGCGCCACCTGGCGCGATGCGCATCCTTATCTGTATTTGATTAGCGTGTCATGGACTAAATTTTTTGGAATGATCTTCCTGGCCTTTATCCTGACGAACACGATTTTTGCGCTCTTGTACGCGGCGATTGGCATTGAGCATCTGAAAGGAGCCGAAGCGCCCACGGAGGCGCTCCGATTCATGAACGCCTTCTTCTTCAGCGCCCATACCCTGACCACGGTTGGTTACGGCAACATCTGGCCGAGCGGCCCTCTGGCCAATATCACTACGGCAGTGGAAGCGTTAACGGGCCTGATGGGTTTTGCGATTGCGACCGGACTGTTTTTCGGAAGATTCTCGCGCCCGTCCGCACGAATCGGATTTAGCCCCACGGCGGTCATTGCGTCCTATAAGGGCGGCACCAGCCTGCAGTTTCGTATCGTCAACCGGCGTTTCAACAACTTGATCGAAGTGGAAGCCAGGATTCTGCTGATGACAGTGGAGGATTGTAACGGCCAACTCCAGCGGCGATTTCAGGATTTACCGCTCGAAAGAGACCAGATCTTATTCTTTCCGCTGACATGGACGATTGTTCATCCCATTGATGAGAACAGCCCCTTGCATGGCGCAAAGACGGAAGATCTGGAGCGCCTGCAGAGTGAAATCATGATCAACCTGCGAGCGTTTGACGAGTCCTTTGGGCAGGTCGTGCATGTGCGCTACTCTTACCGTTACGATGAGATTGTCTGGGGGGCAAAGTATGTGCAGGCGTTCGAAGTGGATGACGACGGAGAGCTTCGCCTTGATGTGAGCCGGGTGGGAGAGTTTGAACCGGCTCCTCTCAGCCAACCGGATCTCTTGCGATACCAGAGTCAACTGCGCTCCTCAAGCTAACATATTGAGCGTGGAAGCCCCGCCTTGTGTGTTCTGCAAAATCGCCGGAAAAGGCTTAGCGGCTTACATCGTCTACCGGGATGAAGAGGCCGTTGCATTTCTGGACAGCCATCCACTCTTTCCGGGGCATGTGCTTCTGAGCCCGCTGAAGCATTACGAAACGCTGCTTGATTTACCGCCTGAACTGGCTGGCTCCCTGATGCAGAAAACGCAAATGCTGGCGCGAGCCGTACAGTCGGCGACCGAAGCCGAAGGCACTTTCATTGCCATTAACAATCGCGTGAGCCAGACCGTGCCGCATCTGCACATTCATGTCGTGCCCAGGCGCCGGCGTGACGGTTTGCGCGGGTTTTTCTGGCCCCGGCAACAATATAAGGACGAAGCAGCCCGCGAGTCGGTGCGCGCCGCGATTGAACGAGAGATCCAAAAATCGCTGTAGACCTTGTTTAAGCCCCAAGCCCGATGGGAGCCGCGCCTTTAGAAAGCGCGTCAATCAGTTGTTCGCGGTCGCGTAGCCCTTTTTCCACGGCGCTATCGAGAGCAATACGATAGACCACAAGTCCGATGGCAAATTCCAGGGCCAGCACTCCCAATAATGCCCAGTTGCTGTTGAATGCCCATTGAGCCAGAAAAGCTAAACCTAACAGCAAAAACATAGTCAAGCTGCACAGCAACAGCCAAAGCTGCATTTTGCCGCCGGATTGCTTTCTGAAAGTTTGTTTCGGGTCACTGGGACGCGCCATGATGATGGAACTGAGATTTCCCGCCGAGATAAAAAACAGCCCCACAACCGCCGCGGCAATCAGCGAACTGATCACATTGAATCCAGTAATAGGAACGCGGACGAGCGCGACAACCACGAGCACGCCTAGAGATTGAATGGCCAGAAAAAGAATGGCCGCCAGATTTTTTGCTTTCACGACTGTTGCGAACGGGATGGGGGCAACAAAATAAAGCTGTGCCGCGTTGCGGTCCAGACCGAAAATGTTCAGCAGTAAAACATCGCTAAGCATGAGCAGGCCGTAGAGAGTGACAACCGACAGGAAGTTGTTGTGCATGAAAGAGCTGTTGCCTTTGCTTAAACTGTTCCAGGCAATCGGAATAAAGATCAGCACGCTAAAAATACAGGCCATTCCAAAGCTTATCCGGAAGCGCGGCATTCGAAGGAGCGAAACTACTTCCTTCTGCACCAGAGCGGCCAGGGGATCACTGAACAGCCGGTTAGAAAGATTGGCCAAGCCGCCGAGACTTCTTCCTCCAAACTGCTTTTCATTCCCGGTCGTGACATCGACCGATGCGGCGCGGACGGTATCTTCAAAGCTCATGGAGCGGATGAACAACCAACGCGCTAACCAGCAACAAACAAGCTGCCAGCAAAGTAAATAGACGGCTTCAAACAGTGGGAATTTTCCCAAGCTCAGCATGGCTGTGCTTTGCCATGGGGTCCATCGATTGTGCGCAACGGAAAGGAAGAAAGGAGTCGCTTTATGGCCCAAGCCCGTGCGCAGCAGCATTTGAGGCATAATGCTGATGCTGATAATGAAAATGGTAAACAGCTCTCGAAAGCGATTGCGTTCAAATGAATGAAGAATGATTTCCCGAATGGCAAGAGACAAGAACAAGTTCAGCGGAATGAAGAGCAGCAAGAAAAATGGAGAAAGGAACGGGGTGGCTGGATGGCGGAGCAGTCCGATAAAGCCGCCGAAAATAACAAAGAGCATTTCCGGCGCAGTGCTGATGCGCAGCAGCACTTCAATCCCAAAGAAGGCGCTATTGCTGACCGGATAGATCTGCAGTTTGTTTAATTGGAGTGACCAGCCGGTGCTCAACGTGAAAAGCGGAACAATTTGCCAGAAAAGGAAGACTGCCAGAAGGCCGACAGGCAAATGCGCGCGCAATTCAGCCAGCGACAATTCCGGTATAACAATAGAGAACGAAATTCCGGCGGCAATGAAGATGCCGTACCAGAGCAGGCCCACTAATCCCGCCAGCACGGAGCCTACATTTGTTCTTGGCAGGCGATTGCGGAAAATCCGGAACTGCGCCCAGAGTATGGCCCAAATCTGTGAAGACATAGAGGCAAGAGCTAACTATAGTTTTCCACTATAATCATTCTGCCCAAACTTGAAATGGATCACTCGTCGCCCATTGATTGGTTTCCGCTGCTTCTCAGCCTGCGTGTTGCCGTGCTTTCGACGGCGTTTGTGCTTGTTTTAGGCACAGCGCTGGCATACTTACTTTCGCATAAAGATTTCCGCGGGAGGAACTTGCTTGATTCAGCTATTACTTTGCCTCTGGTGCTTCCGCCCACGGTTCTCGGCTATTATTTGCTCGTGCTTGTGGGGCGCGCTTCGCCGCTCGGTCGAGTTTATGAGACGATCTTTGGCCAGCCCCTCGTTTTCACCTGGCAAGCCGCCGTGGTCGCCGCCTTTTTGCACTCTGCTCCCATCTATATCAAAGCGGCTCGCACCGTGCTGGAAGGGGTTGATTACCATTACGAATGGGCTGCCCGCAGCCTCGGCGCATCCGAGTGGCGCACTTTCTGGCGTATCACGCTACCGCTAGCAAGACGCGGCCTCCTCTCCTTGGGAACACTCAGTTTTGCCCGTTCACTGGGAGACTTCGGCGTGACCATCATGGTGGCGGGCAATATCCCTGGACGAACTCAAACTCTTTCGGTCGCCATTTATGATGCTGTTGAATCGGGAAATGGACATTTGGCGCGGATCTTTGTCGCTGCCATTTCATTAACAGCCTTGGTTTTACTCTGGCCCAGCAGTTACTGGTCACGATCCGCTCGCCCGAGCAGCGCAGCTTGATGGGCGTAGATGCCAGATTGAAAAAACGTTTGCCGGCGACTCGCGACACAGCGGCTTTTGAGTTGAATATTCACCTAAAAGCTGACTCCGGCGTCACAGTTCTGTTTGGCTCCAGCGGTTCGGGAAAAACACTGACGCTGAACTGCCTGGCAGGATTTGTCCGCCCGGATGAGGGCCGTATCACCGTCAACGGCGAACTATATTTTGACGCCGCGACTCGTATCAACTGTTCTCCCCGGTATCGCCGCTGTGGGTACATCTTTCAAGATCACGCTTTATTTCCGCATATGAGCGTCCGCGACAATCTCCTTTTCGCCGCGCCGGACCATCAGCGAGTAAGCGAATTATTGGAAGCTTTTGAACTCACGAATTTGGCGGCGCGGAAGCCGACGCAGTTGTCGGGCGGCCAGAAACAACGCGCGGCACTGGCCAGAATCATGGTGAGCGAACCCCGTTTGCTGCTGCTCGATGAACCGACGCGCGGCTTGGATATTCGGCTCCGGGACAGCTTTTACGAGTTACTGAAACGGATGCGGGATCAACTGCAAATACCAATGATCCTGGTGACTCATCAGATAGACGAATGTCTTCAGTTGGGCGATTTCATATGCCTGATGGACAATGGGCGGATTCTGCAGACGGGTACGCGGGAGGCTGTAGTGGCAACCCCCGCCAGCGTGGAGATCGCACGCAGCCTCGGCATTTACAACATTCTCCCTGCCGAAATTACGGCGCTTGATCCGGGAGGAAAGACCAGCACGTTGCGCGTGGCAGACCAAGAGATTTTTGGGCCGCTTCTGCTCCAACGCCGGCCTGGTGATCGTGGTTTTCTATGCATTCGCGAGTCTGAAGTAACAGTTGCCGCTGGGCAAAACGGGAATCGGCTTACATTAAGAGTCATGGGCAGCAGCGCTTCTTCGCATGGTATTCGTGTGCAATGCGAAGGCGCGTTCTTTGTTATGGTGAGTGAAACGCAGTGGGAGCAGTTCCGCCATACCGGATATCTACAAGTCGTTCTGCCGCCTGCTGCTATACATTTCATTGGATAAATTTTGAAGCGATACTACATTACAGATCGTAAAGCGGTGGG
>CAXUBB010000231.1:2568-8656 GCA_964249105.1 uncultured Bryobacteraceae bacterium | reverse complement strand
CATTTGCGAGCCGCCATCCTACTTTGCGCGGCTTCGCTGACTCCAATATTATTGGGCCAAGGACAGGGAGGAAGCAGCGGGGGATCGTCAACGGGCGCATCAGCCGGGCAAAGCGGCGCATCATCTGGACAAAGCAGCGGCAGCGGCGGAGCATCAGGCGCAAGCGCAAGGCCTTCAATGACAATGGTGCCGCAGATGAACGATCAAAGCTATCAAGGCAGTGTTCCCCAGGGCCAAGCCTCGCCTACTCCCATTCCGTTAAGCCTGAGTGATGCCATTAGTCGCGGCCTGAAGGCGAATCTAGGTTTGTTAACCAGTGAACAAGCCAGCCGCGAATCTCGCGCTCAACGGCTGCGAGCCCTCAATGGGCTTTTACCGACCGTTACCGGACAAATTAGCGCCACCGAGGAGCAGATCAACCTTCGCGCTCTCGGCGTTAACTTCAGCGCGCCGGGATTTGCCATTCCCACCATTGTCGGGCCGTTCGGCTATCAAACGGCGCAGGCCAGCGCGCAGGTTCCGCTCTTCGATTACAGCGCCATCAGCAACTTCAAAGCCTCGCGGGAGGAAGTCAGGGCCTCGATTTTATCAATCAAGAACGCTCGCGACCTCGTCGTGCTCGGAGTCGGTTACGCTTACCTGCAAATTATCGCCGACGCCGCGCGGATCACCGCGACGCAAGCCGAAATCGACGCCGATAACGCCGTTTACATGAACGCCGTGCGCCGTCACGATGCGGGAACGGCGATCGGCATCGATGTGTTGCGTTCGCAAGTGGAATTAAAGCAGCGGCAGCAGGCGCTGATTGCGGCAAAAAATCAGTTCGAGAAAGACAAGCTCGCTCTGGGCCGAGTGATCGGTCTGCCGGTCGGCCAGAATTTTACCGTTGCTGACCCGGCTCCCACCATCCCGCAAACCGCCATTAGCCTACAGGATGCCCTGGCGAAAGCGTATGAAAACCGGCCTGACTACCAAGCCGCGAAAGCGCGCGTGCTGGCGGCTCAATGGACGCTGCGTTCCGCGAAGGCGGAACGCTATCCGACTCTCAGCGCCAACGGCTATTACGGAGACCAGGGCATTCATTTGTTTACCAACTCGCATGGAGTTTTCAACGCCACGGGCCAGATCCAATTCAATATCTTCGATGGCGGTCGCATCAAGGCGGACATCCTGCAAAGCGACTCGGAGCTGCAGAATCGCCGCAACGAACTCGAAAATCTGAGAGGGCAAATTGACACCGATGTGCGCAACGCCCTGCTGGATCTGACGTCCGCGAGCGCGCAGGTCGATGTGGCGCAAAGCAATCTGCAGCTTGCCGATCAAACCGTGCGTCAAGCGCAAGATCGCTTTTCCGCGGGCGTCACCAACACTGTTGAAGTCGTGCAAGCGCAGCAGTCTCTTGCCGACGCCAATAACAATTTGATCTCGGCCCAATATCAACTCAACGTGGCGAGAGTGGAGCTGGCGCGCGCCCTGGGCTTGGCCGAACAAGGCGTGCAGGCTTATTTCAGCGGGAAAAAGCCCTGACTCTTATTTGCGCCGGGCACGTTTTCTAGTCACTTTGACTTTAGGCGCGGGCTTAGGATGGTACGCCGGAATTTCCGGCACGGTTCCGGCATACAAACGGCGGTACGTGTCCGCATTCCGCAGCACCACCTGCACATACTGCCGCGTCTCGTGAACCGGAATCGTTTCGATGAATTCAGCCTGTTCCCGGTACGGACCCCAGGTTTGCCATAGCTTGGCGCGTCCTGGTCCGGCATTATATGACGCCAGCACATACTCTTGTTGCCCGCCAAAGGAGTTCATCAGATTGCGAACATACAAAGTGCCGAGCTGTATATTACGGTCCGCCGTCAACAGTTGCGACGCGCTGAAACGGCGCACCCCGGAACGCTTCGCCAGCATACTGCCCGTGGTCGGCAGCAGTTGCATCAATCCATAGGCATTAGCATGTGAGATCACCGCCGGATTAAACTCCGACTCCTGCCGGATCAACGCCGCCACAAAAAACCGGTCTAAACTCTGCTCCTGGCTGTGCTGATCGATAAATGAGCGGTATGGCATCGGAAAAGCCAGTTGCCAGAAATCCACCGGAGCCTGGTCATACGGCATATATAAGTAACCCGGAGCGTAATGCTTGATGTAGCGCAAGGCTTGGTCGGGAGCATTTCTTTCGGCGGCTAATTTTGCCAGCTCATAGGCGTACACGTTTGACTGTTTACCGTCGTTTGCCGCGCCGAACTTTAGTTCGCCCTCCGCCATGCTGTCCAAATTGGTTAGCTGTAGCAGTTGAGCCCGCGTGATGCGGGTTTTGGCCAGATCTCCCGGCGTAAAGCTTGGGAATTCCGGACGCGAAGGCCATGCAACAGCCCCTAAGAATTCATTCATTTCCGGGCTGGCGGTTGCCGCTTGGAGTTCCGGCTGCTTCAAGCGCTCCCGTGCCACCACCGCATAATAAGTATTCGGAAAACGCTTGACTAACTCTTCATAGCAGGCTTTGGCCGAAGCATTATCATTTTTGCGCTCTTGCAACCGGCCCAGGAAGTAAAGCGCATCATTGATGTCGTCAGAAGCCGGATATTGCTGGAGATGACTGCGCAAAAGGTCATAAGTATCGGCGCCGTCTTTTCGGTAGCTTTCAAAGGCCAGACGCCAATGACACCAGGCCGAGCGGGGATTTTTTGAAAAAGTCGCCGCGCATGCCTGATACAAGGGCAGATAAACGCCTGAGTTATTCTCAGTCCGCGCCTGATCGGCAACAAAGATGAGCGCTTCCAGCCGCCAGGGCGATGCGGCATGTCCCTGCTCGAATTGTTCGAGAAACGGTTTCACGTCAGCATGCCGGTCCATTTTGCGAGCGCAGCGGATCAGATAACTCAGGCGTTCGGCATCAGCTTCAGAATCATCGACTTTCAGACCGGATAGATATGTGAACGCAGCCTGCGCCTGGTTAGACAAAAAATCGGCTACACCCAGCCGCACGCGCGCCAGGTCCTGCTCGGCGCCGGTCAGTTGCGGAATCGCCGCCGCGAGTTCGATTCGCGCGCCCGCCGGATTTTTCGCATCAAACAGCTTCTGCGCGCGTTTGATGAGCATGGAAGGCAGTACGTGCGGAAACGCATCACCCATTTTTGCCTTTAGCTCCACCAGCGCATTCGCGGCGTCTGTCGCTTCTTTCGAGCTGGGGTATTCGTAGTACACGCGTTGAAAGTATTCAGCCGCTTGCGGAAGATCACCCGTTGCCTCGAAGCAGCGCGCTAACAGTAAATCAGCTTGCGGCTGAGGCGCTACATCGAAATACTTTTTGATTAACTCCAGAGCCTGCTTTGGACTATTGGCATCTAGGTCCGCGCGAACCGCCAATGCCGCTACCGGACCGACAAAAGGTGACGGCGGCGCAAAATCAAAGATGCGTTTCGCGGATTCGGCAACATCGCTGTCGTTATGAAGCTCATACGCGGACTGCGCTTGGATGAAGTACGCGTAATCAGCCAGAATCGGCGCTTTCGACGCCGCTGCCTGAGCATTATTGATGGCTGCGCTGAAGTTCTTATTGTTCAGCTCGCGCTGCGCGGCGGCGATCAGGCCGGCAGCGCCTACCATCTTCGGAGAAGCGGGCTGAGGCGCTGACTCCGCCGCGCTGGGCTTGGCTGTTTTCGTTTTTGTTTGATTCTTTTGAGCTGGCGTCGTGCCCGCCGGCAGCAGTCCTGACAGAACTGAACTAATCACGCAGCCAGTCACGAGCCGGACGGTGCGACGCTTAAACCAACTGACCCGGATATTCCACTCCTAATTTAGATTCGTTCCCTTCCGCCGCGGTTTGTATCAGTTCGAGATGCAGATAATCCACCATGGACGGGATGAGCATAAATTGTTTTCTGTAGGTATCACGCGCTTTATTGATTTCACTTTTCAGAAATAAATATAAATTACTTTGCTCGCGGCCGGCCTTACAGGCTTCGGGACGGGCAAGCTGCATTTCGGCTACCATGACGCGGGCAAAACGCTGCGCGCGCACGTGCAACGTTCGCTGCTCTTCACTCAGATCGGCCCAGGCAGGCAGCTCTCGAACTTTAGAACTTGCCTTGGGCGCTTCCGCGATTTGAGCATGCAATCCGGCATTAGATTTTCGCTCTAATACCGCCGCCGCGATTCCGGCCACCAGCTCCAAACCGTTTGCATCCGTGTGCTCCCCGTCGGGAGCAAACAGCGCTGCAACGACCCGATTTCCGTTCACGAGAGGAACGACGTGGGCGCGCTGCCCGGAATTCGTGACGCTCAGTCTTTCGCCTACTTCAGAGGCGGACCGCAGCGCCACTACCGGATCTTTCGTTTCCACCGCGCTGGCGAACGCCGCGGCCGACGAAAGCGGGAAAGAAAGGTCCGCCGGCAAATCCATTTTCCATTGGCCGCGCAAAACTAAAATCTCGCTTTTGATTTCAAACAGAGCGGCCTCCCGCGTAAAACGTCCGGCGCGCTCCAGGGTGGCGGAAATCCATTCGCCTTCTTGGGCATACTGGCGCAATCGGCGCAGAAACTGATTTAGCTCATTAGTGGTCTGACCGCGGGCATGGCGCGCCGTCTGGCCCTTAACCGCTTCAAACTCACGCTTGAGAGCTTCCCAAGCTTGGTCAAGAGCATGCATTGTACTCCCTAATTTTACAGTGGTTCTGCCTGAAACTGAGCTGAATCAAACGAAGTGTAGAATTTTCATCACTCTGCACATGGGATAGAGGCTGAGCGTTTCCACAACATGAGCCACCTGAGAAGGCCGAGGCCGACCAATCCGGAGGCAAACAGAACATAGGAGGCGGGCTCCGGCGTGGGCGTGGCGAGAAACGAGCCGCCACCCGCCTGTCCCACGATTTCACCCAAATCGTTAATACCATACAATGTTCCTCCTCCGCCCGGCGCATCGAAGGTGGTAAAAACGCCGTCGTTGTACAAAAAGCCGTGTCCGCGATTGTTGCTGTCCGTGTAAGAGCCGACGGTTACCCCCAAGTTGTTGATGCCGTACGCGGTCGTGCCGCGACTGCCGGGCACATCGAGCGTGGTAAAGACGCCTCCGCTGTTGTAAGAAAAGCCGTACGCCTTCGTGCTGGTTTGATAATAGCCGATCATTGTGCCTGCATTGTTGATGCCGCGCAAGTACGTGTCACGTGCCCCCGGAAAGTTAATGTTGCGGTAAGTCCCTCCCTCATAGAGAAACCCGCTGGACGGTTGGCCGGGATACTGACCATAACCGACAATCTGCCCGGCATCATTCAAGCCAGCAGCAGCCGACGTGCCCACATTACCGGGCACGTCCAACTGAGTGAAACTGTTATTTGAATCCAGAAAGCCATGCATGCCCGTTCGGTTGTCATTGTAAGTTCCGACAATCTGGCCTTGATTGTTAATCCCAGTAGCCAATGTGTCTCGGGCACCGGGAACGGTGAATCGGGTGAGTACGCCCTGGTCGTACAAAAAGCTGCTTGTGGCTTCCCCACCTCCAAGGATGCCCACCACTTGATCAGCGTTGTTGAGGCTGCTAACAATGCCGGGCAGGGGCGTAAACGTGTAGGAGTCGGCTCGCACCGTCTGAAGCGAGGCGGATAATGCCAGCATCCACAAAGAAAATCCAATAGTTGATTTCATCTTGTCTCCTAGCCTAGTTACCAGAACAGTAAACCCTAATTACTTACCTCAGTCTCTGAAACCACCTCAATTAACGGTCCAGCAGGGAAACCGCCGTGGAGTTCTCCGGCGTCAGCGTGCTGACAATCTTTCGCTGTTGACCGGCGTGCTCCAGATCGAAAATCAGCTTTCCATCGCTTTGGCTGGCTGCTTCTCCCATCCATGCGTTCTCCTCGTCCGAGGCTTGCACCTTAGATAGCCGCAAATTAGGCCAGCCATCCACGAATGAGAAAGCAAACTCCCCTGCCATGGTGCTGAAAACGTCTTCCGGCGAGAGGCTCAAATTGTTTCCCGAAAATGTTCCTTCCGCGCGCAGGTTCCGCAGAATGTCCGCTCCCGCTCCCGCCGTGTCAAACCTTCCTTGTGCGCTCAACATGCCGCCGCGCCATTGATAGTTGTCCACCTTTGC
>CAXUBB010000231.1:0-2558 GCA_964249105.1 uncultured Bryobacteraceae bacterium | reverse complement strand
GCGGTGAGTAAGAGGACAGATTCGCTGTTCCCTCCGCCCGGAGAGCGCCGGCGGGCAGCCGGAGATGCAGGGACGGAAACTGCACATTCGCGCCCTGCCAGATCAAGCGTGTCCTTAATGGCCCCAGGGTCACGCCGCCAACCGAGAAATTTGCTATGTCGATTTCGCCTTCCAGATTTCTTTCCCTCAGCCAGTCCGGCATCTTGCGTTTGGCCACATGCAAGCGAGCCAGCCAGCCTTGCGCCTCAAGCGTTGGCGCAAGGAAATTCTGAAGTTCCTGAAGATCGGCTGCCGGCATCTCGATAGACAAGTGTTCAGGCCGCCGCGCGTCCGCGTTGTAGCGATAACTGCCTCGCAGCGTGCGCGGACCGATCGCAGCTCTCAACTGCGTCAGTTCAAGTTCCGAAGCATCAAATCGGGCGCGCCCTTCCACTCGTTGGAGCGGCACGGACAGGCCCGGAAGATTCAATATCCCTTGCGAAAATTGCGCTCGACCCGACCAGAGCGGATCTTCATTTTCATTCTTGCTGTAAACAACCTGAGCCGAAAGGCGGCCCTCTTTCAACAAACTTAAAATTCCGGGCGTCCCAAACCATGCCTGAAGAGCGCGCTTAAACTGTTCTGTCGGGTACTCCTCCGCATTGAGGGAGATCCGTGCGCGAGGCGTGGACAGGAAAAAATCACCGCCCACCTGAAGCGTCCCGTCGTCCGTTTGTATGGCTGTCGGATCAAAATGGACGCGATCACCCATGATTGTTGCGCCCGCGCGCCGGACGCTTAACGGGGAAACACCAGGTAGCGTAGCGGAAACATTCTGGACCTCTACGTTTCCGTTCAGCCCTTCATTAGTTTGGTAGCGAATCACTCCTCCCAGCGTTCCTGTCAAATTTAGATTCGGCGGAATGACAAGCCCCATGCGCCTCCCCAGCGGCAGCACGCTCTCGATAGGAATTTCCGTCAGGTGCGCATTCAATGAGCAGCGCGGATTCGTCAAAAAATCGCTAATCAGCATCTCCAAAGTAACCGGCGTTATCTCGCCTGCCCGCGCGCCGAATGTATTCAGCGTGAGATTGTGAAACAGCAGGTCGGCCTTGCCGCCATACTGAATCCGCAAATCCTCGCCAGTTGAGGGGAGAAGATCCCAGCGATGGACATCGCCCAGGCGCAGTTCTCCTCGAACTGTCAGGGCAGTTAATGGCCCTTCAATGACGGCATGAGAGCTGACCGTTCCATGTACGCCAATATCATGGCCCTCGATGAGCGTCGTGACTTCGCTCAGATTGCTGGGATCAAGCCTCAAATCCGCTTCTATCCGGTTTGTGGCCGCGCTCCTGGGATTGAGGTACCAGTTCACTTTTCCGCGCAGGTGGCCAAACCCAATGCCAGCCCGGTCCGTGCGGGCGGGCGATCCCGAGAACTGAATGAATAGCTTGCCGGAGCGCTCCGGGTATACGCTCAAATCCGAGCCCAGAAGATATAAGGTGGACTTGCGAATCCCGAACTTGAAGTTCACGCGCCCGCCGGACACTTCGAATACGGGAAACAGGTTCAGCGGCATCCGGCGCGGCGCGCTTAAGCGCTCGACGAGTTCCACTACGTTCCAGGTCTCATCGCCTCGCTTCACCAGATTGAGCGACGGCTCCACCAGACGTAGGCTGGAAAACTGAATTCGTCCCAACAGCAGTTTGTCGAGCCGGATATGCGCCTGCAAAACAGGCACGAACGCAAAAGGCTCCAAACCATAACGCGGGTCCTCGCTAATCGTTACGTTCTGGAGCGAGAAGCCCGGTCCGGAGAAAAACGTGAAACGGACATTTTCAAACTCGACGGCGCGCCCGAGGGTGGTCTCAAGCGTCTGCTGAATCTGCCCGCTGAAGCGGGAACCATCCAGAAAAGGCGCGATGATACCGGCTAAAACAACCGCGCCAAGGCCCAAGAGCGCCACGCGCCAAAGGTGGCGGAAGCGCAATGAACGGCTATGGGTCAACAATCCTCGACTTGCCACAGAAATTGATCACGTAACGGTCCGTGTGCCCTGATTATAGCGTCGCTTGGACATTCTCCTGTTGCGGGAGCGTGCTATTCTCAACGCCGATGAATGCAACCGTGACGCCGTTGGCAATGATCTTTGACCTGGATGGCGTGCTGATCCACTCCATGCCGATGCACGTAACCGCGTGGGAGCGCTATCTGAATAACCTGGGCGCGAAGGTGGAAGACCTGGAAGTCCGCATGCACGGCAAACGCAACTCAGAACTGGTTCAAGAGTTTCTGGGCAAGACAGTTTCCGAAGAGTCTGCTTTCGAACATGGCCGCGCCAAAGAGCGCCTGTTCCGTGAACTTTTGCTGAAAGAGGATCTAAATCAGTTTCAAATTCCGGGCGTTCTCGAATTTCTCAAACGGTATAAAAATATTCCGAAAGCCATCGGCTCCAACGCCGAACCGGAAAATATTGATTTCGTGCTGGACCGTTTTGGTCTGCGCCCTTATTTTCAGGCCGTCGTGAACGGTTTGGAAGTGAAGCGCCCGAAGCCGTTTCCCGATATTTACCTGAAAGC
>CAXUBB010000230.1:8092-8662 GCA_964249105.1 uncultured Bryobacteraceae bacterium | reverse complement strand
AGCATGCATGGCATACGTTTAAAGAATGGTTGCTTAAATGCTATAGAGATGACAACATGCTGAGAGGCGTGTGAAAAATAAGGAGCTTATGCCGAACCCCATACTTATGGAACAAACCCCGCTGGAGACTCTGGTCATCTCGCAAATTGCGGAGATTCGAAAACGCGAAAGCGCTTTACAGGAACGTCTCCGCCGGTTGTCGCCCCAAGCGGCCAACGGTGAGCAGGTAAGTTTTTCTCGGGAAATGTGGCATTTACAGCTGTGCGCTGACAGGCTGAACCGGATGATGGATGCTATGGGCGGGTACTCAAGCCAGATTGTCTAAAACTGTTTCCCGATAAGCGGCACACGCCCTTAGGGGAGGAACGAAATGACTGGGCAAATAACCCGCCACTCCGTTCCCAAAGTAACAACTATCGTGCGCGTCCAGACTGGATCGGTACAGACACGCGTTAATGGATTTTACAGCTTTCCGGCTGCGTTGTTCTGCCTTTGCAACTCGTCCTGCTCGTTTTGAAGCTCTTCCTTGGTATCACCAAGAGTTTGTTTCAGGTTGCCCTTGACCTGATC
>CAXUBB010000230.1:0-8082 GCA_964249105.1 uncultured Bryobacteraceae bacterium | reverse complement strand
CTGGTATCGCCAGTGGCTTTGCCCCACTCTTCCTTAACTTTGCCCTTCAATTCATCCATCTTGCCGGAAACTTGATCGTTATTCATCGACGTGGACCTCCGAAAAGTTGGACTGTGGATTCTACGGATCGTTTCACGGCAGCAGCGTGGCGCTACTGTGTACTGGTTTTGACTTTATTCGCTGCGTTCTTTGTGTGTTTCTTGGCTTTCTTGGCGCTTTTCTTGGCGGCTTTCTTGGTCGAGTTGCCTGCGTTCTTCATGTCTTGCGTTTGGGCAGCGCCCAAAACGGTAAAGCCGCATATCAACATCATTGCCAGGGAGCCGCGCTTGATTGATTTCATGGTTCATAGTGTATAGCACCTCAGCCTTGAAGATGGTCAGGAAGATAGACTTCTTCCGATTGCGGGTCGAAAAAAATCAGGCCGTGCCTGGCAGCCAAATGCCGAAGCAGCAGGTGTACTTCTTCCGCTTTCGACCACTCGCAGGAGAGGACCACATAAGCTTCCGAGCGGTTCAGTTTGCAGATGGATTCAATTTCGGGCCACTCTCCGGTTAGCTCACCATGGAAGGCGTCTACCGCCGGGTTCGGAGTAACGCCTTTGCCGGGAACTTCGCCTCGACAAAGTCCGGCATAGATGTGGGAGGCTTCACCGGAACTCACCGAAATTTCGCTATGCCACACGCCTGCGTCAAAAGTCATGCCACTATTTTGTCGCGGTCCGCTTATGGCCGTTGCCGGCGAGAGTGAATTCCACAGCTATGTTGGCGCGCCAGGGGCTAGCATGAGGGAGTGGAACGTTGGGCGTGGATTGTTGTTTTGTTCGTTGCGGGAGCAGGAATTGCCGCTCTGGACTACGCCGGTTATCGCAGCTTAAAAGAGATGCGCGGCGAGTTGAGATCCCTGCGGCAGGAAGTGAATGAGGCAACCAGGATGGCGCAAGAGGAATCGGCGGCGGTAGCGGCAGCTAGCCGAAGCGCGCAGGAAGCCGCGGCGCGGGCGACAGTAGCAGCCGAAGGACGCAAGCAGGCCGAATCGGGACGACAGCAGGCGGAAGCCGTGGCGCAACAGGCGAACCAGGCAACCCAGGAAGCTCAGGAAAAGATGGGCCAGATGGTCCGCGAGCGGCAGGAGGAACTCAATCACATGCAGGAGGCGCTGAACCGGGTGGTGGAAACGCGCCGCACTCCTAACGGAATGGTTATCTCCCTGCCGAATTCGATCTTTCGTTTTGATTTCGATAAAGCGGATCTGAATGCGCGCAATCGTGAGCTGTTGAGCCGCATCGCCGGAATTTTGCTGATCTCGAAAGGTTATGGGCTTTCCGTCTTCGGCTACACCGATGATGTCGGAACGCCGGAATACAACCAGCAGCTCTCGCTGCGCCGGGCCAGGGCGGTAAAGGATTACCTGGTGCAGGCGGGCATCGATCCGGCCATTATTAACGTAAAAGGCTACGGCAAGACAAGCCCTCTGGTGGACGGCA
This sequence comes from uncultured Bryobacteraceae bacterium, assembly GCA_964249105.1. Classification (GTDB taxonomy): domain Bacteria; phylum Acidobacteriota; class Terriglobia; order Bryobacterales; family Bryobacteraceae; genus Bog-105. Next base: position 6,599 of record CAXUBB010000230.1, on the reverse strand, counting down.
GCGGCGGCGAGGAGCGCTCCAAGAACCGCCGGGTCGAAATCGCCTTGACCGACAGCTCCATCCGTTTTCAATAAGTCAAGTGCCGCGTGTAACCGCTCCCGGAATTCTGATGAAAGCGCGTCTCTATTTTGCTGTGTTGTTCAGTGTGTTTATGGCGTTCGGCAGCGCTGCTTCACAAGGGGAGTTTGTTTTTACCAGCGCTCCGTTTGCTTCTTCTCATGCTTCGAGCATCGTGGAACTACGCAACGGGGATCTCCTTGCCGCATGGTTTGGCGGCTCCGCTGAAGGCAGACCGGATGTGGCCATCTGGGCTGCTCGCCGGAGCGGCGGAAAATGGTCGGCTCCCGCTGTGCTGGTGCGCGAGCCCGAGATTGCTTGTTATAACCCGGTTCTCTTCCATACGAAGGACCGACGGCTCTGGCTTTATTACAAGTTTGGTCCGCAGCCTTCCAGTTGGTCCGCCGGGCGGCGGTGGAGTGATGATGAAGGACAGAATTGGTCGCCTGTTGAGCACCTTCCAGCGGGTTTGTACGGGCCGATCCGCGCTAAGCCTTTGGTGCTGGCCGACGGAACGATTGTCAGCGGCACTTCCGTGGAGAGTTATCACTCCTGGGCGTGCTGGATTGAGCGCAGCACCAATAACGGAAATACCTGGAAACGGGTTGGGCCGATAGTTGTTCCAGGGCAAAATTCCACCGCAACTTATGGAATTATTCAGCCTTCGGTTGTTTCTCTTGGCGACGGCAGACTGCGTTTTTATGCCAGATCAACCCCACAGATTGGTAGGATTTGCGCCGCTGATTCCAGGGATGGCGGGTTGACCTGGACGCCGGCGCATCCAATTGATCTGCCGAATCCGAATTCCGGGATTGATGCTGTCGTGCTGAAAGATGGCCGCGTGGTGCTGGTTTATAACCATACGACGACCGGCAGGACACCACTGAATCTGGCGGTCAGCGCGGATGGCGAACACTTTCGAATGTTTCAAACCTTGGAGGATCAATCGGGCGAGTACTCGTATCCAGCCATGATTCAAGGACGCAACGGCGATTTGTATATCACGTACACCTGGAACCGGAAACGCATCCGATTTCTTCAGTTTCCATTGGCAGAAATACCGAAATAAGCCGGTTCCGCGCGTTCTGCCAGTACTGCAAACTTGTAAATAATTTAATAAATAAGTTGCGTGGCTAGTGGAATCGCTGTACTCTTTTTGCATAGTTCACTAAATTCTTAGATTGGGCTCGCTTTGGTGATTTAACGTTCTTGGCCATGCCGCCAAAGAGCTTTGGCCTACGAACCGTCCTTCCTCGCGCCGAAGGAGAATCATGCAAATTTCAGCTTTGAGGAAAGGAAACTCCTTTGCGAAAAGGTTTTCTCGTCGTTTTGTGCTTTCTGATTGGGCAGATGCAGGGTTGGGCACAGGCTACGGCTACCAGCACATTGCTCGGCACGGTTTTTGACAGCTCCCACGCAGTGCTCCCGAAAGCAGAGTTGACGCTGGTGAATACGGCAACCGGAGCGTCGCGCACGCAGGCTTCGGGGGAGAGCGGGACTTACGTATTCGATGGACTACAGGCAGGCGTTTATACATTGACGGTGAAAGCTGCCGGGTTCCAAACGTCCGTGTATGAAAGATTAGAGCTGCAGGTAGCTACCTCCACCGAAATCAATGCCACGCTCAATCCCGGCCAGCAGACAAGTGTTGTGAATGTGCAGGACGCCGCGCCGCTGCTTGACACAACCAAGACCGATGTCAGCCTGGCGATCACGCCGACCGAGGTGCAAAATCTTCCCTTAAACGGGCGGGACTTCGCCAATCTGGCATTTCTCGCGCCGGGCGCCAAGCCGGTGAACTCGTATGACCCGACTAAGAACCGCATCGCGGTTTTCGGCATTAACGGCTCAACGGGCCGCAATGTGAATGTAACGGTCAACGGCATCGACGATAAAGACAACACGGTAGGCGGGCCGGTGATGCAATTGCCGCTCGAAGCTGTCGAAGAGTTCAATATCAGCACGCAGCGGTTTTCGGCGGCTAACGGGCGCAGCGAGGGCGCGGCGGTCAACCTGATTACCAAATCAGGCTCAAATGAATTTCACGGCTCGCTTTTTCTGTTCGAGCGTGATACGTCGTTGGACGCTAATGATTACTTCTCCAAACAGAGCAATCAGCCCACGGCTCCCTATAGCCGCCAACAATACGGCGGCTCGATTGGCGGCCCGGTACTAAAAGACAAGCTGTTCCTTTTCTTCGCGCTGGAGCGCCTGCGGGAGCAGCAGCAGATCACCGTTTCAGCGGACGCCTTTAATCAATTAACCCTGGCAAAACCCTTGGGCGCGCAGCCCTCGAACACCATTCCCACGCCCTATAACGACCAGCGTTATACCGGACGCCTGGACTGGGTTATCAGCCCGAGCGAAAGCTTTTCTTTTACCTACAATTCGCAGGGAAATAGTTCCCTGAATGATCAGGCTTCGAGCACAACGGACTTGACGGAAGGGAACTTCACGACTAATCAGTTGATTCTGGGCAGCGCCACCTTGAACTCGGTTCTATCGCCGCGAATCGTCAATGCATTTACGTTTGGTTATCAGTACTGGAACAACCTCATTGATTCCCATACGAGAGTGCCCTATGTCAGCTTTCCAGGCGGCGCTTCTTTCGGAACAAACCCCAACGTGCCGCAGCAGTCCTATCAGGCCAAATGGCAGTTCCGGGATGACTTCTCCTTCACCCGCGATCGGCATTCGTTTAGAACCGGCGTGGACTTCGTGAACATCCCCAAACTGGGAGGCTTCTTCACCACGCCTTCCACCATCAACGTCGCGTTTATTGCCGATCCGAGCACCATCCTGGGCAATACGACTCTTTATCCGCAGGGTTTCGCCACGCCTGGGCTTGTCACTTCGATCACCGGTTCGTCAGGCAACTCTTATTTCGCCACCACGGATGGGAAGATGCTGGGTCTTTACTTCCAAGACGACTGGAAGGTGACGAACCGGCTGACGATCAATCTGGGAGTAAGGTGGGACAAAGACATCAACTTGAACGGCGGAAACACGCAAAGCCAGACTCGTACTTACCAATATCTGAAGGCGATCGGCAGTCCCTATGCAGCCCATCCTCCTTACAATGACAACCTGGATTTCAGCCCGCGCTTCGGGTTTGCCTACAACCTGACGGAAAGCGGGCATCATGTGATCCGAGGCGGATACGGAATCTACTTTGGACAGATCTTTCAAAATATTCCGCTGTTCACAGAGCAGCAGGGAAACGCCACGGTCTTTACGCAGACCTTGAACCTAACCAGTACCGGCCCTGGAGATCCAGCGGCCAGCCTTGTTCCGAGCACCGGCGCTCTCTTATCAAACTTTCGCTACGGAGTGGACCCGCTGCCGGCGATTCCAGCGCCGTCGAGCAACCTTCCCGCAGGCTCAACCGGCAGGCTGCTCAGCCCCGACTATCACAATCCGTACAACCAGGAGTGGAACCTTGGATACTCTTGGCAAATTACCAACAACGACGTCATTGAGATTGAAGGGATTCACAGCTTGGCTGTGCGGGAATCAAAACGCGTCAACCTGAATCCGAAAGATACCGTGACGGGTGTTCGTCCTTTCACGGCGGCATTCCGGGCAGCAGGTCTCCCGGCATTGGCTCAAATCGTGATGGAATCATCCATCAACCGTTCGCGTTATGATGCGTTGAACATCTCATACCGTAGAAGGCTGAGCAGAAATTTCAGCATCAACACAAACTATGTGCGGTCGCGCGCGCTGTCATATGACGGCAGTCCGGGCAGCTTTGCCAATACGGCTCCGAACCCGTTTAATTTGTTCGGCAAGTCGGAACTGGGCCACACCCCCAATGATGAGCCGCACCGCTGGGTATTCAGCGGCGTGTATCACGCGCCGTGGGGCATTCAGGTTGCTCCGATTATCCAGTGGGCTTCGGGCCGTCCCTATAACCCGCTCGAAGGAATTGATGTTTACGGCTACGGCGGCGGAAATGGAAGCTGGAGAGCCGTGGTGCCGGCGTCGAGTCCGACGAACTACACGGCAACTTATGGTTATACAGCCGCCCAGTTGCGTGCCGGACTAGCCAACGGATCTCTCATCACCCTTCCGTTTGATCCGTTGCGGGGCAACCGTTTCTTTCAAACGGACCTGCGGGTCAGCAAAGTATTTACGATTAAAGAGCGGCACAAAGTGGAGTTACTGTGCCAGATGTTTGACCTGACAAATCGGGCGAATTTCGGCAACAATTACACCACCAGCGTTCAATCGAAAAACTTCGGCAAACCGAGCGGATTTCTTTCGACCAGCGGTTCGATTGTGCCTCATGCTTTCCTGGCGGAAGTTGGGTTTCAGTACCGGTTCTAAACTCTTACTTGCTTACTATGAAAACAGTTTGTTGTGTCCTGCTCGCGCTGGTCGGAAGCGGCGCGTGCTGTCTGCTTCCGGCGCAGGAAAAAGCGCCTGCCGAAGATTATGTCCGGTCGCATTACACGAAATATGAGTACCGGATTCCGATGCGGGACGGAAAAAAGCTGTTTACTTCGGTGTATGTGCCGAAGGACGCCTCGCAGCCCTATCCCATTCTGATGGATCGCACGCCGTACAGCGTGGCCCCTTACGGCGAAGATCAGTATAAGCCTGCCCTGGGGCCTTCGGATGAGTTTGAAAAATCCGGTTACATCTTTGTTTATCAGGATGTGCGGGGTCGATACCTTTCGGAGGGCGATTTCATCGAGATGCGTCCGCATATCGACGGTAAAAAGTCGCCGCAGGATGTGGATGAAAGCTCCGATACTTACGACACAATTGAATTTCTGCTGAAGCGCGTGCCCAACAATAACGGCAAAGTGGGAATCTGGGGAATTTCTTATCCGGGGTTCTACACATCGGCCAGTATCATTGATTCGCACCCGGCTTTGAAAGCGGCCTCGCCGCAGGCGCCGATGACGGACCTGTTCATGAGTGACGACGCTTATCATGGCGGCGCCTTCATGCTAGCGGCGAATTTCAGCTTTTACTCGGCTTTTAAGCCGTTTCTCCAACCGGCCGCGCCGCCCAGGGTGCGCGTGCCGTTTGAGTTCGGCACTCCTGATGCCTACGATTTTTATCTGCGGGTGGGAGCGACCTCCAACTTGGACAAGCTATATCTCAAAGGATCGAATCCGCTCTTTAACGATCAGGTCGCTCATGACACCTACGACGATTACTGGAAGGCGCGTGATCTTTCCCGGCACATGAACAACATCAAGTGCGCGGTCATGACGGTGGGCGGATGGTTTGATGCCGAGGATTTGTCAGGTCCGTTCAAGACATATCATTCGATTGAGAAACGGAATCCGGGGATCGACAATACGCTGGTGGTTGGCCCCTGGGTGCATGGCGGGTGGGCGCGGAGCGACGGCGATCACCTGGGCGATACGCAGTTCGCGGCAAAGACAGCGGAGTTCTTCCGCAAAAATATCCAATTTCCGTTCTTTGAGCATTACCTGAAAGGAAAAGGCGCGGCCTTGCCGGAAGCATATGCGTTTGAAACGGGAACCAATGTGTGGCGGACCTATGACGCTTGGCCGCCTCCCAAAGCTCAGGCAAAGATGCTGTATCTCCATGCCGGCGGCAAGCTGTCGTTCGACGCGCCCCGCGAGAACGAAAGTTTCGATGAGTACCTGAGCGACCCGGCGCATCCGGTTCCGTTCGTTGATTACACGACGGACGCGGTTCCGCAGCGTTATATGGTGGACGATCAGCGCTTTGCGGCGCGGCGCCCTGATGTGGTGGCTTATCAAACCGAGCCGTTGACGGAAGACATCACGATTGCGGGGCCTGTTTCGCCGAAGCTGCGAGTATCCACTACCGGCACGGATGCTGATTTTGTGGTGAAGCTGATCGACGTGTATCCGGCGGATTACCCGGACCCGAGCCGTACGGACGAGGGCAAGCGCGTTCTGGGAACGCCCGCCATTCGCATGGGCGGCTACCAGCAGTTGCTTCGTGGCGAGCCGATGCGGGCCAAATTCCGAAATAGCTGGGAGAAGCCGGAAGCGATGACGCCGGGCAAGTTGACGGAAGTGAATTTCACCATGCCGGATGTGCATCACACATTCCGGAAGGGGCACCGCATCATGGTGCAGGTGCAAAGCTCGTGGTTTCCGCTGGTGGATCGCAATCCGCAGTCATTTGTTGACATCCCACATGCCAAGCCGGAAGATTTCTGCAAGGCGGAACAGCGGATTTACCATAACAGAAATGCCCCTTCCGCCGTGGAAGTGATGCTTCTTCCGGAATAAAAATGTCCTTGTTTAGAACCTATATCAGTTTCGCCCTCTGCGCCGTCGCTGTTCCGCTTTGGGGAGACGGTCTCGCCAGTAAAGACCTGTACCGTTTCCATTCAGTCACCGAAGTCCAGTTTTCGCCGGATGGTCGCCACTTAGCTTATACAGTGCGCGGGTACGACCGGCCCGGCGGTCAAATCTGGCTGATGAATGTCGGGAGCGGGAAGGCCACGCGCACAGGCGGCGAAAAGGACACGGCCTCGAACCCCCGATGGTCGCCCGATGGAAAGATGATTGCCTATGTCGGCT
>CAXUBB010000229.1:8295-8669 GCA_964249105.1 uncultured Bryobacteraceae bacterium | reverse complement strand
CCATCAAGGAAAAGATGTCGGTCTACCAGGAAATGTCCACGGCCATGCCGCACGATCTGGTGAACGCGAAGCCGGTTATGGCCGCCATCCGCGAGTTCTTCGGCTCCAGCCAGTTGTCGCAGTTCATGGATCAGACCAATCCGCTTTCGGAGATCACGCACAAGCGTCGTCTCTCGGCGCTGGGACCAGGCGGTCTGTCCCGTGAACGCGCGGGTTTCGAAGTCCGCGACGTGCATCCGACGCACTATGGTCGTATCTGCCCCATCGAAACGCCGGAAGGCCCGAACATCGGTCTCATTTCATCGCTCTCCTGCTTTGCGCGCATCAACGAATACGGCTTCATTGAAAGCCCTTACCGGCGCGTGCGCGAAGGC
>CAXUBB010000229.1:6468-8285 GCA_964249105.1 uncultured Bryobacteraceae bacterium | reverse complement strand
GGATTATCAACGATCTGGTCAACGCTCGTCAGGCCGGTAACTTCGTCTTGAAGCACCGCGACGAAATCGAGTACATGGACGTCAGTCCGAAGCAGTTGGTCTCGGTTGCGGCGAGCTTGATTCCGTTCCTCGAAAACGACGACGCGAATCGCGCTCTGATGGGATCGAACATGCAGCGCCAGGCCGTCCCGCTGCTGCGCGCCGAAGCTCCCTATGTGGGCACCGGCATGGAGCATGTCACGGCCCGCGACTCAGGAGCGGTGGTGATCTGCAAACGCGCCGGCATCGTCGATTCCGTCGATAGCGAGCGCATCATCGTCCGCGTCGAAGGCGGAGCGCACGAAGGCCAGATGTCGCGTGAAGTTGGCGCTGATATCTACCAGATGACCAAGTTCAAGCGCTCCAACCAGAACACTTGCATCAGCCAAAAGCCCATCGTTCATCAGGGACAAAAGGTGAAGAAGGGTGACGTGCTGGCTGACGGTCCTTGCACGGAAGCAGGCGAGTTGGCGCTCGGACGCAACGTGCTGGTGGCTTTCATGCCTTGGCGCGGTTATAACTTCGAAGACGCCATCGTGGTCAGTGAAAAGCTGGTCAAGGAAGACTACTACACCTCCATCCACATCGAAGAGTTTGAGGTGGAGGCGCGTGATACCAAACTGGGACCCGAGGAAATCACGCGGGACATCCCCAACATTGCCGAATCCTTCCTGCGCAACCTGGACGAAAGCGGCATCATCCGCATCGGAGCTACGGTCAAGCCGGGCGACATTCTGGTCGGTAAGGTAACACCGAAGGGCGAAACTCAGTTGACGCCCGAAGAAAAACTTCTCCGGGCCATCTTCGGCGAAAAAGCCGGGGACGTGAAGGACGCTTCTCTCTACTGCCCGCCGGGCATTGAAGGCACCATTGTCGATTGTAAGGTGTTCTCGCGCAAGGGCGCGGAGTTGGATGAGCGTTCCAAGCAAATCCTGGGACTCCAGGAAGAGCGCCTGCACCGCAACCTCGAAGACGAAAAGCGCATCTTGAGCGATGAGCGAGCCAAGCGGCTGGAAAATCTTCTGGCCGGCAAGGAACTCACGGTAGACCTGCACGACGAGAAGACCAACAAAAAGCTTCTCTCCAAAGACACGCCGCTTACCCGCGACGTGCTCGAAAAGCTGCGCGCCCGCGACCTGAAGCGCATGCGGTTGAACACGAAAGATGTTCGCCTCAACGAGCAGATCGATGAGATCGAGGAAATGACTTCGCGCCAGATCGCCGTGCTCGAAAAGATCACGGAAGAAAAGATCGCGAAGCTGCGCAAGGGCGATGAACTGCCGCCGGGCGTTATCAAAATGGTGAAGGTTTATATCGCCATGAAGCGCAAACTCTCGGTCGGCGACAAAATGGCCGGACGCCACGGCAACAAGGGCGTCATCGCCCGCATCGTGCCTGAAGAAGACATGCCCTACATGCCCGACGGCACTCCGGTGGAGATCGTTTTGAATCCGCTGGGCGTTCCGTCTCGTATGAACGTGGGTCAAATTCTCGAAACGCACTTGGGCTGGGCTGCCGCCAAACTGGGTGTTCACTTCGCCACGCCGGTATTCGACGGCGCGGCTGAGCGGGACATCAAGTCAAAGCTCGCGGATGCCGGTCTCCCGAGTTCGGGAAAGATCGACCTCTACGACGGCATGACCGGCGCGCAATTCGAACAGCCGGTCACGGTCGGCTACATCTATATGCTCAAGCTGAGCCACTTGGTCGATGACAAGATCCACGCGCGCTCCATCGGGCCGTACTCGTTAATCACGCAGCAGCCGCTCGGCGGAAAA
>CAXUBB010000229.1:0-6458 GCA_964249105.1 uncultured Bryobacteraceae bacterium | reverse complement strand
CAAGGCGCAGTTCGGCGGCCAGCGCTTCGGCGAAATGGAAGTCTGGGCGCTCGAAGCCTACGGCGCGGCTTACATTCTGCAGGAGTTGCTGACGGCGAAATCGGATGACGTTTACGGACGCGCCAAAATCTATGAAGCCATCGTCAAGGGAGAAGCCGCCGCTGAACCCGGCGTGCCGGAATCCTTCAACGTGTTAATTCGCGAGTTGCAGAGCCTCTGCCTCGACGTGGAGCTGATGAAGAAGCCGCGCGAGATGCAGGACCTGGCGCACGCGGCGGATTAACACAAACAGTGAGTAATGGCGCAGGGAGCATCCATGCGAGCCCGATGCTCCCCACCGCTAAAGTGAAAAACGGGCCCGTGGTTGGAAAAGATAAAAAGGACAATTCATGTATCGTTCCTCTCCGTACGATAGAGCCAATCTGATTGCCGACTTCGATTCGATCCGAATCAGTCTGGCCTCCCCGGAAAAGATCCGGAGCTGGTCGCATGGCGAAGTCACCAAGCCGGAAACCATCAACTATCGCACCTTCAAGCCCGAGCGCGACGGCCTCTTCTGTGCCCGTATCTTCGGCCCGGTCGCGGATTGGGAGTGTCTCTGCGGCAAGTACAAGCGCATGAAGCATCGCGGAGTCATCTGCGACAAGTGCGGCGTCGAAGTCACTCTTTCCCGCGTGCGCCGCGAACGGCTGGGCCATATCGAACTCGCCAGCGCCTGCTCGCACGTCTGGTTCTTCAAGGGCCTGCCGAGCCGCATCGGTTACCTGGTCGATATCACCCTGCGCGAACTGGAGCGCGTGCTGTACTACGAAGCCTTTGTCGTGGTCGATCCCGGCGAAGCGACCGGCCTGCACCAGGGCGAAGTCATCAGCGATGAGCGTAAACGGCAGTTAGATCAGGAATTTCCCAACGCATTTGTCGCCATGATGGGCGCCGAAGGCGTCAAGGAACTCCTGCGCAAGCTGGACATTGAATCGCTGAGCCAGGAAATCCGCGAGAAGATGCGGACCGAAACCTCAGCCCAAAAGAAGCTGAAATTCGCCAAGCGCCTGCGCGTAGTCGAGAGCTTCCGTAAATCCGGCAACAAGCCGGAATGGATGATTCTGGACGTGATCCCGGTCATTCCGCCGGAACTGCGCCCCCTGGTGCCGCTCGACGGCGGACGTTTCGCCACTTCCGACTTGAACGACCTCTACCGCCGCGTCATCAACCGCAACAACCGGTTGAAGAAGCTGATGGAATTGCATGCTCCTGATGTCATCGTGCGCAACGAAAAACGCATGTTGCAGGAAGCCGTGGACGCTCTCTTCGACAACGGTCGCCGCGGTCGCGTGCTGCGCGGTGCGAACAATCGCCCGCTCAAGTCCCTTTCGGACACCCTCAAAGGCAAGCAGGGCCGCTTCCGCCAAAATCTTCTCGGCAAGCGCGTCGATTATTCGGGCCGCTCTGTCATCGTCGTCGGTCCAGAACTGAAACTGCACCAGTGCGGTCTTCCCAAGAAGATGGCTTTGGAGCTGTTCAAGCCCTTCATCTACCATCGCCTCGAACAGCGCGGACATTGCACCACCATCAAGCAAGCCAAGGAACTGGTCGAGCAGCAGGACCCGGTCGTGTGGGACATCCTTGAGGAAGTTATCAAGGAACATCCCATCCTGTTGAACCGCGCTCCCACGCTGCACCGCCTTGGTATTCAGGCATTCGAACCCGTACTCGTCGAAGGCAAGGCCATCAAGCTCCACCCGCTGACCTGTACCGCCTTCAACGCGGACTTTGACGGCGACCAGATGGCGGTTCACATTCCGCTCTCGCCCGAAGCCCAAATTGAGGCCTCGACCTTGATGCTGGCCTCGAACAATATTCTTTCACCCGCGCACGGTGCGCCCATCACGATCCCGACGCAGGACATGGTGCTTGGTCTTTACTACCTCACCAAGCTGCGTCCTAACACCAAGGGCGCGGGCCGTACCTTCGCCTCCATTGACGATGTGTTGATCGCTCTTGAAATGGGTGAAGTAGAAACCCTGACCCCCATCAAACTGCGTTACACCGGCAAGGTCATCGATCTCAACAAAGCGTTCGATAACCAAAACGTTCTTTACACCGAGCCTATCGAGTTCATTAAGCAGTACATGGACACGACAGTCGGCCGCGTCATCCTGAATGACGTTCTGCCCGACTCCATGCCCTACGTGAACGGCCTTCTCAAAAAGAAAGGACTCGCTCAACTGGTTCAGTACTGCTACTTGAAAGCCGGTTTGCAGACCACCGTCAGCATGTTGGACGAAATCAAAAAGCTCGGCTTCCTGTACGCCACCCGCGCCGGCATCTCCATCGGCATCGACGATATGGTTGTTCCCGAAGAAAAGAGCAGCCTCGTTCGTGAAGCCGAAAAGCAGGTGATCGAAGTTCAGCAGCAATATCAGGAAGGCGCGATCACCCAATCCGAGCGCTACAACAAAATCATCGAAATCTGGTCGAAAGTCACCGAAGCCGTTTCCGACAAGATGTTCAAGGGCATGGAAGAAGACGACCGTACGGGCCGCATTCTCAACCCGATCTACATCATGGCGGACTCCGGCGCTCGCGGTTCGAAGCAGCAGATTCGTCAGCTCTCCGGTATGCGCGGCCTGATGGCCAAGCCCTCGGGCGAAATCATCGAGCAGCCCATCACCGCGAACTTCCGCGAAGGTCTGGACGTGCTCCAGTACTTCATCTCCACGCACGGCGCCCGTAAGGGTCTGGCCGATACTGCTCTCAAAACCGCCGACTCCGGCTACCTGACCCGCCGCCTCTGCGACGTGGCCCAGGACGTCATCATCACTGAGGACGATTGCGGAACCTCCGACGGTATCTACGTCGAACCGATCATCGAGTCGGGCGAAATCATCGAGCCTCTGCGCGACCGCATCGTGGGCCGCGTGGCTCTCGAAGATCAGCGCGACTATGAGAACAGCGTGATCGTGAGCGTCAACCAGGAGATCACCGAAGATCTGGCCAGCGCCATTCAAGCCGCCGGTATCGAGCGCGTGAAAATCCGCTCGGTGCTGACCTGCGAATCGAAGCGCGGCGTCTGCCGTCTCTGCTACGGTCGCAATCTGGCAACGGGTCGCATGGTGGAGCGCGGCGAAGCCGTCGGCATCATCTCGGCTCAGTCCATTGGTGAACCCGGCACGCAGTTGACCATGCGTACCTTCCACATCGGAGGCGCGGCTACCCGTGTCAGCGAGCAATCGACCCAGGATGCGAAGAGCGACGGCTACGTCCGCTTCAACAACGTCAACACGGTTCGCAACAACAAGGGCGAGCTGATCGCCATGAACCGCAACGGCATCCTCATCATCTTGGACGAAAAACAGCGTGAACGCGAGCGCTACCCCGTCGTCTACGGCGCAAAGATCAACGTCCAGGACGGAGCGCCCGTTAAGGCCAACCAGATCCTGCTGGAATGGGACCCCTACACCTTCTCGATTCTGACGGAAGTTAGCGGAACCATTCACTTCAAGGATCTGATCGACGGCGTGACCACGCAGGAGCAGGTCGATGAAATCACCGGCAACATGCAGGTGGTCGTTACCGAGTCTTCTGACGAAAAGCGCTTCCCGACGGTCATCGTCCGTCCCGAAGGCGGCACGCGTGCGGAAGAGAAGCGTTATCTCATGCCGACTCACGCGCACTTAATGGTGGGCGACGGCGAAACGGTACACGCCGGCGACGTGGTGGCGAAGATCCCGCGTGCTACGACCAAGACCAAGGACATCACGGGTGGTCTGCCCCGCGTGGTCGAGCTGTTCGAAGCTCGCAAGCCCCGCGAAACGGCCATCATCGCGGAAATCAATGGCACTGTGAAGTACGGCGAAGTCACCAAGGGTATGCGCAAGCTTTACATCGTGGGTGACGACGGCGTGCAGAAGGAATACGCGATTCCGCGCGGCGTTCACATCAACGTGCAGGAAGGCGAGCGCGTGCGCTCGGGCGATCCTCTGATGGACGGCCCGCGCAATCCGCACGACATCCTGGCCGTGCTCGGCGAAAAAGAACTGCAAAAATACCTGGTGAACGAAATCCAGGAAGTCTACCGGCTGCAGGGCGTCAACATCAACGATAAGCACCTCGAAGTCATCTCGCGTCAGATGATGCGCTGGGTGCGAGTGGACGACATTGGCGACACCGAATTTCTGCCGGAAGAAGTCGTGGACAAGTTCAAGTTCCGCGAAGAGAACGCCCGTGTGATCGAAGCAGGCGGACGCCCCGCATCGGGCAAGCCGATCCTGCTCGGCATCACCAAGGCATCTCTTTCAACTGACTCCTTCATCTCCGCCGCCAGCTTCCAGGAGACCACGCGTGTCCTCACCGAAGCCGCCATCAACGGCAAGGTCGACTACCTCCGTGGCCTGAAGGAAAACGTCATCATGGGCCGATTAATTCCCGCCGGGACCGGCATGGAATTCTACCGGCGCGTGAAGATCGCGGGCGAGGACGTGGTGGAAGAGGAGCCGCTGCCGGAGCAGGAAGTCTCCTTCAGCGACGGGCTGGGCGACTTTGCCGACGAAGCCCCCAGCATCTACAACGGCGGACTCTCCGACGACCTCGGCGCCGAAGACCTGGGCGTCTCGGACGACATCTAACGCGAACCTCATTTAAGATAAAAGGGCGGCTCCTCGTGGGCCGCCCTTTTTTGTTTTGGTAACTTAGATTCAAACTGTTAGGGAAGCATTGCTTTCGCATGATTCACGTAAAGAATTTATCAGCTGACCAACGTATTGCCGTTGAAGGCATTCTGGGCCGCGCGCTCCGCGATGAAGAAAGCCTGATCATTCGTCCAGCCCGAATGCTCAAGGACGCTCCTCCTGGCCCTGAGCGTGCTTGTCTGTTTCGCCGCTATCAAGACCATCTTGATGCCTTTGCAGAACGTGTGAAGAATATTCCGGAAAATGAGATTGATTCAGCTATCGAGGAAGCCGCGCAACACATGCAACGTCAAGCCGAATGATCGTTACTTTTGACGCTTCTATTTTGGTCAGGGCCACGAAACGCTCGAACGGTCCAGCATGGAAGGGCGACCTGTAGCGAGCCGCTCTTTTCTGTCCAGATCCCTTGCGCCTTCTTTTCCTGCTTGCTCTCCTTAATTCCGCCCTTTACTGCTGTCTCTTGCCCCTATGGGAAGGCTTCGACGAACCGTTCCATTACGCCTACATCGAATCCATTTCCGCCAACCGGCAAATCCCGGTACTCAAGCAGACCCCTATCTCAGCGGAAATCCGCGCTTCGCTTGACCTAGTCCCCATTAGCTTCATCCTGAAGCGAAGCATTCCCGGCACGATTGCTTTTGAAGACTGGTTTGGGTTCTCACCGGCGGAACGGACTCGACGTATCAAGGAGCTTCGAGCGATTTCACCAGAGCAGCGAAAACAGCCTTCCTCCTTGCTGAACTACGAAGCGCAGCAAACTCCATTAGCTTATCTGCTTCTCGCTCCTCTGGACGCTCTATTCAGCAAATGGGAACTGCCCGCCCGCATTCTGCTGCTGCGCTTAATTCTCACTCTCGCGGCTACACTCTTCACCTTTTGGGGCTGCACCCGCTTGTGCGGCGAATTAGAGATCTTCGGGCCGTTCCGCCTTCTCCTGCTGGCGTCCTTCTTTGAAATGCAGATCTTCGCGGCTGCCGTCTGTCACGTGGCCAATGATTGGCTATCGATCATAGCCGGAACATGGTTCTTTACGCTGATGGCCGCGCTGGTCAATCGCGCTCGAACGCGGGATGCCTACCTGCTTTCAATTGTGGTCGCCATCGGGCTGCTTTCCAAGGCATATTTTTTGGCCTTCGCGCCCATCTTCGTAATCGTTCTTTTTTATGCTAAGTGGCGCTTACGCTTGCCTTCGAAAACGCTGATTATTTCACTGCTCATCACTCTGTTCCTGGCTGGACCTTGGTATCTGCGGAACCTGCTGCTTTACCATGCGCTGGCCGGTTTGCAGGAAAATGTGGGCGGCACGAGCGGTCCCGACGTGCTCTACGCTTTCCGCCACATGAAGTGGAGCAAAACCCTGCTGGACTCCGCCCGCTGGAGCTTATGGACCGGCAACGAATCCCACCTCGCCTTTTCACAAGCGACGCTGAATCTCGAACTCCTGTTAATAGTGGCCGCGCTGATCCTGTTTGCGATTCAGATCAAAAAAATACGGGCAGCGGAACTCTGGGCTCATCTAGCCTCCTTGCTCTTTATGGGAGCGCTGGTATACGACTTGGGCATAGCGGCCGGCGCTCACGAACAACAAACCACGACCGGTCCCTACTACGCCCCCTGCATCCTGCCCGCCGTTCTAGCCCTGGCCTGTCTCGGCCTGCAACGAAGCGGAAGAATCGGACAGATCCTAGCTGTTGCTCTTTGTCTGATCTCCGCCTGGATCGCCGCGCTGACCTACATCGCCAAACTCATTCCTTACTACGGCGGCTTCAT
>CAXUBB010000228.1:0-8718 GCA_964249105.1 uncultured Bryobacteraceae bacterium | reverse complement strand
CCGCGAGGGCGGACGCACCGTGGGTGCCGGCACCGTTACCGAAATTATCGGGTAAATAGAGAAAAGTAGGGGCGCATCGCGCCGCATACGTTGTGCGCTCCTATTGATAAGGCAAGTTTCAGCAATTTAGTGGGAAGGGAACCGTTTGGGTATGCCGCGTGAAATTATTCAGTTCCAGTGCAATGAATGCAAGAACCGGAACTATAGCAAAACGAAAAACAAGAAAACGACGACGGAGCGTTTGGAAATGAAAAAGTTCTGTCCGTTTTGCCGAAAGCACCAGCCGCACCGCGAATCTAAGTAAGAAGGTCAGGGAACATCTGCTAGTCTGATGGAGAGTTCCGCAATAGGGGCATAGGCTAACGGTAAACCAGCGGTCTCCAAAACCGCCTTTGGGGGTTCGAATCCCTCTGCCCCTGCCAGACGCCCTCTTTAGGCTGCTTTCAGCGACCTAGTGAGAGCACATTAACTCGATTTGTTGGTGATTATTTATGGAATTGAGCAAGGCAGGAAGTTGGCCTCAACAGACCAAATCCTATATTGATGAAGTTAAAGCCGAGATGAGGCGTGTCTCCTGGCCAACCTGGCCGCAGGTTCGCGCTACGACCGGGGTTGTGATTGCCGCCGTTTTTCTGTTCGCCGCTTACTTCTGGGTAGTAGATGCCGCTGTAAGTTCAGTCATTGACCGCGTGATTAAGTATTTCACCGGGCGATAGTTTCCTCTTAGCTGAGAACGGACGAGAACACATGGCTGATGAACGGTTTGATGACGATGAGCAGGTGCCGCATGATGCGCCGCACGAAACAGAGCACGAAGAGAATAATGAGGAGCCGTTAACTTTGGCCAATTACGATAATGACGTTCTCGAACATGACGAGGGCATGGAAAGCGAAGAAATCCACGGCGAAAGTGACGGTATCCACGGCGCTGGCGAGGAGTTGGAAGAAAGTCGCCTGCACCCGGAAACGGAACTTCCTGCTTCTGCAAACGACGAAGGTGCGACTCTGCCCGCTGCGGGGCCGGACGAGCCGGCCGGTCCAGTTAAGAACTGGTACATCATTCACGCCTATTCAGGCTTCGAGCAAAAAGTGGCGGAATCGCTGAAGACACGCTCACAGGCGTTCGGATTTGCGGACCGGCTGGGACAGATTTTAATTCCCACGGAAGAAGTCGTCGAACTGCGCAACGGCAAAAAAGTAACGAGCAAACGGCTTCTGTATCCGGGTTATGTGCTGGTCGAGATGGAGATGGATGACGAACTCTGGCACGCCGTAAAGAATACGCCTCGCGTCACCGGATTTGTCGGCGGCGGCACAAAGCCTGTGCCCTTAACGGCGGACGAAGTGAATTCCGTGCTGTACCGGCAGGCGTCCAGCGCGGAGCGTCCTCGTCCGAAGCTGACCTTTGAGAAGAATGAAACGGTAAAGATTATCGATGGGCCGTTCACAAACTTCTCGGGCAAAATTGACGAGGTGAACACGGATCGTAATACGTTGCGTGTCATGGTAACAATTTTCGGAAGATCGACTCCGGTGGAACTCGACTTCCTGCAAGTAGAAAAAATTTAGCAAATTTGAAGGAAATAGGAAATGGCGAAGAAAGTTACTGCTGAAGTGAAGTTGCAAATTCCGGCTGGCAAGGCGACGCCAGCGCCTCCGGTCGGCACGGCGCTTGGTCCGCAGGGCGTGAACATCATGGAGTTTTGCAAGTCGTTCAATGCGAAAACGTCCGCTAAGGATCAGGAGGGCTTGATCATTCCAGTGGTGATTACGATTTACTCCGACCGTTCATTCACATTTATTACAAAGACCCCGCCGGTAGCGATTCTGGTGAAACGGGCCGTCAATCTGGCCAAAGGCTCAGCGGAACCCAACAAAAATAAAGTCGGTAAGATCACCGAAAAACAGATCGAGGAAATCGCCAAAATCAAGATGCCCGATCTGAACTGCTTCACCGTGGAAGCGGCCATGGAACAAGTCCGGGGCGCTTGCCGCAGCATGGGCGTGGAAGTCGTTTAATACTTTTGTCTTGAAGGATACTGGTTTTCCCCTATTGAGCGAAAGCCAGGAATCCTTTACAATAAATCTGTAGTATCGTAACAACCGTTCCGGACGTTGATCCGGTATGATTCTTCATTAGACGGCCTTGATGACCGTCATCTTTTTCTTCCCCGCACGTAAGATTTATCAAAGTAAGATTGTTTAGCTCTGGGCTGGAAGCGCGCTTCCCGTCCGTCATGGCGCTCCGTTCGCTCCCCCGCGTGACCTTATTTATTCACTAGAGGAGAAACATAATTCAATGAAGTTGTTTAGAACAATCTGCGCTTTCGGCGTGCTTGCCATTCCTTCGCTCGTTTCGGCGGCGTCGTCCAATCAAGTCCTGCAAGTTCACGTTCCCTTTTCATTCGTGATGGCCGGACAGAAGTTCAATCCAGGCGATTATCGCGTTCAGCAGAGCGACAACGGTATCGTGTTGGTTCAGGGCAACGGCAAAGCAGCCATGGCTCTTTCCGCGCCGTGCAGCTTCGGCAAATCAGGAGCGCCGTCCAGTCTGCAATTTACCGGCAACCAACAGCATGAGTATCTGGTCGGCTTCCATATCGAAGGCGAATCAAGCCGCGCCATCCCGGTCCGTTCCGAAGAAAGCCGCAAGCTGACATTTACCTCCGCTCGCTAACCGCTTAAAGCTAACTCGCGCATCTGGCCCTGTCGCCGGCGCGCGACCGTTGCGCCGCTTGTTATACAGTCAAGTGCATGGAGCGACGTCACATGCTTGCGGGACTTGCCGCATCCGCCTTGACTACCATGGCAGTCCATTCTGCTGAAAACAAAGCAAACACTTACTTGGAACTGAAGACTTGGCATTTACACAACACCGCCGAGGATCAGGCCAAAAGAGTGGCCGATTATTTACAACACGGTTTAATGCCCGCGCTGGAACGCACTGGAGCCAAACTGGCCGGGGCCTTTGCCAACGTGATTGGGCCGGGCGGTCCTTACTATGTCACATTGGCGCAGTACTCTTCCCTTGCCGCCATGCAGGAAACTCTGGCGAAGATGGCCGGCGACGGAGCGCATGAGCGAGAATTGCAAAAGCTAAGCTCCGGTCCGGGACTGCCCTTTGTGCGCGTGGAAAGCAGCCTGCTCCGTAGCTTTGATATATTGCCGCAAGTTGAGATAGGCCCGTCCGGCGAAGCGGGCGCGTCCAGAATTTTCGAGCTTCGTACTTATGAGTCGCAGAACTTTGCGACGCTGGCTCGAAAAGTGGATATGTTCAATCACGGAGAGGCGCAGATCTTTCAACGGCTCGGCATGCGGCCCGTTTTTTTCGGCGAGACGATTGTAGGGCCCAGGCAGCCGAATTTAATGTACATGCTTTCCTACGATAACCTGGCTGCCCGTGACAAGTTGTGGCAATCCTTCGGCGGCGATCCCGAATGGAAAAAACTGAGCAAACAACCAGGGCTTAGCGACGCGGAAATTGTGGAGAACATCAGCAACGTGATTCTAAGGCCGCTCCCGTTTTCTCCCGTGCGATAAATTCAGCAAAGCGACAACGCGGAAATTGCTTCGGCTCATCGCGGCAACTGCATGGATATCGTCCCTTGTTGATTTGCTCTCCCGAATTCCTATAGACCTTTTGTGGGAAGTTGCTACAGCATAATCCGAAGTCAGCTAGAAGGAGAACCGTGCCAACAAGCCAAGCGCCGCGCCCGCTCGCTTTCGAGGAAGCGCAAAGACAGGTCGAGATACTCCGCCATGGCGCGTTGCTCGCCGCTGCCGGTGGTTTCCTCGACGGATTCACCTATGTGGGGCATGGACATGTATTCGCGAACGCCATGACGGCCAATGTGGTCCTGCTCGGGATCAATTCTCTGTCCGGCTCGTGGCACTCGGCTTTTCGTCATCTTCCTCCG
This sequence comes from uncultured Bryobacteraceae bacterium, assembly GCA_964249105.1. Classification (GTDB taxonomy): domain Bacteria; phylum Acidobacteriota; class Terriglobia; order Bryobacterales; family Bryobacteraceae; genus Bog-105. The sequence continues at coordinate 4,801 of CAXUBB010000228.1, read as the reverse complement.
ATCCTGGCCTTTCTGTTCGGAATCAGTGTCTCCGCAGCGATTCAATTACATTCCAAACGGCAGCAGGGTAGCCCTCCTTACGTCGCGGTTCTGGTCGCCGAGATTGGTATTCTCCTCGGGCTGAGCCTGCTGCCTGGCGGCACGAGCGATCTTCTCATTACCACGGTTATTGCGTTTACCGCCTCGGTACAGGTGTCAACGTTCCGCGAGGTGAATGGGCGAGGTTACAGTTCGACGTTTACGACTGGCAATCTGCGTACGTTAAGCGAGGCCGCGTTCGCCTGGCTCTTCGAAGGGCATCGCCCGGAATCCGCGCGCGTCGTGAAAGACTTTTCGGTGATCTGCACGGCGTTTTTGCTAGGCGCAACCAGTGGCGGCTATGCCACGAAGAGCTTAGGAAACCGCGCTCTCTGGTGTGATATCGCCTTATTCGTCCTCATCGCCATCCTCGTGAAACGCGCGGCACACTAATCCTGCCCTCGTGAATAACCGGCACCCTTCGCCGTTGATGGCTGCCGTCCATCAGTATCCGAGCGAGTTGACGACCCGGCGAATGCGCTCCGCGCTCGCTTTCAGCCCCGCTTCTTCTTGTGTTGTCATGGGCAACGGAATGATACTTTCCACTCCGCAACGATCCACAATCGCTGGAACTGACAAACAAACGTCCGAGAAGCCGCGATAGTCCTGGAGCATGGAGCTGACCGGCAGCACTCTCCCTTCGTCGTGAAACACCGCTTCCAGAATACTAACGGTCGCCAGCCCGATGGCGTAGTTAGTGGCTCCCTTGCCGGCATGAACCTGGTAACCGGCGTTTTTTACATTGTTAAAGATTTCCTGCTTTTGTTCTTCCGTCAGAGGCTGGCAGTGTCCTTTGACGTGCCACTGGTCCAGCAACACGTTGCCGATGTTCGCGCTGGACCACAAGGGAATCTCCGAATCGCCATGCTCGCCCGCTATATAGGCGTGCACGCTTTGCACTGATACACCGAAATGTTTGCCCAACAGAAAGCGAAAACGCGAACTGTCCAGTACTGTGCCTGATCCAAAGACACACGCGCAGTCATGGCCCGTGATCTTAAGCGCGATCTGCGTCATGACATCCACCGGGTTCGTCACCATGAGGATGAGCGCATTGGGGGCAACGCGCTGCACTTTGGGCAGCAGATTGAGGCAGATTGCCGCGTTTGCTCCGGCCAGGTCCATCCGCGTCTGGCCGGGAGTTTGCGTGGTTCCCGCCGTAACGACCACCACGTCAGACCCGGTCAGCACCTCCATATCATCCGAACCATCCACGGCGGCCATGGGCGTAAACATCAAGCCATGATTCAAATCAAGCACCTCGGCAGCGACCTTGGATCGTGTGGGGTCATACAAGCTAATCTGCTTGGCTACGCTGCGAATCAAGGCGGCATAAGCAATCGTCGTGCCTACCCGACCCGCGCCCACAATCCCGATCTTGTTCTTGCGCTGCGCCGGTTCATGGTGATGGCGCGGCGGAGTCGTGGCAGCCGTCTGTGATGTCGCCTCTGGCATCTCACTAAACTCTCATACTTTCGGAAGCGCCGCCAATGCTATATGCCGTTCCCAGCCACGATTCGGATACAATTTTGACGTGCGTGAACTATTGTTCGCTTGCCTCTTATCCGCTTCAGCTTTTGCTCAGACAGCAGCGTTCGGCAGCTTCACCCACTCCGACGATGTCGGCGCTCCTCCCCTCAAGGGAGCTGCCGAGTACGACCCCTCGACCGGGCAGTACAAAATCACCGGCTCCGGCTCCGATATCTGGGCCAAGGCGGATCAGTTCCACTACGTTTGGCGCGAAATGTCGGGCAACCTGGCTGTCACCGCCACCGCGAAATTCCTCACTGAGGGAATCGGGCACCGCAAGGCTGTCATCATGCTCCGTAAGAGCCTCGACACCGATTCGCCCTTTGTTCAACTCGCCATTCACGGCGATGGCACCCCGGCGGTTCAGTTCCGCAACGCCAAAGCCGACAACACCAACACCGTCGATTTTCCAATGGAAGGTCCAGGGACCTGGAAGTTGAAGCTGGTCCGGCAGGGCACAACGGTCACCGTGTGGATCGCCAAAGACGGCGCGCCCTTGCGGGAACTGGGGCACACCACGAATCAGTTGGGCAGCCCGGTATTGGTCGGACTTGGGGTGAGTTCGCATACCCAGGGAGCAATCAACACGGTGTTGTTTTCGGATGTCTCCGTGGAACAACTGCCGGCTACGGCTGCCGCACGGCCATAGTATGGATTCCAGACTGGTAAGGAAACACAGAATGTCTATCATGCGCCCGCTATTGCTTCTCAGCCTGCTTTCTGCTTCGGCTTTCGCCGAGAGCGGAAATCTCGGCCTCTTTACCAATTCCGGCGACGTGGGCGGTCCCCCGATCAGGGGGGCCGCCGAATTTTCACATGGGCAGTACCGGATTACCGGCTCCGGAGTGAACATCTGGGGCAAGCACGATCAGTTCCACTATGTCTGGCGAGAGATGACCGGCAACTTCACCGTCACGGCCACGCTGCGATTCCTCGGTCAGGGAGCCGAACATCGCAAGGCCGGCCTCATGGTCCGTCAATCACTGGACGCCGATGCGACCTACGCCGACGTCGTGATCCACGGCAGCGGCATGCCGGGACTGCAGTGGCGTAGCAAACCGGGCGAAGACACCAATACCTTTGATCTCCCGTTCGACGGTCCGGGCACGTTTCAGATCAAGCTGGTCCGTACCGGCGTCAAGATTTACATGTACATCGCCAAGGATGGCGCCGAGCTGAAAAAAATCGCCAACACCGAAGTCTCGTTTCGGGACCCGGTTCTGGTCGGGCTGGCCGTCTGCTCGCATCAAGCAGGAGCATCAGATACTGTTCTGTTTTCTGATGTCGCGGTGGAAGCGCAAGCGCCGCCCGCCTCCCAGTCGCAATAGCGAAGGGCTGTGAATTGTCAGCATCCCAAATGCCGAGATGAAAGCTGACCCTCACGCTACACTGCCGTAATGACAACTATTGAACCCCTTTGCGGAAAGTGCGGTGCTTCCATGGAGGCTGGCTTTGGAGTGGATAAGGATTCCGGCGGTGTGCAGCCTAGCCGCTGGCTGGAAGGAACTCCGGAAACGTCCTCGTGGCGCGGCATTGACACCAAAGATCGAGAGTGCAGAGTAATCGTTATGTGGCGCTGCACACAGTGCGGATTTCTGGAATCCTATGCCCAGGAGTCGGTTCCCGCTCCTGGGCTGTTGCGACGCTAAAGTTGTCTTGTGTGGCGGCTGCTCTTAAGCCACGGCGGCCGTCGTGTTCGTCCGTTGTGAGATAGCGCTCAGGAGTTCATCGGCGTGCTTCTCTTCGTCGAGCGTCTTTTGCAACAGCTCGGCATGCTTCGTCAAACCAAGAACTTTAGCCCAATCGCGTGCGGAGCCATACGAGGCGATTTCATAATGCTCGATTTTTTGCGCCGTGGCGAGGAGGCCGGCATCGCGGACCGGGCCTTCATCGGATTCGCTCACGATATTTTCCCCGGAGCCGATCAGCGCCGTAGCGATCACATCTTTCTTATCGTCCACATCACCGTCGTTCACCTCGGGAATCAATTGTTCCAGACGGCTGACCTGAACCTTGGTCTCCTGTAGATGAGACTTAAACGCTTGTTTGAGCTGTTCATCGCTGGCATGCTCAATCATGCTCTGCAGACCCTTCACGATTTGATTCTCCGTGGAAAGCAGATAGCGAAGTTGCTGGCTGTATAAAGATTGAAAGTTCTTGATGTCGTTCGGTGTCAATAAACCCATGGATATGCCTCGAGAGGACTGTCGCCCTCTCGAACAATTAGACCGAAAGGGCTGGTTTGAGTTTCCAGAGGATTGTACGAGTATTGATGGTTAAGAGAGTGCGGAATATGCGGTTCTTACCCATGCCGGTTCGTCATGCCTATTTCAGCCCGACGCGGCGGAGGAGGTCCTCAAAACGAGGGTCGCTGCGTATGGGATCAAAGAAGGGATGCACTTTCAGGAATTGCAGAATGTTTGACTGCTCCGTGTAGGCTCGCTCGAACCATGAAAATACCTCGTTGTAGTCGCGAAGCGCCAAGTAAGGATTAATAAAACCGCCCGCTGGAACATAGCTTTTCTGTCGGCGCTTCTTCAATTCGTCAATCAGGCGAAGCGCATCGGTGCGGCGTCCGGCATACCCATACGCCGCTGCCAGCAACTCGAGTGAGCCGGGGCTGCGGTGCATCAAGGAAACTGTTCTCTCGAGTTCAGGAATCGCCTTCTCCGGCTGACCTTTGTCAATCAGCGCAAATCCCAGAAAAAAGCGGGCAATGGCAGTGTCCGGGTGAACTGCCAGCGCGCTGTGCAGTTCCCGAATGGCCTCGTCGTAGCGGCGGGCCTGGAACAGAATCCAGCCTATGCTAATTCGATACGCCCTTGGCACAGCAGCCAATTCGCAAATCCCAGGTGCGCGGTTGCGTCGTTCGGCTTCAACTGAAGGGCTCGCTTGTATTCAGCTTCCGCATCACTCCACTGCCACCGTTTCTGATATATATCCGCCAGCAGAACGTGCGCTTCGGCCAGTTCAGGGTCCAGTTCCAGCGCCTTCCGGGCCGCCCTGATGCCCTTGGGACGCATTTCACTGGGAGAAGCGCCGACAAAAATCAGGCTGAGATTTTGATACGCGCTGGCCAAGCCGAGGTAAGCGGGCGCAAACCTGGGGTCCTTCCTGATGGCCTCCTCGAAGCAGGTGATACTCTCTTCAAGTTCAGCCCGAGTATTGCGCGTTCCGAATTGCCCTTTGAGGT
>CAXUBB010000227.1:8409-8759 GCA_964249105.1 uncultured Bryobacteraceae bacterium | reverse complement strand
GTGATGTCCTGCTTGGGTGTCAGCTTGTTGCTTACAGACTACCCCTGCATGCTTCTATTCCTTGAATTACTTCATTGATTCAGTCCACGATAGGTGTTATCATGCTTGTTGCATTAGTAGCGTCGTTATGGAGCACTGCAAGCTTTCGCTAGGCTGTTCTGTACACATCACTGGCGCTGCTCGTGGTCCCTGGGCAACACACAAGAAGGCAACGGTCCTGCGCTCTGCATTGCGAATGTCGCCATGCAAACCGCTGCCATAGCCAGGCTCAGCCTACATGTTTAAGGGTGTATAGGCCTTACCTATTCACATCCACCACAACAGCACTGTGATTCTACACAAGCATAAGC
>CAXUBB010000227.1:0-8399 GCA_964249105.1 uncultured Bryobacteraceae bacterium | reverse complement strand
TGTGTAAGATGATACGGGGACGAAGCCCAACCGGCCAAGCAGACCATGATGACACAACAACTTGCGGAGTTGAGTACCCTTAAGCTGAGTGATTTGGATGCATGCGTAGGACTGGGTTGCCGGTGAACGGCAGTCGTTGAGTGCTGCTCAGGAAGGTCGCATGCAGTGCTTACTGCCCAAGACACCCACACTTGAGCAGGCAGGAGGCCTCCACCGCATGGTGTTGCGAGGCCACACCGGCGCTATTCTCAAGACACTGCTCACCCCTGGTGGCATAGATGTCATCACAGGTGATTGTCAGATGCCGAGCTTTGTGGCTGTTGGCACAACACCCCTGTTTATGCCCTGCATGCCTCAGTTTTGGTGCAGTTGCGAGCACTCTTAGTCCATTTCATCCAGACCTCAGTCGCTACCAAGGGGCCTGCACTGTCTGTTTGTGGTGTTGCTTATGCAATGGCTGTGCAGGAGGCCAGCAACTGGCAGCAGACACGCACCCCCTTTCCGCCAAGACGCTCTTTCCCGCTCTCCCGGCGCGAAGAACCGGCCGCGCGGACCACGCCGGGAGTTTTCACCGAGATCGATCAACTGGAGAAGCAGGGACGGAGCGTTCTTGAAAACGATCAGTATGTAGTTTATGAAGAGAAAGGCAGCCAGATCCCGCATTTGCTCCGGGAGCTGGGCCGCTTGCGGGAGAGGACGTTCCGGCTGGTGGGAGAAGGCACAAGACAGGCCCTCGACATGGATGGATGGGACTCGCACTACACGCATCTGATTCTATGGCACAAGGGGAACTCGTCGATTGCCGGTTCTTACCGGTTGGCATGGACAAACGATGTTCTCCCCAAGGCGGGCGTTAAAGGATTGTATACGTCGTCATTGTTCCGTTACACCCCGCAGTTTTTCACCGGCCTGGGACCAGCGGTGGAATTAGGCCGCTCCTTCATTTGCCCCGAGTACCAGAAAGATTATGCTCCTTTGCTGCTGCTGTGGCAGAGCATTTCGCGATGCGTGGCGCAGCGGCCTGACTCTCACATTCTTTTCGGCGCCGTCAGTATCAGCGCATCGTATTCGGAGGCCTCGCGCGGCTTGATGGTGCAATTTATGCGGGAGCGTTGCTTTCGCCATGATCTGGCGTCTTTCGTGGCTCCGAAGCAGCCGTTCCGTCCGCGCTTTCTGCGGGAGGAGGAAGTGCGCGCCATCACCGGGTCGTTCGGCAAAATCGATGATCTTCCGATTAGCGATTTCGACAAGATGGACGGTATTCCGATTCTCCTGCGGCAGCATCTAAGACTGGGCGGGAAAGTCGCCGCGTTTAATCTGGATCCGAAGTTTTCACATACGCTGGACGGATTGCTGATACTGGATCTGTGCGATACCGCGCCGAAGCTGCTGGCCCGCTACATGGGAACGGAGCGGAGCGCCGCGTTCCTGGAGCATGTGCAACTGGCGCAAGCGGTATAAGATTTTTGCAAAAGTCGGATTTCGCGCTACAGAACTATGAGTTTTAAGGCTTTGGAGCTTCAATGAACTTCCAACGGCTTCTGTAAACTTTCATGCACCGGCGGCGGCAGTTTGTCCGCATTCGCCAGCAGTAAGCTTACTTGCCACATTTGGTCCTTGCTCAAAGTGCTTCCGTAAGCGGGCATCCCGGTGAGCCGAATCCCATTGCTTACCTTCCAGTAGGTTTCGCCCGCCGGATCGTCCGTCACGCCCGTGCCTTTGAACAGTTCCGGAGGACGAGGAAACATTCCTTTGGAAGTGGCGGTGTCCGCCTGACCGGGTAATCCATGGCACACGGCGCAATGCGTGCGGTACACATCCGCGCCCGCTCGATAATTGTCGTTTGTTGCCGCAATAGGCACGGTTTTCGGAGCCTCCTTCTCGATGCGCGCATGCAAGGCCATGTGAGCCAAACTTTTCTCAAAGGGCATGGGCGAAGCGGCAGTCGCTACGGGAGCGTAACCGAAGCGGAAATAAAGCCAGCCGAATAAGGGCAGAACAATCAAACCGACAAGAAAGCCGACCAGCAAATTCTTCATATGGATATCAGCATCGCAAATGATTTTTGCAAAGATCCAACGCCGTATTGATCTGTCCGGCTATATTGCGGAGATCCCGTAAGAGCCGCTCGGGCGGCGGGAGCATAACTCGTCGAAGTTTCGCAGGGGATCACGGGAGGGTAGCGCCTCCTCATATCGGGCGTATACGCCGCTAAAAACGGCTTCCCAGGAGAAGGTCAATGCGCGTTGCTGGGCGTTGGGGGCATAGCGAGGTCCAACTGAGTTTCAGTTCGTGGGTGGTCAGGTTTTTTCGGTCCGGCAAGCCGTCCGTGGTTCGCGGGCAAAGCGCGTAAATTCACGGCTGGTCCGTGCTACTCCGTTTACCTCGTGAAAGCTGTCGGTAAAGAAAGCAACGCGGGGGGCAGTCAAAAAGCAAACTCCTGACGACGGCCCAAGGCGGAGCGAACGGTCCGGCACAAGCGGCGCGACCGCAGAAAACCGATTCCGCGCACCAGCAATTGAACAGCGACAGGAACACGATGGGAGAAAAGGGCCGTCAAGGGCCGGACGACGCCATCATCGCACCGATAGAAAACGCGGTCACTCCAACGTCGCCAGCCCCGTCCGTGGTTGGCGTGATCCCTCATGATCTCTTCGACATTCTGTAGCACCCGAAGGCCGAAGGGTTCGCGATACTGATTAGTCACGAGCACATCCGTCCAGCCGGAACGGACCTGCTCGACAAATTCCGGAAAAGTGGCGGCATTCGTCAGGTCAAGCACGGTATTCGGCTCCAAAGCGTGACGATCACCGCCGGAGATGACGGGCTTATCCAATTCGGAGGCCATTTGCAAAACGAGACGGTTCTCCGCCCAGGGACGTAATCCGTTCAATTCCAGGGCATGCAGAAATGTTCCATATTGACGAACGAATTTCGTGGCCCATTCCATATGCTGTTTCCCTCCGATATCATTCTCGTCCCAGCAGGGGTGGTTAAATACGACCAGGGTTTCGTTGTTGTCCGTAAGAGCTTGCAGCAGGCCAGCGATTTTCATCGTGCGGCGCGTGTCCGTTAGGCTCTTCAACTCGGCCATAAGCCGGCGCGCTATGGAAGGCTGAAGGTTGTGAACACCCAAATGAAAGAAAGTGGGCCCATAAGGAACGGTCCACTCCACGGAAAGCGGAACGTTCCGGCATTCGTCAAGCACCCGCAAGCCGAGCGGAGCTTCTATGTTGTCGTGGTCGGTTAACGAGACCAGAGCATTCAAACCGAACCGGTTTTGAATTTCGTTATGTTCCAGCAGCCAAGCGTCATAGGGAGCAAGCGGCGGCGTCCACCAGGCGCGATTGAGATCGAGCGCCGTACCGTGAGCCGCGTGATATTGCGCTTTCCCTTTTTCGAGAGCCGAGCGCACGAGACGAAAGCGCGCAGCTAGCCGGTGAACGAAATAGAGCGTCTCCTGCGAGTGCAGTGTGTGGCTGTGCAGCGACGCGGCGGTACGGAACTGTTTCAGCACTGTCGGCGATTCGAGGTGAATTTTAGACAGGTTCTTCATAATCGCAGGATGATGGGCGAAGTTGAATTTTCAATCTCCCCATTGTTTCGATTCGGTTAATTGAGCGGCCAAAAACATTTTTTGCTCAATATGTTGTTTCTGATCGTCATCGTTTTGACAGTTTTGTGAAAATTAGGTTGCGATCAGGGTAAACGAGGAAGACGACTGAATTTCTGTAAACTCAAATTTGTTTTGATGCTGTTCGCGATATCGGTTCCCGCCCTGTTTGAGGTAAGCGATCCGCGAGGGCTGTTGTTCCAGCATCAGAACTCGCCGACGCCGCAAAAATACCTCATTGAGACCATGGGCGGCGGCGTGGCGCTGCTCGACTACAACAATGACGGACTGCTCGATGTTTTTCTGGTTAATAGCGGTCGGCTGACGAGTCCTATGCGGCCAACGGACGGTTTTGATCGGGCGAATCCACTCTATTGGAACCGGCTGTTCCGGCAAAATAAGGACGGAAGCTTCACGGACGTGACGCAAGAGGCGGGGCTGGCGAACGCCGGAAATGGGAACTACGGGATGGGCGTCGCCACGGGCGATTACGACAACGATGGTTATACAGATTTGTACGTCACGAGCTACGGCAGGAATGTTTTGTATCACAATAACGGCAATGGCGCCTTCACGGATGTAACGGCTAAAGCCGGTGTCGCCGCGGGCGGGTGGTCGGCTTCGGCGGGATGGTTCGATTTTGACAACGATGGCCGACTGGATTTGTTCGTGACACGTTATATGGAATGGGATTTTGCGCACAGCAAAAGCTGCGCACGGGAAACGTATTGTCCGCCGGGCGAGTTTCCGTCAACGACCAGTATTCTGTATCGAAACCGTGGGGATGGGACGTTTGAGGATGTCAGCACGCGTTCCGGCATCGCGGCCTCAAAAGGGCGGGCGCTGGGAATGGCTTTCAACGATTATGATCGCGATGGATTCGCTGATATCTTTGTGGCGAATGACGGCATGGAACAATTTTTGTTTCACAATCAGCACAACGGCACGTTTACGGAAACGGCTGCCGAAGCGGGCGTGTCGCTGTCGGAGGACGGCAAGCCGTTTGCGGGCATGGGCGCGGATTTTCGCGACTACGATAACGACGGGCTGCCGGATATCGTGGTCACGAACCTGGCGAAACAGATTTACGCGGTGTACCACAACGACGGCAATGGCCTGTTCACGTATCGGAGCCGCGAGACAGGTTTAGGCGCAGCCACGGCGGGAAGCTCGGGCTGGGGCATGCGCCTGGAGGATTTCAATAATGACGGATGGAAGGATCTGTTTGTCGCGCAGAGTCATGTGATGGACAATATTCAAACGATTGATCCCTCGCTGCGCTATTTACAGCCGCCGCTGTTGGCTCTCAATCAGCAGGGACGTTTTGCCCTCGGCAATAGCGGAATGGCGGAAGCGGCGGCGGGAAGAGGCGCGGCCTTCGGCGATCTTAATAATGATGGTTGGCAGGACGTGGTGATGAGCGTATTGGGCGGCCATCCGTCGGTATTCCGCAACCGGGGTGGACCGTTGCATTGGCTGACGGTTGTTCTCGAAGGAACGCGCAGTAATCGTGACGGCTTCGGAGCGCGGTTGCGAGCGGGCGGACAAGTGCAATATGCAACCTCGGCGGGAAGTTATCTTTCGGCCAGTGACAAGCGGATTCACTTTGGCCTGGGCGCGTCCAACAGAACAGATCTTGAAATCTGGTGGCCTTCGGGAGCGCACCAGTTATTGCATGATGTTCATGCCGATCAATTTCTTCGGGTGCGGGAGCCGGACAAGAAATGATTTTAACGCTGGCATTGGCCCTGGGTCTGGCCGGGCAGACGGTATCGCCGGAAGCGGCGCGGCATATAAAAGCGGGGGTCGAGGCCAAACAACAGGGTCGGCTGCCGGAGGCTATTAAAGAGTTCAAAATTGTGACGGAGCTGGCCCCGGACGTGGCGGCGGCATTTGTGAATCTGGGGGCCGCGAATTTGGAGAATCATGATTACGGCGCTGCCATTCCGCCCCTGAAACGAGCGCTGGAACTCAGCCCCAATCTGGTGGGGGCACATCAGATGCTCGGCTACGCATTGCTGGCGCAAGGATACGCGGCGGAGGCGCTGCCGCATCTGGAAAAAACCGGGTTACAGGATGCGATTGGAATCGCGGATTTGAAATTGGGGAAATTGCCGGAAGCAGTCGCGAATCTGCAGGCGGCGCTGGCAAAGAGGCCCAATGATCCCGACTTGCTGTACTATTTGGGCCGGGCGAGCGGTTTGTTATCGAAACAGGCTTTCGACACGCTGGAAGCAGCATACCCGGATTCGGCGCGCGCGCATCAGGCGCTAGGGGAAAATCTGGCTGTTTTGAAGCGCGTTCCGGAAGCCGAAAACGAGTACCACGAGGCGGTAAGGCTGCGACCGGATGCGCCGGGCATTCATCTGGCGCTCGGCGAGTTGTATGCCGCCGCCGGGCAGTGGCCGCAAGCGGAGGAAGAGTTCAGCGCCGAAGCGAAGTTGCAGCCGGGAGACGCGGAAACGGCTTATCGCCTGGGGTCGGCGTATTTGGAAACAGGCAAGACGCGCGAAGCAGTAAGGGAATTGCAGCGGGCGGATCAGTTGCGGCCCGCCATGCCGGAAACATTGTATGCGCTGGGGAAGGCTTTAGCCGCGAGCGGCGATGCAAATGGAGCAGAACGGGCCTGGAAGAGCTTGTTGGCTACCGAAAAACAGGGCGAGTTGGCGGCGCAGGCGCATTTTGGACTGGCGGGTTTGTATCGTAAGCAAGGGAAAACGGCGGAAGCAGCGCGGGAGATGCAGGAATTTCAACGATTGCGAAGCGCTACCATTTCCAAGTAATTTTCTGATACCATGATCGTAAGGGATAGCAGCGTTAACTGCCATCCCCACGAACCAAGCTTACAGATCGATTTCGATCTTAAACCGAGTTCGACGCTTGCGCAGCAGTAGTAAAACCGCTACACTACCTACGATCACTAAAGACTCCATAATTGGAGCCTCCTTTCTGCTCCAGCGATTTGCAAACCCCGTCTCAGACACGGGGTTTTTGCATTTTATGCGGAGCCCATGGTGCTCCAATGCGTAACCCTCATGTGCCAGCGCGTGGCTTGCTTTCGCCGGGAACAGAATTTTCCATCTTACCGGGAAGCGAGTACAAATAGTAGTTCCGGTAGTCCTATTGAAAAGCAAAGCCCGGATTCGGTGGAGTTCCGAATCCGGGCCTGTGTTTTTTTGTTTAAGCGGCGATTAGAAATTGAATCGCAGAGCGAATTGCACCAAGCGCGGGTTGTTGACTTGGCTCGTTACAACACCGAAGCTTCCAACTTGCCCTTGGGACTGGCCGGGGTAACCAAACTGGACACGGTTGAAGATATTGAAAAACTCGGCCCGGAATTGAATACGAGATCGGTCTTCTCCGAAGGGGAAGTTCTTCACAGCCGCAAAATCCCAATTTGCAATGCCAGCCGCACGCAGGTTCGGATCAGTGCGGCTTTCGCTGCCGAATGTAAAAGCATCAGGCTGGGTGAAACAGGCCGTGTTAAACCATTCATTGAGACGCTGGGTGGCGGAACCGGGAACGGACTTATTGCAGCCCGCAATCACGTTGGGTCGTTGACCGCCGCCAAAGGAGTTGGTGTTATTATTATTCGTGCCAAAGTGGAGCGGGAAGCCGCTCTGTATTGTGGTCGTTCCCTGCACTGACCAACCGCCGATGGCCGCTTGCGCCAAGGCATTGGAGTGTGACATATACTTGCGTCCTTTGCCCACTGGAATGTCCATTACGTAGCTAACGACCAGCCGGTCCGGGGTATCGAAGGAGGCCAGCGACTTTTCAGCTTTGAGATTGTTCCAGTCCTGATAACCGCCGGTACCGCCAGCTTCGAGCCAGCCAGTGATGGTATCAGTGTCGCTAATCAGCTTAGAGTGGGTGTAAGCGGCAAGAATGGTGTTTCCGCCGGAAAAGCGCTTTTCCACTTTCACCTGCAGCGACTCATAGGTAGAGTTGCCGATCCCTTGGCCCGCATATTGAACGCCATTGTATTGCGGATAGGGGCGCAGGAGCTGACCTTGCTGCACGGTTGACGGCACGAGCGGCGAACCGGCCGCCGTTACGTAGGGATAGTAGGGATTAGCAACGTTTTGCGTCAAGGCAGTGCCAAGTGAAAGATACTGGTCAGGAAGCTGATCAACTTGTGGGGAGTCAATGGGAAGGTGATTTCCTTTCGCGCCGCCATAAGCGATGTCGATCAGAAACCCGTTACCAAACTCCTGCTGGAGATCCGCATTCCATTGCTGGTTGCGTCCATAGGGGTTATTCAGTATCGGCACATTGACGCCTTGGCCGAGCAGCACCTGAGCGTAGTTCGGATTGCGTCCGGGCGGCGGAATAATACCTTGCGGGAAAGGATTGCTCACGTTGCCTGCGGGCACGCCCGTATAAACAGTCGCTAGATAGTTCGTGGTGTAAGCGTTAATCGGATTGTTATTGGGGCTTTGGTCCCAGGCCACATCATTCGGCAGCCAGAAGATCCCATAACCGGCGTGGAACACCGTTTTGTTCGCAACTTGGTAAGCCATGCCCACCCGAGGCGCGAATTGATACCACTTCGGGTAGATATTGCTGCGATAGCTGTCCCCAAGGGAATTGACTAGATCCACATTACCAGGAGCGCTGATTCCATGGGACAACAGTACAGAGTTGGGTTGCGTTGGATTGAAGTAAGTCAGACGGTCGAAGCGTTCCGTCCAGGGGCCGGAATGCTCCCAACGCACGCCAAGGTTTACAGTGAGCTTGGGGCTGACATGCCAGTCATCGTTTAGAAACGCGGCAGGGTAGAGTT
>CAXUBB010000226.1:3480-8803 GCA_964249105.1 uncultured Bryobacteraceae bacterium | reverse complement strand
GTGTTGGTGAAGTAATGGACAAAAGTGAGTTTATGCATCCGGCTGATGAAGCTGTTTTGACGGAAACCCGCCGCCAGTTTTTTGGACGCAGCGCGAAGGGCTTGGGGAATCTGGCGCTTTTTTCGCTTCTGGCGGAGACGGCCAAAGCTGAAACGGGCAAAGCGGCAGTGGGGGGATTACCGGGGCTGCCTCATTTTGCTCCCAAAGCGAAGCGGGCAATCTATCTGCATATGCTGGGCGCGCCTCCGCAGATAGAGACCTTTGATTACAAGCCGACGATGGCGACCTGGTTCGATAAGGACTTGCCGGATTCGGTGCGGCAAGGCCAGCGCTTGACCACGATGACGTCAGGCCAGACGCGGTTTCCGATTGCGCCGTCGGTTTTCAAATTTCAGCAGCATGGAAAAAGTGGGGCTTGGATTTCCGAACTGCTTCCTTATACGGCCAAGATGGTGGATGAGATTGCCATCATCCGGTCCATGCACACGGATGCGATTAATCACGAGCCCGCCGTTACGTTTCTTCAGACCGGATTCATGATTGCGGGAAAGCCCTGCATCGGGTCCTGGATTGCCTACGGCTTGGGCAGCATGAACCAGGATCTGCCGACCTTTGTGGTTTTAAATGCCACGCACTCGAATCCGAAGGCGAATGTGCAGGCAATTTCGGCGCGGCTGTGGAGTTCAGGATTTCTGCCGGGGCAATACTCAGGCGTGAGTTTCCGGTCGGCGGGAGATCCGGTGCTGTATATCGGAAATCCGGAGGGCGTGCCGACGAAGATCCGGCGGCGCATGTTGGACGCGCTCGGCGAGTTGAATCAGATGCAGATGGAGAAGATCGCGGACCCGGAGACGCGGGTGCGCATCACCCAGTATGAGATGGCGTTTCGCATGCAAGCCTCGGTTCCGGATCTGGCGGATATTTCCAAGGAGCCGGACAGCACATTCCAGCTTTACGGCGAGGACGCCAGGAAGGGCGGCACGTTTGCGAATTGCTGTTTGATGGCGCGCCGCATGATGGAGCGCGATGTGCGTTTTGTGCAGGTTTACCATCGCGGGTGGGATGTCCATTCCATTCTTCCGGAAGTACTGCCGAGCCAGTGCCGTGACGTGGATCAGGGTTCGTGGGCGCTGGTTCAGGATTTGAAGCAGCGCGGTTTGCTGGATGACACGCTGGTGATCTGGGGCGGCGAGTTTGGAAGGACCATCTATTCACAAGGGAAGCTGACCGCCACTGATTACGGGCGTGACCATCACCCGCGATGTTTCTCGATTTGGATGGCGGGCGGCGGAATTAAGGGCGGAGTGGTGCATGGGGAGACGGACGAGTTTTCCTACAACATTGTGAAAGACCCGGTGCATATCCGCGATTTTCAGGCGACGGTTCTCAATCAGTTTGGTATTGAAGACCGAAGATTCACTTATAAATATCAGGGGCTGGATCAAAAGCTGACGGGCACGGAAAAGCGGGCGGTGGTGGTGAAGGATATTCTGGTTTAGGAGTTCGCTTCACGGATCGTCAGGATTTGATCGGACTTGACAGCGTTGAGGCGCTGTTTGGTTCCGCTCGGCCAAGTGATTTCCAGTGAGTCGGCGGTGGCGTGGTTGGCTAGGCCGAAGTGAAGTCTTAGATCGTTACCGGAAATGTAACTGCCGCCGGCGCGCACGCGGTCGTATTGCACGAGGTCGCCTGCCGTTAGCTTTACTTTTGCTCCGATGGCGTCACGATTGCTTTTTGTGCCTACCAGTTTCAGTTCCAGCCAGTGGTTTGCATTGCCACCTTCGTTTTCCAACAACTGGGGGGTATCGTCGATATTGGAGACCAGGATATCCAAGTCGCCATCGTTGTCGTAATCACAATAAGCGCCGCCGCGCGCGGATTTCAGCGGCAAGGCTCGGAGACCCGCGGCTTCCGATACTTCGGTGAACTTTCCATTATGCAGGTTTCGAAAGAGCTGCAGCGGTTCACGGTAGCTTTCTTTTGATCGCTCGCCCATTTCGGGATAGACATGCCCGTTGGCGTTGAACAGGTCTTTCCATCCGTCGTTGTCGTAATCCAGGAAGAACGTTGCCCAGCCGAGATAGGGAATGGTCCGTTCACCAATGCCTGACTGAAAAGACAGATCGCTAAATGTGCCCTTTCCGTCGTTGTGGTAAAGCACGTAGTTATCGTTAGAGAAGGTGGTGACGTAGAGATCGGTGCGCCCGTCGTTGTCGTAGTCGCCCGCCGCAATACCCATGCTCGACATCTCTTTGCCGTCGGAATTGTAAGCCACGCCTGAGGAGACGCCAATTTCTTCGAAGGTGCCGTCGCCTTTATTGCGGTATAGATAGTTTGGGTTGGAATCGTTCCCCACGAAGATGTCCGGCAAACCGTCATCGTCAAAGTCATCAAAAATAACGGTGAAGCCGAAATATAGATTTCGATCCGCGACGTGAGCCTTTTCGGTCACTTCCGTAAAAGTCCCATCCCGATTATTGTGATAGAGGGCGTCGGGCGCTCCCCGGTAGCCGAGCGGACCACAGGCATGAACTTTGACGCCCCGGTAATCGCAGGTTTTTAGTTCGGGATTTTTGATATTGAAGTCCAGATATCCGGCGACGTACAGGTCTATGTAGCCGTCGTTGTCATAGTCACCGAAGGCCGCGCCGGTGTGCCAGATGTTTCCGCCCGTAATGCCCGCGTGGGCGGCTACATCCGTGAAGGTTCCATCTCCGTTGTTGTGGTAAAGGATATTAGGGCCAAAGTTGGTGAGGAGAAGATCAGTTTTTCCGTCGTTGTCGTAATCCGCCGCGACACAGCCGAACCCCCAATCAGCGCCAGGCACGTGGGCTGCCTCCGTGACGTCCGTAAATGTTCCGTTCCGGTTGTTGCGGTAGAGGTGATTGGTTACGGGCCTCGGCTTTTTGCCTTGTAATGCTTCCAGAGTTGAGCCGTTGACAAGATACAGGTCGGGATAGCCGTCGTTGTTGTAGTCGAACCAGCAGACCCCGCTTCCGTTTACTTCGAGAACGTAATTCTTTTGCGTTCCGCCGGAAATGACAACAGAGCGGATGCCTGCTTTTTCCGTGACATCGCGGAACTGTATTTGTTTCGGGGGCGCGCCCTTTGATAACAGAAGCAAAGCGCAGGCCGCCAGGAGAAGCAAAACCAGGGCTAATCTCATTGTGGAGTGTTTCGCAGCCGCTCGACAATTCTGGTTTGTTCCGCGGCCCCATCCCGGTTGCCGAGGCGCGCATATACCCGCGAAAGCTCGAAATGGATCTGCGGATTGTCGAAGTGCGCGGCGGAAGCTTTTTCCAGTTCATCTTTCGCTTCGGCCATCTTGCCGGTCGCAATCAGATTTTTGGCGGCTCCCAGTTGGGCAGTGAGATCCGTTGCGTCCAGGGCTAACACCTGGCGGTAAGTCGCGAGTGAATCAATGTAGCTTCCCGACTTATTCTGGGCTTCGGCAAGGCCGAGCAGCGCTTCCTTTTCTCCCGGCGCGAGTTCCACGGCTTTGGCGAAGGCCGGGCCTGCTTCCGCGTAACGGCCCAGGCGCGCTAGTTGCTGCCCTTCGGCTAAATGGGCTTTGGCGAGGGCCGGAAACCTTTGAGCGGCTTCCTCCGCGACAGCCAGCGCTCCCGTTTGATCTTCCGCGCTGTTCAGGCACTCGACCAGAAGGAAGTATAACTTTGGATCTTCCTTCTGCCGTTCGAGGCTTGCCTTGATAAGCGGAATGGCTTTCTGAGGCGCGCCGGTTCGCAGGTAAGCAAGGCTTAACAGCCCATCGGTTCGGAGATCTTCTGGACGCGCTGCATGGACCGATGCCAGCGGGGGTATCGCCTCTTCAAATCTTTTGTTCATCACGTAGGCTAACCCTAAGACCGCGTTTCCGTCAGCTGAGCCGGGAGCGATGCGAAGGCAATCACGGAGCGGGCTGATTGCTTCTTCAGCGCGTCCCAGCTTTAGAAGCGCCAAACCCCAATCGAAGCGCGCTTGAAACAGGGACGAATCGCGCTTGGCGGCCTCTTCGAAGAGTTCGAGAGCTTCCTCCGGCTTTCCTGCCGTGGCGAAGATGGAGCCGAGTGAGACCAGCACATCGGGATCAGTGCCCGGCTGTTGCAAGAACGAATTTTTGATTGCTCTCGCTTTCTCTATGTTGCCCCCCGCGATGTCCTTTGAACATTGCAGAAGCTGCTGCACGGCTTTGCTGTCCGCGCCGCGCAGTTGAGCGCTGGCTTCAAACTGCTGCGCTGCTTTTTCGCGTTGACCTGTTTCCTGATAAATGCGCGCCAGACGATAGCGCAGAGCGCCGTCCCAGGGCGTCAGGGTTATGGCTTTTTCAGTCCATCGCTGGGCTTCGGGCAGTTGATGCATTTCCAGGTAGGCTTTGCCCAGTTGGGCAGGTGAATCCTCCACGGGTGGCGTGATTTCCGCTAAAGGTTTCAGCCAGCGGACAGCTTCTTCCGGCTGCGCCTGTTGTAGCGCGATGCGTCCCAGAAAGTAGCGGGCGCGAAGGGCGGGAGGCGCGGCGCGTGTGACCGCTTCGAGTACTAGCCGCGCTTTTTGCAGTTCACCCAGGCGGTAGAGAACGTATCCGCGCAGATAGGAAACTTGCGCGTTACCGCTGTCCTGTTTTTGCGCCGCGTCCAAAAGCTTGAGAGCTTCCCCCCATTGTTGCTTGTCGATCAGGGCTTGCGCTTGCGGAAGGGAGAAAGCAGTCCCATTCACAACAAGGATCAAAATTGCGGCGCTGAGCCTGAGCATGGAGAACCGTGGCAGTTGTATTTCAGTGTCCATCATAAGCGGAAGCGCCGAGTTATGGAGAAAATTTCAGCATTTTATTAAAAATCAGAAAAAATTATTTGACCGATTCAACAGACAGTGATAGTCTACTCCCAACATAGTAGTTCCGATAGTCCTGCTAGGAGACTTCATGAAGCGTTTGATGGGTGTTCACGCGCTGTTCTTCCTCTTTTTGGCTGCCCTTTGTCCTTCGCGATTATTCGGGCAAGCAACAGAACTAGGCCAGATTACCGGCAGAGTCACTGATCCGCAAGGCGCCACGATGCCGAACGCAACCGTAAAGGTGATTAATAACGGAACGGGCGTCGAACGCGACGTAACTTCCGATAGTGACGGTTTTTTTGCCGCCCGCTCGCTCGTTCCCGGCGTGTACCACGTGGAAGTGAGCGCGCCCAGTTTCCAGACCCAGTTGCAAGATAATATTAAATTGGACGTCGCCGCGGCGATCACGCTGGAATTTCACCTCACCGTGGGACAAGTCAGTCAACGGGTCGAGGTCGACGCGCAATCGGCTCTCCTGCAAACGGAAGATAGC
>CAXUBB010000226.1:0-3470 GCA_964249105.1 uncultured Bryobacteraceae bacterium | reverse complement strand
AACACACAGGTTGTCGAGCTTCCGCTTAATGGCCGGAATTTTAACAGCTTGACCCGCCTCACACCGGGCGCGGTCCGGGGAACCAGCGCAGGCGGAGAAAACTTGCAAGGCGAGACATTTGCCGTGGCGGGAGATCGCAGCGACAACACTTACTATGCTCTGGATGGCATGTATAACAACGGAACGTTTTTTAAAACAGCCGCAATTCATCCATCGGTGGATGCAATCCAGGAATTTAAAGTTCAGACCAACACCAGCGCCCAGTTTGGCGCTGCCGCCGGCGCCAACATCGACGTGATGATCAAGGCGGGAACCAATGACTTTCACGGCACGATTTACGAATTCCTGCGAAACGACAAATTGGACTCTCGCAATTATTTCGCGCAAAACATACCGGAGTACCGGCGTAATCAATTCGGATTTACTGTCGGCGGCCCCGTTATAGTGCCGAAGCTGTTCAATGGCCGCAATCGCACGTTCTGGTTTTTCGATTACGAGGGAAATCGTATCCGCAGCGGAAATACCTCATTCCAGACTGTGCCGAATGCCGCCCAGCTTGGCGGAAATCTTTCGCTCGGCTTGAATGGACAACCGGCACCGCAAATCTACGATCCTGCGACCGCGAGATATGTAAACGGCGTCTTGGTTCGCGATATTTTCCCCGGCAATATCATTCCAACGAATCGCATTAAACCATACGCAACCGCCTACGCTAACTACTGGTTCCCGACCACGCTGATTGCGGGCGGCAGCAATAACTACATTGATACCCGCCCCACCTCCGAAGATGATGACCAGGTGAATGTCCGGATCGATCAGAAGATCTCGGATAAGAACAGCCTTTACGGGCGCTTTTCCTGGTCTGACCTCGAACAGAACGCGCCCGGCAACTTCCCGAAGGCCTTTGTGGGAACATTCAACAAGTACGTAGGCGCGGTACTGAACGACACGCATCTCTTTAATCCCACGACCACGCTCAATTTCCGCTTTGGTTATCTGCGCGCCAATCTTGGGCAAGGTCCAACCGAGCACTTCATTGACGTGTACCGGAACGCGGGTCTAACGAACACGCCTACCAATTTCCGGAATTTTGACTACCCAATCAACTTTAATATTTCCGGTTACGGCAGCCCAAACCTCGGCAATCTTGTCAATGGCCCTGATTTTACTTATCAGAGTTCCATCAGCCTGAACAAGGTTATCGGTCGCCACAGCTTGACCTTCGGGTATGATTTCACACGGTTCAGGATTTTTCATGATTCCGTATTCAGTTCTTTCGGCTTTGACTCCACACCGACTTCTAACCCGCAGAACGTCAGCAACACCGGTCAGGCGCTGGCCAGTTTCCTTTTGGGTCTCCCATCCACGGCAAACCGCATCGTGGGCCAGACTGATTTGGACTTGCGGCAATATCTGCATCACACCTATGTGCAGGACGATATAAAAGTGAACTCCAGACTGACGGTGAATGCCGGATTGCGATGGGAGTATGATCAATGGCCGCATCATATCCGAGGGCGTTTGAGCGGTTTTGATACGTTGACGGGTCAATTCTTCTGGGCCTCGACGAATCCGATTACAGGACAGGCTCCGAATGTCCGGCCGCAAATTGCGGATCCCCGATATCACAACTTTGCTCCTCGTATCGGCTTCGCCTACCGTCTGGCTCCCAAGACAACGCTCCGTTCGTCATACGGCATCTTTTATAATTCGAACTTTGCGTGGGAGTGGAGCGATTCCCGAGGCGGATGGCCGTTCTCTGTCTCGGATGCGCTGACCGCGCTCAACACCGGCACGACCCTGCGGCCAACGGAAAGCCTTTTCCAAAGCTTCGATCCCAGACAGGTGACGCCTCAAGAGCAGCACACGGTATCTCGCGATGTGAAGACTCCTTACATGCAGAACTGGAATTTCGGCATTGAGCAGCAGTTCGCGCAGGATCTTCTGGTGGAGACGAATTACCAAGGCTCGAAAGGAACACATCTTGGCAGCTTTCTGAGCACGAATGATCCGCTGCCGGGTCCCGGCGATCCCGATCCCCGTCGGCCATTTCCCATTGCCGGCGCGTTCAGTGAGTTAAAACATATTGCCACCTCGCATTACAATGCGCTCACCTTCAAGGTGCAAAAACGATACTCGAACGGATTAAGCATTCTTGCTTCTTACGCATGGTCTCACTCCATCGATCTCAATTCTGAGTTTGGCGGGACTTCACCGCAGAACAACTCCTGTATTAAATGTGACCTCGGAAACTCCGGTTTCGATCAGCGCCACGTTGCCAATATCAGCTATATCTACGTCATTCCAACACCGAGCAATTGGCAGGGCTTCCTGAAGTACGCTCTGGGCGGATGGCAAGTTTCGGGTATTACTACGCTGGAGTCAGGGCGTCCGTTCACAATCGGCATCAACTTCGACAATGCCAATGTCGGCGCCCGTGGAAATTTTCAGCGTCCTAATCTGGTTGGAGATCCATTCGCGGGGTTTGTCAGCACCTTCGGACCTGGCGGTTCTTACTTTAATAAAGCGGCATTTCAGGTGGCTCCCCAATATCAGTTCGGCAACCTGGGACGGAATTCCCTACGTGGCCGGCCTTTCTACAATACTGATATCGGCGCATTCAAGAACTTTAAATTTACAGAACGTCTCCAACTTCAGTTCCGCACTGAGTTCTTCAACGCTTTTAACAATGTCAATTTTTCGTTCCCCAACACAACACTAGGAGACCCAAATTTCGGCACCATCACGGGAACAGACGAAGCACAGCGGCAGATTCAGTTTGGACTGAAACTAATCTTTTGATTCGCCGGCGGCTTCTCTTCCTGCTTTTCCTTGCTACGCTGCTTCATGCGCGGCAATCGGGGTCGGGCGAAGATCTCGATGCCGCGCATCAGGCGGAACGATCCGGGGATTTTTCGCGAGCAGAGTCGATTTACAAGAAACTGGCCGCCGGACACCCCGACGCGGAGATTTATCAGCGTTTAGGACTAGTCAGACATCTGCAAAACAAATTTGGGGAGGCAAGCCAAGCGTTTGAGCAGGCGATCCGCTTAAATCCGCAGCTTTGGAGCTCGCATCTTTTTCTCGGCATCGATTACTACCGAACAAACCGCTTTACGGAAGCGCTGAAGCAGTTAGAAGCGGCAGACCGTCTGCATCCGGAGCAAGGAGAAACGCGCTTTTGGCTGGGAGCGACGCACCTTGCCCTGCGCCAGTACATGAAAGGATTCCAGGCGTTGGAAGCGGCGCTCGAAAAAGATCCGAACAACACGGAAGTGCTGAGATTGCTGGCGGAATCTTACGCGGATTATGGAACTCAGTTATTGAACCAAGTGGGAGAGAAGTATCCTGATACCGCGGCGGGGCTGGAAGTGCAGGGGCGGGCTTTCGAGTTTGAGGGATCGTATGAAGCCGCTTTGCGGGCCTATCAGGAAGCAGCGGCAAAAGACCCCAAGCGTCCCGGCATTCAT
>CAXUBB010000225.1:0-8896 GCA_964249105.1 uncultured Bryobacteraceae bacterium | reverse complement strand
TGGTCCCAAACTGAAGGTCGAATCGATAACCGCGGCCCTGCCGGAGAGCTTCCGGCCGGCAAAGCAGCAAGTCGTCGAAAGAGCGCAGCGCATCCAGGCCGGGAATGATGACCCGGTCATGTCCGTGCGAACCTTTGCTAATGGCCAGAACCGCATCGACGTGGGAAAGATCAACGGCGCGTAAATCTCCGCGAATCTTGCTGATCGCGTGGCGAATCACCCGGCGTCTGAGGGCTAAGTGTAAATTTCTAAAAGATTTAAGATCAAGGATGATGCCAAGATGATTTTTCCGGCAAAGCTTCCGGAAAGTCCGTTCGGCCACCCGGCGCCAATAAGCTTCTTCCTCGCGGATAATGCTTGCAGTCCCAACCAGAACACCTTCCAGATTCGAATTAAAATTACGGATGAGTTCGGGAATGGTTTCCAGGCGGAGCCGGTTGCGCGCAAAACGGACATCCTGATTAGAAGCATCATCCCGCCAGGTAAGGTGGCTATTTTCAGCAAAGGTTCGCACCTCCTCACGACTGGTGGTCAGAAGAGGCCGGATCAGTCCGTCCTTTGACACAAACGGCATGCCGCCTAAGCCAGTCAGGCCGGAACCTCTGAATAGCCGGAGAAGCACCGTTTCCGCCTGGTCGGTTTGAGTATGGCCTAGCGCAATCTTATGCAGATGGTGATGCTGCATGGTCCAGTGAAAAAAGCTTCGGCGAATCCGTCGGGCTTCCCCCTCCAGATTTCCAGCCTGAACAGGCCCCTTTTCAACCACTATGGGGAAGCTGTATGCTTTTGCCAATTGCCGTACGAACTCCTCATCGGCGTCCGATTCAGCGCCTCTCAACCCATGATTCACATGAAGAACGGTGATCTCGATACGGAACGCCTCCCCCAAGGCACGAAGAATGTACAGGAGGACGACGGAATCGGCTCCGCCCGATACCGCAACGCCCAGGCGGTTATCTCCGGACAGCATGTTATAACGAGGGATTATCTGAGCAACCCGCTGAACTAAGTTATCGGCCAATGCCGATATTTTAAGTCCTGGAAGCTTCCCTTCTCTAACTCCATGCAAATCAATTCACCTCTCACGGAACCGGAACTACAAAGATTAGCGGCCGATATTAAGGTCCTGCTGATGGATGTTGATGGCGTCCTGACGGACGGGCGTCTCTATTTTCTTCCCGGTCCGGACGGCAAAATGGTCGAATCAAAGACATTCGACTCGCAGGATGGGATCGCGCTGCGCTGGCTTTCCTGGTACAACATTAAGACCGGAGTGATTAGCGGACGTGATTCTCCGGCTACTCTCGAACGGGCGCAACAAGTGGGGATGACCTGGGTTTTTCAGGGTCACATCGAAAAAATTCCGCTCTTTGAAAAAATCATGTCGGAAGCCAATGTGTCTTCGGAGCAGGTGGCCTATGTAGGAGATGATTTAACGGATGTCGTTATCATGCGGCGTGTCGGTCTTTCTTTTGCGACAGCTAATGCGCGGACGGAAGTAAAGAGTTCGGCCAAGGTGGTGACTGACGCGCCTGGAGGAGCAGGAGCAGTCCGGGAAGTCGTGGAGGTGCTCTTAAAAGCTCGCGGCGTTTGGGACGAATTATTGAAGAAATATGAGGTGACGGCCTGAGCGAAACTTCCGGAAGAGTCGGCTTGGTAATTTCAACCCAGAGTGCTCCCGGCGTGCTGCACGAGCTGACCGGCATTATTGCCAGTCACCAGGGGGATATCCGATCTGTTTCTATCGTTGAGGATCTGCCTGCGCAAACCCGTGTTTACTTCGAATTGGATTTGCCTGGTTCGCCGCAGGCGTTAATTGCCGATTTAGGAAAATCGAGAGTTGTCAGTTCCGTTGAACCTGTCGAGTCGCTGCAAAGGATTTACGGAAAGAGAATCATCATTATGGGCGGCGGAGCGCAGGTCGGGCAGGTTGCGTTGGGAGCAATTTCTGAAGCCGATCGCCATAACATTCGCGGCGAGCATATCTCGATTGATACCATCCCGCTAGTCGGCGAGCATACCTTGGCGGCGGCAGTACGCGCGGTACGCCGCCTGACACGGGTACGCGCTTTAGTGCTGGCGGGATCTTTAATGGGCGGAGAAATCGAAGCCGCCGTACGGGAGGTTCGTAGCGGCGGCCTTCTGGTAATCAGTTTGAATATGGCTGGCAGTGTTCCGGATGCGTCGGACCTAGTGGTCACCGATCCTGTTCAGGCCGGCGTCATGGCCGTGATGGCCGTCGCCGATACCGCCAAATTTAGGGTGGAACGTTTGAAACGCCGTATTTTTTAGGGCTACTTTACGTCGAAGGAGAACTCACGCAGCAGATCTCCGGGCGCTCCGTTGTTGCCGGATGCGTAAAGACGGAGCAGATAGTTGCCTTTGGCGCTGATCTTGGGCAGCTTGGCATCAACTTTTTCGTGGCTGATGGCGTCCTGGCCTTTCCAGACTTGAGTTCCTTCAGCATTGACCACTTCAACACTGACGGGTTCCGCCGGTAAATCCTTTGCATTCAAGTGCAAAAGCAAAGGACGTCCTGCGGGAATCGCGATGGTTTCCGATCCGCGGTACGCCGAAACTTCTGTTTCAAAAGGCGCAACGCCCGCGAAGTGCGGAACAACGGTCATGGCGAGCGCTAAAGCTGCTGTCGCGCCGGCCAGGGACCAACCATGAGATTTGAACCAACTCCAGCGTGAACTCTTTTCCTTTGCATAGTTCTCGGCAACGGTTTGGTTGTGTAGCTCGGCGAGCGCAATCTTGGTAGCCGTGATTTGAACTTCCATCTCTTCCAGACGAGCTACGCAAGAATCACAAGCGAGTATATGCGTTTCCATGCTCTCCAGCTCTTCTTCCTGCATCTGATGCAGAAGAAAACGCTCGAGTGTTTCTTCCGTTGGGTGCTCAACGTATTGCTGCATATCGATAACGGAACTACTTTCCGCCTTTCTCATAAAAATAATGTATAGTCAACTAGCGTGAGATCTCATCAAAACTGAGAAAATTCCGTTGCTTGCCAGTTTCTTTCGGCCAATCTCCCCAAACTTCGCTTTAGCCCTTGATTTCAAAAGCCGAAACTGCGTTTCAGTTAACGCCATCTCGTGGCAAATCTGTTCCTGCGTTTGTTCCTGGAGATAGAAGCGCACCAAAATATCGCGATCACGCTTCGATAAACCTTCCAAAGCGCTCCTCATCAGTTCTGCCTTCTGGCGAATGATGGCTTCCTGTTCCGGATTTTGTTTCCGGTCCACAACCGTAACGCCGCTTTCCAGATCTGTTTGTTCCCGGCGCGTATGAACAACCTGTTCAATATAGGCTGCCACTTGTCGTCGCACGATCGTACGTACAAAGCCCATCAAACGTTCTGGCTCCCTAAGATCGCCGCGTTTGATGGCGTTCACGACAATGAGGAAAGTGTCATGAACTTTGTCTTCCAATTCCTGGGGACCAAGCTGGCGGCACAGGTAATAGCGGATGCCGCGGCTAAAGAGCTTGTAAAGTTGCTCCATTCCGGCGTCCTCACCCGCCTTAATTTGGCTTACCAGAATTCCCCACTCGGCGGGCGACAGAGTGGTGCGTGCGTTTGGTTCCCGAACGCTTGCGGCGGGCTGGGGCGCGGGTCCGGACGGTGCCGGATCGCTAGTCGTTTGACGGGCCGTCATAAATAATTCATTCCTTAGAAATAATCGAGTAGGCTGCCCAAAATGAGGCATCACCGCGATAGCCGCCGCTGCCTTGCATATCGGACTGAGTTTGTTGCAGCGCGAGGGCCGCCCGTCGAGCCATCGGGCCGGCGGTCTTCTGCAAATGGCTATAAAAAGTAGAAAAGAACTGGCCGGAATCATCGGGCGTGGGCCAGGCGCTCACAATCACGGCGGAGGCTCCGGCCAGCAGCCAGGCCCGGCTTAATCCCACCAAACCCGCGCCGGGAAGCACCTCGCCCTGCTGGGACGCGCAGCCGCTTAAAACAACTAGGCTTCCCGGGATCCGGTACGTGGCCACCGCTTCGGCGGTCAGCAGTTCCGGGACGTTCTGGGGAGTCAAGCTCAGCGCTAGGGCGGCTTCTCCGGGGCGGTCCTTGGGACTCACCACGTGAACCGCAAAGTGCAAAATTTCCGGGGGAGCGATTAACGCGTGGCGGAGTTCGGCTCCTGAGGCGTTTTTCCCGGTCAACATTTCCGCCTGTGCCAGACCGCTGGCCTGGGCCGCCGCTTGAATCTCCCGTTCGCTTCCGACCAGTCGCGCCAGGGTCGTGAGCGAGTTGGTCCCCTTCGGCTTGGCGGCGGCAGGAGCTTGCTCCCGGCGGGCATCGGCACGATTGTAAATGGGATCGCCCACTCCCACGAAACGGTTGACCGTTTGGGGAGCTTTCGGAGCGCAAACCAGCAGGGCGCTCGGCAGGAAACGCAGGCTATGAACGGCGCTTAACGGTTTCACACTGCCGTTCTCGGCGGAAATCGGCAGCGCGGCAAAGGGAACCTTGTCGAGCAGCTTTCCATCGACTGTCAGCAACCAATTCGGCTTGCGCGCCACGGAGGGAGCAATCGGGCCGAACAGGGTGCGGCTGAACGTCTGGCCCACGGAGCCGCGGTTCAGCCACTTCCCGGCGACCGCCCGTGAGAAGTCGTTGGCTTCCTTTTCAATGATGGCTTGCTGCGGCAACTCGTGTACTCTTAACTCGCTGCTGGTAATCGTCCATAAAAAAGACTTCCGGCTGCCCAGGCTAAAACTGAGCAATGCTTCGTTTCCGCCTAATTTGGACTGGATACCCTTAAGTGAATTCTGGTAACGATTGATCTCAGGGCCGGACAGAAAATTCTGCTGTAAGCCGATTCTATTTTCAAAATCACTTAAGTCGGCGCGAATTTGGGACAGTTTTCTTTCATTCTCACGGCTTTTGGCGGGATTGCTCTCGAGCGTGACATCGGCCTGCGCCGTTTGTAGTTTTTGCAGCAGTTCGTAATAGGCGGGTGAGAGGAGGAATTTGCGGCTGTAGGAGCGGGTCAATTGCTCACGCAAGCTGGCGGCGCGATTGCGGGCCAGCACTTCAAAAGCATCGGCCGCCAGCGAGGGATCATGCTGTTGAATCGACAGTTCGGCGGCGAGCTCGGCGTAGTCGTGATAGACGTCTTGCAATTCCGCGACGGTATGCGTGTTGGTGGCGTCGCCGGGCAAGGCGCTCTGCCGCCACAAATCGGCCGCATGCACGGCATGGCGGAATTCCAGGAGGGCCTTCTCCTTTTGGCCCAAGCCGAGCAGGATTTGGCCTCGAATGTGAAGAGGATAGTGTTGCGGGTTATTTTTGAGTACTACGCTGTTTGAGGCGAGTGACTTATTGATATGTTCTAAAGCTGAATGAAGGAAAGCGGGACCTTTTTGAAACTCTAACTCTGCTAAGTGCTCCTCTGAAACCGCTAGGTTATCTTCATCTCCTTGCGCCTTTCTTACCTGATAAGCATGTTGAAGCAGGGTTTCCGCGCGAGGAATATCGCCACCGAGAACAAGCCAGATTCCTAAATCATCGGAAGCCGTCGCTTCTAAGCTGAGAAGCTTGTTTTTCTTGGCAATATCAATAGCTTGCGCAAAGGCTTCCTGCCCTTCTGGAGAAATCTGACGTGATGTTTGATTGGAAGAATGTATACCAAACTGGATTTCTCCCTTATTTATCAGGGCTTGTACTAAGTAGTCCTGCTTAGGTGAGTAGCTTAAGAACCGGACTGCTTCATCAGCAGCTCGCTCTGCGGCTTGGAAATCACCAAGTTGAGAGTAGATTAAACCTCGATTGTTAATCAACCCTCCAAGAACGGTATTGTCGTTCGCTCGTGATGCCAGCTCGTGTGCGCTGTCAATCGTTTTAAGGGCGGTGGCATATCGGAAAAGACGGATTTCGCAACCACTTTCAGATAAGAGTGCCTGCGCTTGCTTCGTAAGATTTTCGTCCGTCTGCGCAATGCGTGCGGCATTACGAAAAGCGTTAATCGCGTTTCCGTACTGGCCGGCTTTCCGAAGATTTCTCCCCAGAGCCATGGCACGGTCAAAATTACTGATTGGAGGAGGAGGCTGCTGGATTTGACCCGCCGTAAGCAGGCCGACATGCACATAACAGAGCAGAGCCAGCGCCTTAGAAGGCAGTTGCCAATTCAGCAACCGCCTCTTTTCTAATCTAAAAGGCAGAGATTATCCAGGAAAACTTATGAGCTTTGGACAATACTTTACCATTATCAGGAAAGAACGCAAAGCAACTTGCGTCTCTAAAAAACTAAATTTTAGCAGCCAAAAAGGGTCTGCAAAACGGTGATAATTGCGTCGATGATTACTGGGTTATGCATGGCTGATGTCCTTTACGCACACAAGATTGCCAGTGCAAAACCCTGCCCAGGTAAAAATTACCTTGTAAATTGTTCA
The DNA here is from genome assembly GCA_964249105.1 of uncultured Bryobacteraceae bacterium. Lineage (GTDB taxonomy): Bacteria > Acidobacteriota > Terriglobia > Bryobacterales > Bryobacteraceae > Bog-105. The sequence goes on along the minus strand of CAXUBB010000225.1, from coordinate 2,494 downwards.
TAATAGGGCGGAAATTTTTTCCACCTTGTTTGTGAATACCGAAATCTGCCGTTTCGGAAGCGGATTTTGATTCGTTTTGGGATCTAAAACCGGCTCGATAGCTCCTGTAGGGCAGGTAAATTCGCTATACTCAGGCTGTAGCCGGGGAAATCACTCTCGGGCCGGAAGTGCGTCCCAAGAGCATCCCTGATTTCCTGCGAATCCGACTTACCTTTAGCTTTGAACCATGTTCGATAATCTGTCCGACAAGCTCCAGCGGGTTTTTAAGAACCTGCGCGGCGAAGGAAAACTGACCGTTGCCAATATGGACGAGGCGTTACGCGAGATCCGGGTCGCGCTTCTCGAAGCTGACGTTCATTTCAAGGTTGTTAAGCAGTTCATCGAACAAGTTAAGGAAAAGGCCATGGGCGAAGAGGTGCTCACTGCCCTTTCTCCGGGCCAGCAGGTTGTCAAAATTGTCCGCGATGAAATGACTAAAATGCTGGGCGGTCACCAGTCCCGGCTTCGTTTTGCGAACGAGCCGCCGACCGTGATTCTGATTGTCGGTCTGCAAGGTTCCGGCAAGACAACCAGCGCCGCTAAGTTGGCTCGCGTTCTGGGCAAGGAAGGCAGCAAGCCGGAACTGGTCTCCGTGGACGTTTATCGTCCTGCCGCCCGCCATCAGTTGAGCATTTTGGCCAAGAATGTCGGTGCTCCGATCTACGAGGGCGCGCCGGAAGAAACAAAACCCCTGGAACTGGCCCGGTCAGCCCGGCGCGAGGCAGTACAAACCGGGCGCGATGTCCTCCTGGTGGATACGGCAGGCCGTCAGCATATTGATGAACAGCTCATGGGGGAGTTGCGTGAACTGAAAGAGGCTCTGCATCCGACTGAAATTCTGTTTGTGGCTGATGCTATGACGGGGCAGGATGCGGTCCGCTCGGCTGATGAGTTTCACAAGCAACTTGGCATTACGGGCGTCATTCTGACCAAAATGGATGGCGATGCCCGTGGTGGCGCTGCCTTATCCATCCGTACCATCACAGGGCAGCCTTTGAAATACGTCGGGGTCGGAGAGAAAACCGATGCGCTCGAAGCCTTTCATCCCGATCGTGTTGCTTCCCGCATTCTGGGCATGGGTGATGTCCTCTCGCTGATTGACAAGGTCCAGGAAAATATTGACCAGAAAACAGCGGAGAAAATGCAGGAAAAACTGCTGGGTGACGATTTCACGCTGGAAGACTTTCGTGAGCAGATCAAGCAGATTCGAAAGCTGGGATCTCTGGGCGGTCTGTTGGACATGATGCCCCAAATCGGGCCGTTGAAAGAACTGAAGAACGCCAAAATTGACGAAAGTGAAGTGGGGCGCGTCGTGGCGATTATCGATTCTATGACCCCGCATGAGCGCCGGAACCATATGATTATTAATGGCTCCCGAAGGCGTCGGATTGCCAAGGGAAGCGGAACCAGCGTTCAGGATGTCAATAGTTTGTTAAAACAGTACGCGCAAGCGCGTAAAATGATGAAGAGCTTTATCGGGCAAGCCGGTCTTCTGGGCAAGAAAATGGGAAAAATGAAGATTCCCGGCTTTCCTGGCCTTCCCGGCTTCTGAGCGTTCTGAGATTTGTAAGAATAGAGAAAGAAAAGATTAAGATGTTAGTGATTCGCCTGGCGCGTTTTGGCGCTAAGAAAAAGCCCACCTATCGCGTGGTCGTGATTGAAAAGGAACGCGCTCGCAACAGTCGTTCGGTAGAGGTGGTCGGCCATTATAATCCGATTGCGAAGCCTGCCCAAGTGCAGTTAAATCGCGACCGCATCGATTTTTGGGTAAAGAATGGCGCACAGCCATCCGATACCGTAAGCCGCTTGCTCAAGACGAGCACGCCGGAAACGCCCGCTGCTGTTTAACAGATAAGCGCCTTTACGGCACGTGAGCCTGCCACGCCAAGCAGGCCTCAAGGGTAGAAAATGAATGACGGGAATGGCGTGAAAACGCTTGTGGAAGAGATCGCCAAAGCGCTGGTGGATGCGCCTGCTGGAGTAGTGGTGAACGAGATCGCCGGTGAGCATGCGACGGTGTTCGAACTGCGCGTGGCGGAGGGAGACTTGGGCAAGGTGATTGGTAAACAAGGCCGGACTGCCCGCTCCATTCGCACGCTGCTGAGCGCCGTCGGGACCAAGTTGAATCGGCGCTTTTCGCTCGAAATCCTGGAATAGTGGACACAGGGAGAGTTGTCATTGCGGACATCTTCCGTGCGCGTGGGATTCGGGGCGAGGTTCTCGCCAAATCCCAAACGGATGTTCCGGGCCGTTTCCAAAATCTGAAAGGCGCCCAGGTTCGATTAGCGAACGGCAGTGATCTTCCTCTTGAATTGGAATCCGCCTGGGAGCATAAGGGAGATTGGGTCCTGAAATTTCGGGGCGTTGACAGCATTGAGGCAGCAGAGCGATTGCGCGGCGCGGAACTTTGGATTCCTCCCGAAGCGCGCGGCCAGTTAGCGGAAGGGGCATACTT
>CAXUBB010000224.1:8659-8899 GCA_964249105.1 uncultured Bryobacteraceae bacterium | reverse complement strand
GTATCGGTCAGCCGGAAGGGGAAACGCGCTCCCGGCTGTTAAAACAAAATCTATCCACGCTCGAAACCGAGACCAAGGCCGTGCTGCCGCATCCCGATTGCGGCGCGTGCCTGCAAGTGCCGTCCTGGCCGAACAAGGAACAGGAAGCATACAGCGCAAAAGCAACGAACAATTCTCCGAAAGAGTGCCTCGGAAAGTGGCTACCCTATTTTGATGAGGAATTTGGCCTGTTTCAGAAGT
>CAXUBB010000224.1:0-8649 GCA_964249105.1 uncultured Bryobacteraceae bacterium | reverse complement strand
CCATTGCGCTTGAGCCCGCTCGCGTTTTGCCTGCCGGCAACGGAAATTGAAGGGAAACGAAACTGCGTTGCCATGGGCTGGAGCCTGGAGCATAGCGATGCGGCGCGCCTCCATGCCCTCCGGAAAGGCATTGCAGCCAAGGCTTGTTTATCAGCTCCTATCAGTCTCAGGAACATGGCATTGCGAACCTACAGTCGAGACAGGAAAAGGATCGATCCCAGCCAAATAGTGGGCTGGCTGGGCAACTCCTGGTCTCCCGCAGTTACCAGCAGTTACCTGGAACTGATCGACTTGCAAACCTCTGAAACCGTGCTCGTTCCAGCCGGCGCCGTTCACCCTGATTTTGATTCCGAAGGCTGGTTCGACCGTTCCGCAGGTTTGGGAGTGGACTTGGAAAAAACCGGCGCTTTGCGCTCCGCGGTGCTCTCGCTTTACCAGCGCCTTGCGATTATCAGTCTGGTGCATGGTTCACTACGCGCCCGGCGTTGGGACCGGAACGCCCTTGCGCTCAGCCAGAACATGGAGTATCTGCTCTCCACGGCAGAACATCTTGGCTTAAGCAATCCGCCATTCGTGATTGTTTCGCCGGATGAAGGCGTTTACTCGGCTGTCGCTCTACCGCAAAACGGCGAGCCGTTGTGCCGTGTGGACGAACTCATCATCGCGACTGAATTTTCTATATCAAGGGCGCTGGAAGGGGCTCTCGCCGAGATCATTGCGCGCAATCAGTTGTCCCGCAGCGGACGGCAGTGGCGAGACATCCCGGCATACGACGGGCTTCGCGCCCAAGCTGAGTTCTTTATCGAAGTGGACGGTCACGCGCCGATCCTCGGAGAAGACAGCGAGAGATCGTTCGAACAGTTCACCGCTCATCTTGCCGCACAGGGAAAAAGCCTGCTCTGGTGTGATGTGACGCCGCCGGATATTCGTTTAACTGAAACGTTCCACATGGTGAGCGTGGTGCTCGCATCCAGGTTTTGAAGGCATCACAGAAATAGAAATCACGGAAGGAAAATATGTACTCAGCCGAATACTGCGAGGTCACTAATGAAGCGATTTTGAGCGCCTTGCACGGATGTCTTGCGCTGCAATTTCCAGGCTCGGCCTTGCGGCTTGACGTGCAGTTTCTGGGTCGCACCAGCTTCGCCCGCAAGCTTCAGGAAACTGCCATTGTGAGTGATGCGCCGGAGGCAACCCGCTTGCTTGTGGTCCGGGTAGTACCGGCGCGCATCTACCTTTCGCTCTTTCCGTTGCCGCTGTTCCAGCCCGCATCCGCTCCCTGTCCGGAGTGCCTTGACCGCAGGCTCTGGTCAGCGCTCAGTAACTCCGAGCAGGAATCGATGACCTTGGGCTTTGGATTTGAAACTAACGACTCCCCGTACCTGATGGGGCCTGTTTTAGAGAACGTCAGTCTGCTGGCCAAGTCACTGGTAGCCCGCCAGGAAACGTCCGATTCAAGAACGTATCAGGTTTTCTCGATTCATCAGATCTCACAGCACATTACCAGCAGCGAACTCATGGCTGACTCCTTCTGCGGCAGTTGCCCGACACAGGAAGCTGTGTCGGCCGACAGCGCGGTGCTCCAACTGCGCGAACAGGTAAAAGCGCGCAGCGGCAAAGGTCGCATGAAGGGCCTCGCTGAATACACCTTGCCCGTGCGGGCGCTCATCAACCCTGTTTGCGGCGTGGCGGCGCTGCATGCCATTCCGGGGTACGCGCAATCAGTAACAGCGCCGGTTTTCGGGCAGTATGCTCAACGCGCTTATGAGGTGCCGCCGCGCACCGTCACCTGGAGCGGATTATGCACGCGCACGGATGAAAGCAGAACGGCGGGAGTGTTGGAAGCATTGGAGCGGCAGGCGGGCATGCTGGCTCACCCGGCTCGCACCGCTGTCGTGGACAGCTATAACAATGTGAGCGCGGAGGCCATGGACCCGGCGCTCTGCTTTGCCTACAACGAGAAGTGTTACGAGCTGCCGCTCGGCTTGACGCGCTATAACCCCGATCTTCCCATTGCCTGGGTGTGGGGCTTCTCGCTTCTGTCAAAGCGATCCGTTCTGGTTCCCAAGCAGTTGGTGTACTATGACCGACTTCCTAAAACAACAGTCAAACTGATCGACAACAATTCAAGCGGATGCGCCTTGGGTTCCTGCTATGAGGAGGCCATTCTTCGCGGGCTGTTTGAATTATTGGAGCGCGACAGTTTTGTGATTGCCTGGTATCGCAAGCTGGCATTTCCCCGCATCGACCCGGCCAGTTGCACTGATCGCAAAACCAGGTTGATTTTAGATCGGGTCAAGCTCCTGGGCTACGAACTGTCGCTTCTCGATGCGCGTTTGGATTTGAAGATACCGGCTGTGATTGCCATTGGAAGGCGGCGCGACCGCGAAATCGGAGCCATGGTGGTGGGCGCGTCGGCTAATACCGACGCTACGGAAGCCGTGCGGGGAGCTTTGCTCGAAGCGGCCACTTCCATTGTGGAGATTCCTTCCCTGATGCAGGCCAAGCAGGATCATATCCGCAAGTTAGCGGCTGACTATCTGCTGGTAAAAACGGTTGCCGATCATGGCCTGCTGTACGGGCTTCCGCAGATGGCGGAAAAAGCAGAGTGGATCGACGGCAATCCCCTCAGGCGTTCGATGGACGAAGCGTTTCCCGCTGACCGCGAGTGGCATTCAGGCGGAGATATCGCCGCCGACCTGAACCGGTGTCTTTCTGAACTAACCCGCTGCGGAGTTCAGGATGTTATTGCCGTCGATTTAACAACGCGCGAACAGCGCGAGCTGAACCTGAAGACGGTACGGATGATTGTTCCGGGTCTTGCCCCCATCGACTTTGGATTTCCCCGGAATCGGGTTGAGCGCTTGCCGCGGCTTTATTCCGCGCCGGAAGCGGCGGGGCTTTCTCCTGTTGATGAGGGCGGATTGAATCCCCTTCCACATCCGTTCCCATAAACCCGGACGCGCATTTACTTTTCAGAGCATAGCGAGTTTCCATCATGACAAACTCTCAAGCTGAGGAACAGATCCTCGCGTTCGCGGAACGTATCTTCCGCCGCGCTGACGGGCTGGACGAGGTAGTGCCGGCATCTCACCGGCCAAACTGGCAGGACCGGCCGGCCCGTTTCCGCTTATACCCGCAGGCGTCCAGGATTCCGTTGCCAAGTCCGGCGCGCCTGTACCGCACTTATCAAGAGCTGCTGAATTCGTGCGTCAACAAAGAGGACGCACCGTCCTTGGCGCAACTTGCTGTTCTGCTTTATATGGCCATTGGCCCACTGCGAAGAAAAGTGGACTTGACTTGGAATAGCGATCCTGCCTCCATGCAATTTACGAAGCAGGAGTATGCGCGGGGAAGCGCGTCCGGCGGCGGCTTATATCCGGTACAGCTTTACCTGGTAGCCGGTCAACAGCAGCAAATGGGCGCAGGCGTTTATCACTACTCGGCGGCGCAGCATGGGCTGGTGCCCGTGCGTTATGGGGACTGGACTTCGAAGATTACGCAATCAATCGCCGGAAACTCCGCGTCCGCAAGTTGCCCGCTGTACCTGCTGCTATCCGTCGATTTCTGGGCGAATTGCTTCAAATATCACAATTTCGGCTATCACGTTTGTAGCGAAGATGTCGGCGTCATGCTGGCAACTCTGAGTTTAGGTTGTGAAGCGCTAGGTATTAGCCAGGGCAGTTCGCTGGTGTTCGACGATTCACTGGCAAATTCCGTGATTGGCGCTAACGGTGAAAGTGAAAGCGTATTCGCCGTTGTGGGGCTTGGGCAGACTCGCGCCGCGACTGAAGCGCGAGGCAAAGAGGCCGGTCACGAGAAATCCGGCGTGCAGAAGCCGTGGCAAAGATCCCGGCACATCAACATTCCACGAGAACTCGTGGAAGTGCATCGTTTAACGCTTCTCGGATCTGACAGGGTAAAGACCGCACAGCCCGCCAATTGCACGGAACCTTTGGTGAAAGAGAACACGCCATGCGGCGTTACGGCTCAGCCGTTCTCCGGGCTTAAAGATTTGGTGCGCAATGCGCTGCCGAGCGTGTTGCTTGCCAGGCGTTCGGCTTGGTGCAGCATGCATGGCGCATCAAAGGTAAAAGCTGCCGCCATACAGGAGTTGCTGCAATTTGTTTCGGACCAGATCCGGTCTTCCAACGTCCGTGAGCCGCTTCCTGAAAATAGCCTGCAACTGGCAGTGCAAGTTAACGGGGTCGATGGCCTTCGAAACGGCGCTTACCAATGGGAGCCTCGAACCAACTCTCTCCAGCCGATCCCAAGTAAGCCTCCCGAAGTGTGGCAGAGCACCTACTCAATGACGAACTACAACATAGACGAAGCGGCTTGCATCCTTTTTGTGAGCGGCGTTCTGCCGAAGGTGGTCGAGCGCTACGGAGCTCGCGGTTATCGCATCCTGAACGCGTATGTGGGCATGGTGGCGCAGCTAACCTATGTGGGAGCCGCTGCTTCAAAGCTCGATTGCGGAGCCGTACTGGGCGTTCGCGCGCAACAGGTAAAACAGGTGCTGCTTCTGCCGCCGGATCAGAACGTGTTTCTGGCCATTTACCTGAGCGAAGCCCAAAACAAGGTAGAACTTTTTAACTTTCAACTCCTCCCGGATGTGCCCACATGGAAACCAGCTTTATAATGCCGACCTCTTCATCAGAACCGACCGGGGTTTGCCCCTATGTGTCGGACGGTCTTCTCTTACGGGTAGGAGGTCTCCCGATTTCCGGCGCTGACCGTCTAAAAGGTTCACGCCTCGCGGCGGATTTAGCCCGGTCGTGCTCGCTTCAACTAACGCTTTCTTCTCTGGCGCAGGGCCTAAGCGGATTACTGCATACGGCAGTGAGTCAAGCTAACGGCAACCCGGCGCTGCAACATGCGCTGTTGGCCGTTCGGCGAAGCGTCTTCAATGGACGAAGACCCGCCGGAGCCGATTGGGAGCTTGCGGCTGCGAACTTGGACTCCCAAGCACGCGCAACGCTCAACCGTTGGGGTGAAACGAAAGATGATTTGGAAAATCATCATGCCGACGCGGAACAGCGTTTGCAGCAGTCGGTCTCGGAAGGGCGTAAGGAGCTGCGGCAGCTAGTCTGTTTCCCTGATTTCCGGAAAGGTTTACTGCTATCGAGTCCCTCTTTTGAGCGAACGTTGGAAGATTACGTCCGCTCCGGCAGCAAGCCAATGGATCGCAAGCTCCGCCGGACCGAGCGCACCTTGCTTTCCTACTTATTCCGGACCACTCACAAGACTTCGCCTTTCAGCACGCTCACGCCGGTGTGCCTGGTCCACTTTACCGGAGATGCCCGACACCCCGCGACGCCGAACTTTGAATCCCGCGAGGTGCGCTGCGCCGCAAAGCCAAACGTTGGGATTCTATCGCGCGTGGCGCAAGCCATCACGCAAAACGTGCTCGATTACCCCCAACTGCGGCTTACTGTTCAGGACGGGGCCGAGGTCAGCGGAAACCGCGTTAAGTATTGGAAACGCACGGAGACGCCCATCGCGGCCAACGGCCCGGTGCATAGCCGGGTTACCGAACATAAGTTCACGATTCATCTCACGCCGTCGCTCGAATTATTGTTGTCCCTGATAAGAGAGCGCGGCCCGATGAGAGTGGCCGACATTCAAGATGCTTTAACAAGCTGCCTTCAACTCACGGCGAACGAAGCCGCGCAATACACCCGCATCCTGGTGGAAAACGGTTTTCTGGTCGTGGCCGGCGTCCGGCAGTCCATCTTTGACCGGCAATACTGGTCGCGCTTCGCCCATGAGTTAGCAAGCATGGATGATCCGTCGTTGAACGAGATCGCCAGAGGCGTTAAACGGATTCAGCAACAAACAAAAGAATTTGAAACAGCGGATCTTCCTGTCCGGCCAAAGCTTCTGCAATCGGTGGAACTGGAAGCCATGCAGCTTCTCCAATCGGCCCGAAGCGCCGCTTCGTTGCCTACTCCGGTCCTCTATGAGGATGCAAGGGCGAGTTGCACCGCCCTGTCCATCAACAAAGACAAGTGGCGGGAACCGTTATCCAACCTGGCGGAATTGCAGCGGCTGTTCTCTTTATTCGATCCGCTGCTGATATCAAAGGTAAGCCTGAAATCCATCTTCAAGAAAAAGTATCGCTCCGGCATATGCCGGGATGTTCTTGATTTTTCTGATTACTTTCACGAAGCCTTCTATCGGCCCTATCAGCAAGCCACAGCTGAGGCGTCAAAAAAAAGGGATCATCACAACCCATTTGGCGGCGGCGTGTTGAATCCGCTGCGCCTGCCTGAGATCACCGCCATTCTGGACGCCCGGGCGAAGTTGTCAATGGAAATTGAAGAGCAACTTGCATCCCCAACCGGCGCGGGCGAAATAGAACTTTCCTCCGAGTGCGTGGAGAGCATCGGCGCGGACATGCTTCGCCGTCATCGCCTGCTGTCTAACTCTTTCTTTTTTCAAGCAGCCGGAAACGCCCAAAGCGGAGACAGAATGCTGGCGGTTCTCAATCACGTTTACGGCGGTCTTGGCTGCATGTACACGCGATTCTCCCATCTTTTTGCTGAAAGCGGACAGCATTCGCTGGAAGAACTCCTTCGCTCCAATCTTTCCGCTTTGCAAACGCCAGACACTCTCTTCGCGGAGTTTCAAGGCGGTCATGAAACCAACCTCAATCAGCATGGCCTTCTTGCCGACGCGGAAATCGTTCACCCTGGAGAACGCGGCATCGCGCCGCCCGACAAACAGATCCATGTCTCCGAAATAGATCTGCGATATGACAGCGATGCCGACGAAGTTTATCTCTTCTGCCGGCGCCTTGGGAAACGCATCGTGCCGCTTTATTTAGGTTCGCTTTATCCTCTGGTTCTGCCGGAGCTGCAAACTCTGTTCCTGCACTTCTCTCCGCCGACCGTATTGCACTCGGAACTCGCGCCCAAGCAATTTCCCGCCGGGAGCGAAGTGCTCTCACAGCCTCGCATCCGTTACAAGCAGGTTGTGATCGAACGCGCGAAGTGGACCATCAATACCGGCGCGCTGCCGAAACGCACGGCCCAGGAAAAGGACTTTGAATATCTGCTTCGGCTGTACCGATGGAGGAATGAGACGGGCATACCGGTCGAGGTATTCGCAAAGTTTATTCGCGCCGAAAGCACGGAACAGGGCAGTCCCGACGAGCGCGGAGCCGCCCTTCTCGCAGGGCCGCAGAAACCGTTCTTTGTCGATTTTGAAAATCCATTCTGCGTTTCTCTGTTCGAGAAGCTGATTTCCGAAACCCAAGGCTGCATCCGGTTCACGGAAATGTTGCCTTCAGGCCGGAATGCCATGTTAACCCACAACGGCGATGCTTATGTATCGGAATGCGTTGTGGAAATTACCCAGAGCTGCTGACTATGACCACCACTGATCGTAATTACTTGAGCGTTCACATTTACCACAATACGAACGATCTGCGCGCCGTCCTGCTCGGCTGCGTCGATCCCGCCATTGAACGGCTGAAGTCAGCGGGAGCGCTGTCCCGCTACTTTTTCATTCGTTACTGGGAAGGAGGCGCGCATGTAAGACTGCGGCTTCTTCCGGCTGCGGGCGTCGGGAGCCGGGAACTCCGCGAAGTGCTGGAGCCTTTCATTGAACGGTTCCTTGACGAACAGCCATCACTTTTCGATCCGGACCCGGCAGTAATGGCCCCGCTGATGCGGACGCTTTTTGAGTATGAGTATGGGAGCGACGAGTTCATTCGCATTTTTGGGCCGGAAGGCCAGATCCCGCTCGCGGAGAACAATTCGTACTCCTACGTGCCGTATCGCCCGGAGTATGACCGCTACGGAGGGCCGCACGGTATTGAATTATCGGAAGAACATTTCCATGTTTCAAGCACGATTGCGCTCGAAGCGATACGGGAGTCGAATAGCCACATCCGCACCAGCACTTTAGGGCTGGCGCTCCAGTTAATGCTCCACTTCGCTGCGGTTTTCTATGGAGACAAAGAGCAGGTAGTGGGATTCTTCCGGCAATACGCGCAACGCTGGCAGGCGCTCTCCGTGCCGACGCAGATTGTTGAGGGATTCGACCGTCTGTATGAACTGCAAGCGGGGCGCATTCGGGCGCATTTTGCCCAGGTGCAGCAGATTCATGAACGCCTGGAGGCAACTGAGTCGGGAGCGCTCGGCAAATGGCTGCGGCACGCATTCTGGCTACGCGAACACATCTTGCTCCTCTTCGAGGAAGGTCGTTTGGCGCTTCGTCCGGCGGCAACCTCCTCGGAGGAGGCCATTCGCCGGCTGCTTAACAGCTACGTCCATATGATGAATAACCGTCTGGGCGTCCTGATTCTCGAAGAAGTCTATTTGGCCCATCTCATCGTGAGGGCACTGGACGTGAATGTATGAGCGCCGAAACTCTCGCGGCGTTGGAGAAGGCTGCCGACGAAACATCCACAGAAACATTGCCGCGCTTAAGCGCCAAGGTGATGTTCGGGCCCGAGGAGTATATTGCGGGCGCTACCATGCGTTTGGCAAAGCACACGGTCACCGGCAAATACTTTCGCATGGGAATCAAGGAAGTATTTCTTCTCAGCCATCTGGACGGCACTTATACGAGCGATGAAATTCTAGCCAGATACCAGGATAAGTTCGGAACTCCGGTATCCAGGGCAAGCTGGCGGAATGC
>CAXUBB010000223.1:2806-8969 GCA_964249105.1 uncultured Bryobacteraceae bacterium | reverse complement strand
AGCCCGCGGTCGCGCATCTTCTCCTATACCGACCATTTAGGGAACCTGGTTCACCATTTTGATATCCCGGCTTCGCACCGTCAATTGACGATCATCGCCGATGCTCTCGTGGAAGTTGATCCGCCTGACGCGCTGCCGCTGTCGCTTGGGGCGAATGCATGGTCCGACCTGGACCGCATGATTGAGGAAGAGGACTACTGGGACATGCTGCGGCCCAGTCACTTTGCCCGCCCCTCGCCGGAACTGGAAATGCTGGCGCGCGAGTTTGGCATTCATGCGCGCGGGGGCCGTGACCCGCTGCAGCTTTTGCAAGAATTGAACAGCGATTTATATGAGTCGTTCAGCTATGTAAAGGCGAGCACAAATGTTGATTCACCGATCGAAGACGCGTTACGGTCGCGTCAAGGAGTGTGTCAGGATTTTGCCCATATCATGATCGCGCTGGTGCGGCATCTGCGGATTCCGTGCCGTTATGTGAGCGGTTATCTGCATCATGATTCGGAGCACCATGACCGTTCGAGCGACGGCGCGACGCATGCCTGGCTGGAAGCGCTGCTGCCAGGTGTGGGATGGGTCGGTTTTGATCCCACAAACAACTTACTGGCGGGCAGCCGCCATATTCGGACGGCGATCGGGCGTGATTATGCCGATGTTCCTCCGACCCTCGGGGTTATGAAGGGATCAGCGGAAACGGAATTGCAGGTGCGTGTGCGGGTGACCCCGTCAGAAGCGCTTTTACCTCCGGAGCAGGAATTTGCCTCCGATGAGGAGTGGTCGCGGTTTCTCGAAAAGGACCAGGAAGCCGAGAAGATCATGATGGCTCAACAGCAGCAACAACAGCAGTAGTGAGTTTTTTGGTCTTGCACGCAAGTTAGAATAAAGCACTACAGTGATTGGCATGGCGCAAGTTCATGTGACAGAAGTCGAACTCGCTCGTGATCTCCCGGCCGCGCTGGAGAAACTACGGCAAGGCTCGTTGTACGAACAGCCTTCTTAGATACGTGTTTCTGCCGTATCAGTCGTTCGGCGTCAGGATAAAATCGTTACACGCTGTGCGTCTGCTGCGAACTGTTCGATCCGGGTTCATACGGGTCATTCCCGTTTTCACGTGCCTCGTTTATTTCCTTCACAGCACTCTCTCGGCGCAGTATCGCTTTGATCGGTGGACGACCGATAATGGCCTGCCCAGTAATTGGACCCTTGGCATTCAGCAGACGCCGGACGGTTATCTCTGGCTGCTGGCGCACGGGGGTCTGCTGCGTTTTGACGGACTACAGTTTAAACTTTTCGACCGCACCAATACACCGGCCCTGAAGAGCACGAATTTCGCGGCGCTCGGTCTGACCGTCGACCACGAAGGCGCACTTTGGGCTGCGACGTGGCAGGGAGGAGCCATTCGCTACTTTCACGGCTCGTTTACAGCGTATACCACCCAGAATGGTCTGCCGAATAATCACGTTGTCCGTATTGACGAGGACAGCACCGGCACGATTTGGATCTTTACAGAGCCGGGTCTTTCCACTTGGAAAGCAGGGAAAGTTACCCTCCTCGCGCCCGCTCCCGGTTCGCCCTTTAATCCTTACCTCACTGCTCCCTCAAATCTCGGCTTCGGCTTGGATCCCCACCTCTTGGGGCTGTGGCGGTTCACGCCTTCAGGATGGCAAAGATTCGCTTACGGCCAGTGGTCCATGCTTCCCATGCCGCCGGAAATCACACAACCTCAGAACGTGAAGCTGGACCGGATCATCGAAGACTCTCGGCACCGTATCTGGTTCAAGATTATTGGAAGGGAGCAGGAAGTGTTTGGCGTGGACCGCGGACGCTTGACGGTCTTTCGGGGTTTGCCTGTGGGTAGTTTTGCCTGCTTTCAAGATCGTTCCGGGCGGCTGTGGATTACAGACCCGCAGGGTCATACCGGCTTCTGGAAAGACGGGCAGTTCACACTGTTCCATGGGCTTTCCACGCCAACGTGGTTCACCGTGTTCGAGGATAAGGATCATGAGTTTTGGATCGGAACACTCAATGAAGGGCTGCATCGGCTCGACAAGCAGGACGTCCGCATGCTCCATCTTCCGGGTGGCTTAGCGGCCAATCGGATCTCCTCGGTTCTGGCCGATCACACCGGCCGGATTTGGGCAGCCAGCCGGGGCCTTCATACTTTCGGGAACGGAGTCTGGCAATCCTTCTTTCGCCGGCACTCACCGGAAAAACGGTTTGACGCGCAAACGATTACCTCGCTGTTGCTGGACAAAGACGGATCGCTTTGGGTAAGCTACGCCGAACAACTTGCTTTCTTTCAGAACGGCAGGTTTCGTGACCTCAGCCCAGACCTCCGTTCTATTAATAGCCAGATCAACACAATAATCCGCGATCGGGATGGTGATCTTTGGTTTGGAGGAAAAGGCCTGTATCGCCTGCACCACTCTACCCTGCAGCATTATACGAGCGTGAATGGCGGTGCGATCGCTGAGGTTCGAGAATTACTCGCCGATCCAGGCGGAGGCATCTGGGCTGCTTCCGATGATGGATTACTGTTTTTCCAAAGTGGTCAGGGGAAGATCTGGACCGAGTCTGACGGCTTATCCTCCAATCACGTTCTAACTCTCTATAGAGACAAGGAAGACATTCTCTGGATTGGTACCGCCGACGGCGGCTTGAACCGTTTCGAACACGGCCGCTTTCAGCACATCACGGCTCAGAATGGCTTGTATTCGGACGATATTCGGAGAATCTTTGAGGACCGGGCCGGCTTTCTCTGGTTGACCTGCACGAGAGGAGTTTCTCGCGTGCGCAAGGAACAACTCAATGCTTTTACGAAGGGCCTGCTGTCTCGCGTTACGGCCTTGCATCTCGGCAAAGCGGACGGATTCAGTGACACCAACTGCCAGGGGTATGGACGGCCGGCTGGTTTTCAAATGAGTGACGGCACGCTGCTCCTTCCTACGCAAGACGGGCTGGCGGTGCTCTGTCCGGAGAAAATCACTTTTGACTCGCATCCTCCGCCAGTCTTCATTGAAGGCTGCCGGCTCAATCATCAGTCTGTAAGCTGCTCCCACGAGATTCGTATCCAGCCGGGGCAGGAAGAATTAGAGATCAATTACACAGCCGTCAATTTTTAACGGGCGGAACAGAAGCGGTTTCTTTATCAGTTATCAGGACTAGATACTGAGTGGACCGATGCTGATACCCGGCGCGCCGCCTTCTACTCGCATCTCCCGCCCGGCCACTATACGTTCCGCGTCACCGCGGCAAACAGCAATGGAGTTTGGAACAGGCAAGGCCAGAGTTTAGCTATCATCGTGTTGCCGCCCTTTTACCGCAGTTGGTGGTTTCTGATTTCGGTCATGCTTGGCTTGGTGAGTATGGCGTGGTTCGGCCATCAATACCGCATCTCTCAACTACAGCGGCAACAGGCGGCACAGGAAACGTTCGCAAGGCAGTTGATTTCGATACAGGAAAACGAGCGCCGGCGCATCGCCTCCGAGCTGCACGACAGCCTGGGCCAAAGCCTGGTCATTATCCGCAACTGGGCGTTATTGGGGTCCGGCCAGCTTCCTGCGAATGCCGCCGCGAAGGAAGAGTTGGAAGAGATCAAAACCACAGCCGCACATGCTATCAAAGAAGTTCGCGAGATCGCCTATAACTTGGGGCCGTATCATTTAGATCGGATTGGACTCGCAAACACCATACAGGAAATGGTGAACCGCGTGGCGGGAGCATCGGGCATTCACTTCACCAGCGAACTAGATCCATGCGAAGGAGCTTTGTCACGCGAAACGGAGATGAATCTTTTCCGTATCGCACAGGAAAGCACTAACAACATTGTCAAGCATTCGGAAGCCACGGCGGCAAGCTTGACGATGAAGCGAGAAGGGGATAGCATCAGACTCACCATTACTGATAACGGCAAGGGTTTCCCTTCGCAAGCTGCGGCATCGCCATCTAATACAAAGGGGTTTGGACTCACCAGCATGGCTGAGCGGATTCGCCTGCTGAACGGCGCATGGCACGTCCATTCCGCACCGGGACAGGGAACAACGATTGAAGTCAGGCTGAAAGCAGAAAAGAGTGATGAAACCGCTTCGAATTCTCATCGCGGATGACCATCCGATTTTCCGGGAAGGCCTGAAAAAAGTCATTGAACGCGACCCGCAATTACAGGTGGTCGGGGAAGCGGAAAACGGTGAGATCGCCATTGCGCGTATCGCTGAACTGCGCCCGGATATCGTAGTATTAGATGTCAACATGCCCGTCAAGGATGGGTTAGCCGTTCTACGGGCGATTCGGGAGGCAAAGGGAGAGACCAAAGCTATCTTTCTGACGATGCACGAAAGCGAAGCGTTGTTCCGTTCGGCCTTCGAGCAGGGCGTATCGGGCTATGTGTTGAAAGACGGCGCAATTGCGGAAATCGTCAGCAGCATTCGCGCGGTAGCCGCCGGACGAAACTTCATCAGCCCGGAGTTATCGACCTATGCGCTTAACCGCACGGTTGGCAGTACGGCCATCCCGCAGAAAGCTTCTCTGCTGCAGGAACTCACTCCCACGGAGAAACGCGTGCTGCATCTCATTGCCGAAGAAAAAACCAGCCGCGAGATCGCCGCCGCGCTCTTTATCAGCGTGCGCACGGTAGAGCACCATCGCGCGAACATTTGTGAGAAGCTCGAGTTGCGCGGCTTCAATGCGGTAGTTAAATTTGCGCTCGCGCATAAGTCCGAATTGCAATAAACAGGCTTCGCCAGGCAGGCCATCGGTGCGCCCACCGACCCCGAAATAGGTAGTCCCACGGATAGCAAAATAGGTAGCCGCACCGATGGCCTGCCGGCTCGTTTACCGGCATAATCACTACGTTCCTTAGAAATCGCGGGAGGCAATGAAGCTGTTGATCGTGGAAGATAATCCCGCGATGCGTCGGCTGATGCGGCGCATGCTGGCTGGTCTCGCGGAAGAGATCACGGAGTGCAGTGACGGTTGCGAAGCGTTGGACGCCTATACGCGCTTTCAGCCGGATTGGGTGTTGATGGATATCGAAATGACAGAAATGGACGGCATTCGCGCGACCCGGCAACTGATCGCCGCGTTCCCCGAGGCAAAAGTGGTCACAGTGACCCACTCTGACGACCGAGGGCTGCGGACCGCAGCGCAGCAAGCCGGAGCGTGCGGATACGTGCTCAAGGATAACTTGCTCGAACTGCGCGGTTTCCTGTTGGCAAGAGGCTAAGGGAGCGGAAGCAAATCAAATGATATGCGCCTACATCGGCATGCAGTTTACCGGACGAATGGTGAAATCCTTATCGCTCGCAGTCGGAATCATATTGAGCTTGGGATACTTATCGGCTTCGCCTGGAACAGAGGCGGGGGCGCTCCGCTCGGGAGCATTTGCGGAAGATCCGTTGCTGACGGCGCAGCCGGGGCAGGTTATTGTTCTGGATGCAACAGGAAAAGACGCGCTGGAATCTGCCATTCGCTATGCGTTGCGAGGCGGAGAACACCGCTTTTGCCTGGAGGGCGACGACCCGTATTTCACTGGTCTAGCCGTAGAGACCGTTTTTGGTGAGAATGTGGCCACGGAGAAGAACCATGGCCGCTGCGTGAAAGCTGAGTTTTCAGAAGGCGTATACAGCCTGCGCGTCCAGCATGCGGCAAGCGGCGGTCCCTCTGCTGCGCGGGTCACTTACCTATCCGCTGACCCGGTGAGCGTGCCGTTAACGGATAGCCAGGGTGATGCCCTAAGCGGATTCTGGGCCGTGCAGCCCGATCCCAACCACGATCCGGACCCAAGCCATCGTGACGGCCGTCTGCGCTCGCTCGCTCCTTTTTCTACACTGGGCGATTATGCTTTTACTGCAGTCGGCATGCCTGTCGTGGCGGATTACACCGCCACGGCGATTGACCAATATTCTCTGTTTAGCTTACGCTACGGCGGAAAGGCGGACTTAGCGCCTTTTTATCCTCCCAACACTGTTCTCGACACGCTAGGGCCAGCGGATGACTATACCCGAATTCACCTTGGAGGCAGGGAGTTCGGGGCGCTGCTGGTGGGAAATTACACCTGCCCGAGGACCGATAGCAATGACAATTTGTCTACTTGCTGGTTTCATCGGTCTCCCCTGCGCATTCAGGATCTCGGCCACAACCAGTTCCAGCTGCAATTCGAGGGAAAAAG
>CAXUBB010000223.1:0-2796 GCA_964249105.1 uncultured Bryobacteraceae bacterium | reverse complement strand
CTACTTCGGGTTCTTTTCGGAAGGCGATGAGGACAATACGGAGTACCCGAATGTGAGCAGCCACTATTTCCGTCGCGAGTCGCCGTACACCAAAGTTCCCTACATCACGAACGAAACCGGACCGTTCCGGCTTCTTTTCCGGTTTTTCGACAGCGGCGAAGTGGGGCTACTCCAAGAAGGCGAGGCGGCGCTGTTAGAAAAATGCGGGTACCAGGGCCGGGCGATTGTGTTGAGCGCGGCCTTGGCCGATCTCCTCAAATGGAACAGCGAGACCGTGGGTCTCGACAAACTGGGGAAAGCAATCCGCCTGGGCAACAACACAGCGGTGACCCTGTATCCCAACGCCGCTTTCTCCGGGACGCCGACGACGATAAAAACGGATCAGTCCTGCCTCGCGCAGCCATACGCGGCGGCAAGCATACAGGTACAACCATTGGCGCCGCTGCTGGCCACATCACCCGATTGCCCGAACTGCGCGTTAAACAAGGCGGATCTCTCGAATTTGAATCTCGCCGACGCTAACCTAACGGGAGCGCATTTTGCGGGAGCCACTCTCGCCAACACGAATCTCCACGGCGCGAAGCTGGCCGGGGCCGACTTCAGCGAAGCCAAACTGTCGTGCGCTGATTTTTCGGGGACCGATGCCGAGCATCGGGAGGATCTGACGCAAACCACTTTCACAAACCTGCAAATCCTTCCGCAAAGCGATTGCCGTCCCAATTTTGCTTACACGCATCTGGCGGCCCTGACTCTTCCACCAGCGGTATTGCGGTTCTTAAATCTGACAAGCGCGCTGATTTCAGGGCTCGCCACGAACCCGCTTTCGAGCGAGCAGCAGCCGTTGAATTTATCCGGCGCCCTGCTCACCGGCGCTGTGCTGGATCACGCCATACTGCCGTATGCGGATCTTACGCAAGCCGAAATGAGCGGGGCCAGCCTGGTTCACTCGAATTTGTCTTACGCTAAGCTCCACGGCGCTGCTCTTGACAACAGCAATCTGGAGAGCGCCAACCTCCGATCCGCATCCCTGACCAATCATGCGCCCGATACGCCGCAGGCAGCAAACCTTGCCTCCGCATTTCTGCGGAATGCGAATCTGTCGTTTGCTCAGTTGAACGGCGCTAACTTCACCAACGCCAGCTTTTATGGAAGCAACGGTGTTAATGGGCAGAGCTGCCCGGTACTGAATAACGGAGAAGCAGACGGATGCGCGACGGCTCACCATGCCGTGATGAATAACGCGGTCTTCTCGGGAGCTTATCTGTTCGGGGTGGATTTCACAAACTCTCAGGCGACAGGCGCGGTGTTCAGCAATGCCGTGCTGGTGGGGGCGAACTTCGACCATGCAGCGCTTGGATCTGACTCGACCGCAGCCACGACAACATCTCTTGATTCCGCGTTTCTCCAAGGCGCAAATCTCGCCGGCGCGACGCTCGACCATGTTTCGTTGGCCGGCGCATTCGTGGACTTTAACCCGCAAGGCAACACCATGGACATCCGATTGCCCGGATCGCACACCCGATTTCCCGGCTATTGGGGGAAATCGGGCCAGGAAGTTTGCGCTGAGCTTGGCTACTCCGGTCCGACCACGGTTCCCGCAACTAACTCGACCATTACGTGCCCGGACGGAAACAAACACCCGAACGGCTGCGGCGCGGGAGATCCGAAGGCGACGAACTCGCCTTGGAATAACAGGACTGACATCAGCGCAGCCAGCACCCCGGCTTCATATCAGGAGAACGCTACTTATACACCGGCAGCGGCTACGCCGATCTGCGCTGACGACGCGCTGTGGGACGTCGGAGGTAATTCGTTACGGAAGAAAAGAAGGGGAGGAATGTGAAGATGGAAGACAATAAATCAACGGCCGGCGCGCAAGAGGAGACGGCCAGTGAATCTTTGAGTTCGCGTAGAGCCTTCATGCAAAGCGCGGTCGCGGCAGGCGCGTTAGCGGCAGTGGCGACAAATACAACGCAGGCAGCGCCTCGAGCCAAGATCAGCCGCACGCTGTTCTTTAATTTTTCCGGCCACTCCAACGTGGACACGGGCAGCTTCTCTGTTTTTATTGGCGGCGTCATCTATCCGCTGATGCGCACCACGGCCGGACATCCAACGCTGCTGCAGGCCCGGCAGACCAATACCTTCCTGAGCGCTGTTCCGGCTGCGGCTATGACTCACGTGCTGCAGAACGTGCCGATGGCCGCCGACTCCTGTTCGTTGGGCTATACCATTGCGGACCCTGACCCTGCAACAGGCAGTTGGTCCATACCCCACATTTTCTTTACCGTACCGCCGAGCGCGATTAGCCATGCTTATGAGATGGCCAGGGCCAATCTGGAGTCCGGCCAGCCGCTCGCATTGTCTTCCAAGCGGGAGTATTACGGAGCCGCGCCGGCCATAACACTCGACGATCTTCTCGCCGAAAGCGCCCTGGTCGATCAAAACGAGCATGCATCCGCCCTCACGATGCAACATCCCGATGTCCTCAGTATCGAGCCGAACAGCGCCGCGCACATCAAAGTCAATCACGTGGACACCTCGGCCTCGACCAAGGCCCTGGGGAAAAAAATACTCGTCTTGGGCGCGGCGAAAACGGCCGAAAACCAGGGTTCCAACGGCCCTGGTTGGGCGACGATGACGCCCGTGACAGATGAAAATAATGAGCCGCTCCGGTTCGGTCCCGAGAATGGCAACCTGAACGGTTTAATTCAATACAACCCTGTCATCAATCCTGCTCTCGGCAGCTTTATCGCTGCATCCACAAGCGAGGCATCCACCTGGGTAAAGAATCAGGAC
>CAXUBB010000222.1:5181-8984 GCA_964249105.1 uncultured Bryobacteraceae bacterium | reverse complement strand
GAATACTCCTGAAGCTGCCGGCAGCGAGGAAGGGAAGGCAAACGAGTAAGCGTTATGTTAATGCCAAAGAAAGTAAAGTTCCGGAAGCAGCAGCGTGGCCGCATGACGGGCAAAGCCTGGCGCGGCTCGGCGCTCTCTTTCGGAGATTTTGGTCTCAAGGCCATGGAATGCGGTTGGGTGACGAACCGCCAGATTGAAGCCGCCCGTATCGCGATGACGCGATTTATTAAACGCGGCGGCAAGGTGTGGATTCGCGTGTTTCCGGATAAGCCGATTACCAAGAAACCGCCGGAAACGCGTATGGGAAAAGGCAAGGGCGCGCCCGAGGCTTGGGTGGTGGTGATCCGGCCCGGCAAGATGTTGTTCGAGATGGAAGGCGTCTCGCAGGAGACAGCGGCGGAAGCGATGCGGCTGGCGGCTATGAAACTCTCGATTCCCACGAAGTTTGTCGCGCGTAACGCGCCTGCCGAAACGGCGGCAGCAGCGGAATAAGAGGAAGGTCATGAAGGCAGACAAATTTCGCAATAGTGATGCCGCGGAACTCCAGCGTCAGCTTCAGGAAGCGCAGGAGCAGTTGTTCCGCTTCCGGTTCCAAATGGGCATGGGGCAAATGGAAGGCTTAAAAAGGTATCGCACCTTGAAAAAGGATCGTGCGCGCATGCTCACCGTGCTGGGGGAAAAGGCGCGGAATGGCGAGGTGTCGCCGACGGCAACGGCGGGCAGCGCCGCAAGCGGGAAAAAAGTAGGGAAGAAATAAACGATGGCCGCAGGGACAGAAACAACGCCTCAACCAGCAACGGGGCATAAGAACGAGAAAGTAGGCTCGGTCGTCTCGACCAAGATGGCAAAGACCATTGTGGTGGAGGTGACCCGGCGTGTGCCGCATCCGGTTTACAAGCGAATTGTCAGTAAGCGCAAGAAATTTTATGCGCACGATGAGCAGGAAACGGCCAAGGTCGGCGATGTGGTACGGATCGTGGAGTGCCGTCCGCTAAGCCGCTTGAAGCGGTGGCAGTTGGGCAGCGTGCTGCGGCAGGCTGTGCAGGTGAACGTGGAACATCCGGCGCTGGAGCAGAGCGCGGATACTCGCGTCAGGAAAACGGTTAAGAAAAAGTAAGTTGGTCAGGCCGGCAGGTCGCCGACTGAGGAGTTTAGGAGAAACGTCATGATAGGGATGCGAACCATTCTGGAGGTAGCCGACAACAGCGGCGCGCGCAAGCTGCAGTGTATCTTGCCCCGCGGCGGCGATCTCGGGCTTCGTGCCGGTTTAGGCGATATCATTACCGCCAGCGTCAAGGAAGCTGCGCCCGATTCCAATATCAAGAAGGGCAAAGTGGTTCGTTGCGTGGTGGTGCGCATGCGCAAGGAAACGCGACGCCAGGATGGCAGCTACATCCGTTTCGACTCGAACGCAGCCGTGCTGATCAATGAAGTCGGCGAGCCGGTAGGAACCCGCGTATTCGGGCCGGTCGCTCGCGAGCTGCGCGATAAACGCTTTATGAAGATCGTGTCGCTGGCGCCGGAGGTGATTTAAGTTATGTCGAAAGTTGCTTATCAACGCCGCCAGGAGCGTGGCGACCGCGCCCCAATGCGCATCAAAATTAAGAAAGATGACGTGGTGCGAGTGATTGCAGGGCGCGACAAAGGAAAAACCGGCAAGGTTCTCGATGTGGATCGTTTTAAGGGTAAGGTGACGGTGGAAGGCGTCATGGTGGTGAAGCGCCATACGCGCCCGAATCCCGCGAAGCAGATTAAGGGCGGCGTGGCGGAAAAGCCGATGCCGATTCATGTCTCGAACGTAATGATTATGACTTCGGGCGGCGTTCCGACTCGCATCGGTTACAAAATGGAAACAATCGGCAACACGGTGCGCCGTGTGCGTATCGCCCGTAAGGGCGGGGAAACGCTCGATAAGAAGTAAGGCAAGCGGGGCCGTTTGGAATCGGCCGGCAATAAAAGACGATGGCAAAAAAGACAGATACAAACGCAGATCCGAAAGCGAAAGGCCGTAAGAGCGATGTCCGCTCCGGCGCTGATATCCGGCTGGCGGAGGGTCGTCCTCACGGCGCCAGCGGCAAGGCTCGGCTGAGGGATCATTATGCGAAAAGCGTAACTTCAGCTTTGAAGCAGGATTTCGGGTATAAGAACCAGATGGCGGTGCCGAAAATTGAGAAGGTCGCCATCAACATCGGTCTCGGCGAAGCGACGGGCAATAGCAAGCTGATGGACAGCGCGGTCAACGAGCTGGCCGCTATTGCGGGTCAGAAGCCGGTGGTGACGAAGGCTAAGAAGTCTATTGCCGCTTTCAAGCTGCGCGAAGGTATGGCGATTGGCTGCATGGTGACTTTGCGCGGGGACCGGATGTATGAGTTCCTGGATCGGCTCATGAATGTGGCTTTGCCGCGTGTTCGTGACTTCCGGGGAGTTTCGCCGAAGTCCTTTGACGGGCGCGGCAATTATACGCTGGGCCTCAAGGACCAGTTAATCTTCCCCGAAATCGATTACAACAAGGTGGATAAGACGAAGGGCATGAACATCAGCATCACCACCACGGCCAAGACGGATGCGGAAGGGCTCGCGCTGCTTCGGCACATGGGCATGCCGTTCCGCCAGTAAGAAAGGTTTAGATGGCAACAACTGCAAAGATTGCAAAAGAAGTGAAGAAGCTGGCGGAGATGGGGCGAGCCAAGCAGGCCGGAACACCCGTAAAGTTCCCGACCCGCTTGCGTAACCGCTGCAAGAACTGCGGAAGACCGCGCGGATTTCTCCGTAAGTTTTCCCTGTGCCGCATCTGCTTCCGTCAATTTGCTTTGTCCGGCGAAATTCCCGGCATCACGAAAGCAAGCTGGTAAGGGAAGCGGATTCCGCTCCCGAAATTTTAACCAACAATGTTAGGTGCTGAAAGGTAGAAGATGACAGCAGACCCCATTGCCGATATGTTGACGCGCGTGCGCAACGCCATTATCGCGCGCCATGCCAAGGTGGACGTACCGGCTTCCCGTTTGAAGAACGAAATCGCCCGCATCCTGCGCGAGGAAGGCTACATCCTCAATTACAAATTGACGGAAGAAGGAGCCAAACGGTATATCCGTTTATACTTGAAATACACTCCCTCGAACTTGCCTGTGATTTCGCGGATTGAGCGTGTATCCCGTCCGGGTTGCCGGGTTTATGTCGGCAGCAAGGAAATTCCCCGCATTCTGGGCGGCCTGGGAATCAATATTTTGACCACTCCCAAGGGCGTGATGACGGGAAACTCGGCGCGTAAGGAAGGCGTGGGCGGCGAAGTTCTATGTCAAATCTGGTAAGGCCAAGTCTGGTAAGGATTGTTTCGCAATGTCACGAGTAGGAAATAAACCCATTCCCCTGCCGAAAGGGGTCAAGATCACGATTGGAAACCAGTTGGACGTTGAAGGTCCTAAGGGCAAGCTTTCGGTTCCCATTCCAGACGGCGTACACGCCGAGCAGAACGACGGCACTCTCCAAATCGTCCGCAAAAACGATAAACTCGCCGCTTTGCACGGCTTGACGCGCGCTTTAGCGGCGAATGCCGTGCAGGGCGTCTCGACCGGCTTTACGCGCGAAATGGATATTGTGGGCACCGGATACCGCGCTGATGTGAAGGGGCAGATCGCCACTTTCACTCTTGGCTATTCGCATCCGATTGAAGTTCTTCTGCCGAAAGGCGTGGACCTGAAAGTGGACAAGCAAACGCACTTGGTCTTGTCAGGGCATGACCGCCAGGTGGTCGGCCAGATTGCCGCGCAAATCCGCGCTCTGCGTCCGCCCGATCCGTATAAGAA
>CAXUBB010000222.1:0-5171 GCA_964249105.1 uncultured Bryobacteraceae bacterium | reverse complement strand
TAACAAGGGCGTCCGGTACACCGGGGAAGCGCTTCGCAAAAAGGCGGGCAAGACCGGAGCGGGGAGTAAGTAAATGGCAAAGGAATCAAGAGACGACATCCGCCAGCGCATTCACAAGCGCATTCGCAGCCGGGTCGCCGGCACGCAGGAGCGTCCGCGCTTGGCGGTGTTCCGCAGCTTAAATCATATTTACGCGCAGGTGATCGACGATGGGCCGGGCAACACCTTGGCAGCGGCGAGTTCCACTGAGAAGGATTTGCGCGGCAAAGGCGGAAATGTGGAAGGCGCCAAACTGATCGGTAAAGCCGTGGCCGAGCGCGCCAAGAATAAAGGGATCACTCGTGTGGTGTTTGATCGCGGCGGGTATCTTTATCATGGCCGCGTGAAGGCGTTGGCTGATGCAGCTCGGGAAGCGGGATTGGAGTTTTAATAAATGACGTCAAATAGTACGGCCAAGCGGATTGATTCGCAAAACCTCAACTTAAAAGAACAGGTTGTCAGCATCAACCGCGTGACCAAAGTAGTCAAAGGCGGCAAGAACATGAGCTTTTCCGCTTTGGTGGTGGTGGGCGACACCACCGCGAAAGTGGTGGGGTTCGGAACGGGCAAGGCTAAGGAAGTCCCTTCCGCGATTAAAAAGGGCATTGAAGCCGCTAAGAAAAACCTGCGCAAGGTGAACGTGCTCGAAACAACGATCCGACACCCTGTGCTGGGCCGCTTTGGTAGCGGGCTAGTGCTGTTAAAGCCTGCTCCGGAGGGAACGGGCGTGATTGCGGGCGGTCCGGTGCGCGCCGTCATTCAGGCGGTCGGTATCCCGAACGTGCTGACGAAGTCTATCGGCTCGCATAATGCGCATAATGTCGTGAAAGCGACGATTGCGGCGCTGGAGCAGTTGTCCGACAAGGCGGCGATTGCGGACATGCGCGGTCTGCCGATCGAAAAGCTATAAAGTAAAGGCGCGAAGAACATGGCTGAAGGCAAAATTAAAATCAAGCTGATCCGTAGCGTGATTTGCACGCCGCAGAAACATAAAGACATTGTCAAGTCATTGGGCTTGCATAAAATCAATCGAGTCGTGGAGCGCCCCGATACACCCGGTTTTCGGGGTATGGTTGCCAAAGTGCCTCACCTGCTCGAAATCGTAAAAGAATAATATAATTTATTAACAGTTAATAAGCCGAGTGCGCCTGTTTGACAGTAAGGCGTGCGATTTTAGGTAAAAAAGATGAATCTCAGCAATTTACGCCCTCCCAAGGGACAAGTTCATAAAAAGCGGCGACTCGGCCAGGGCATGGGTACTGGTCGCGGTAAGTATTCGGGCCGCGGCGCCAAAGGTGCCAAGTCGATTTCGGGCTACAGCAAAATGCGCGGTTTCGAGGGCGGTCAGATGCCGCTCCACCGCCGTCTGCCGAAGCGCGGCTTTACGAATATCTTTCGGAAAGAGTACGCCATTATCAATGTCGGCACGCTCGAGAAGCTCGAAGGTGATACATTCACTCCTGAGTCTCTGCAAGCGGGCGGAGTGATTAAAAAGCTCAATGCCGGTTTGAAGATTCTCGGCAATGGGGAATTGACCCGGAAAATTACCGTGCGGGCGCATGTCTATTCAAAGTCGGCTCTCGACAAAATTCAAGGGGCGGGCGGCAGCGCAGAAGTTCTGGCAAAACAGGCGGCAGCGCCGTCTGAAGCGGAAGAAGGAAAGTAAGTGGATATGACCCTGGTCTTCCAACCAGGGGAGTGACGGACTTGATGGCAAAGTTTTTTGAAGCACTGGCGAATGTGTTCCGGATCCAGGATCTACGGAAGCGCGTCTTGTTTACGCTCGGTCTTTTGGCGATCTATCGCATCGGCGCTTATATCCCGACTCCGGGTATTGCCACGGCGCGCTTCCAGGAGTTCTTTACCCGAAGCGCCGGCGGCGGCTTTCTAGGCTACTTTGATTTGTTCAGCGGCGGCATGTTGCGACGCATGACGATCTTTGCGCTGGGTATTACCCCCTATATCACGGCTTCCATCATTTTGCAGTTGTTGACAGTGGTGGTTCCCACGCTGGACAAGCTGCAAAAAGAAGGCGAACTGGGGCGGCGCAAGATCACGCAATGGACACGCTACTTAACGGTGATCCTGGCCGTGATTCAGTCCGTGGGTATTGCCTTGGCTTTGCAGAACTCGGACGGCAACTTTGTCCTGCATCCTGGATTCAGTTTTATTGCCCTTACCACGCTGACATTCACGACCGGCACGGCCTTTATCATGTGGCTGGGCGAGCAAATTACGGATCGCGGTATCGGCAACGGCATGTCGCTGATTATTTTTACGGGCATTTTGATTGGTCTGCCCGGAGCTGTCGGGAACATCTATACCAATACCTTTGTCACGCACCAGTGGAACCCATTGCAGATGGTCATTATCATTCTAGTGATGGTTGCGGTGGTTGGCTTTATTGTTCTGGTGGAGCGCGGCGAGCGCCGTATTCCGGTGCAATATGCCAAGCGTGTTGTGGGCCGCCGCATGATGGGCGGTCAATCCACCCACTTGCCCTTGAAAGTAAATGCCGGAGGCGTGATTCCGATCATCTTCGCTTCGTCCCTGCTGGCGCTGCCGCAAACGGCTTTACAGTTTCCGGTAGTGAAAAGCAGCCCTTGGCTGAGCAGTATGTTGGGTGCCCTGGGCGGCGCGGAACCGCTGTATTATTTGGCGTTTGTCCTGTTGATCGTTTTCTTCTGTTTTTTCTACGTCTCGATCATCTTCAACCCGAATGAAGCGGCGGATAATATGCGGAAGTATGGCGGGTTTATTCCTGGCATCCGGCCCGGTAAAAATACGGCGGAGTACATGGATAAGATCTTGTCCAAGATCACGATTGTGGGCGGTCTGTACCTGTCGATTCTGTCTTTAATTCCGCAGATTATGATCCAGGGCATCAAGCTGCAACGCCTTCCCGTGGTCGGAAACTTTATTGACGCGCACTTTCCCCGCTGGCTACTGGACGGTTTGGGTGTGAACTTCTTCTTCGGCGGTACGTCGCTGCTGATTGTGGTCGGGGTGGCGATGGATACTGTGAATCAGATTGAAGCGCAGTTAATTATGCGCCACTACGAAGGATTTACTCCACGTTCTGGCCGAATTCGCGGACGGCGGAATTGACGACACCTGCTCAACATACTGCCGTTCCCGCTATTATTTTGTTCGGATCGCCCGGTTCAGGCAAGGGAACACAGGCCCGTTTGCTGCAGAACTGTCTTCAGGGCACTCATATTTCGACAGGTGATATGCTTCGCACCCATATTCAAGCGGGCGATGCCATTGGTCATCAGGCGGAGATGCTGATTAAATCAGGCCGGCTTGTGCCGGATGAGATGGTCAACGAGTTGGTGCAGGAACGTTTACAGGCTTCGGATTGCCAGGCAGGAATCATTCTCGACGGGTACCCGCGAACCACCAACCAAGCCGAGGTCTTGCTTACATTTATGCAGGGTTTCGGATATCGTGCGGCTGTGGTACACTTAATGGTTGACTACGACAAAATCGTAGTCCGCCTGAGTGGCCGTCGTCAGTGTCCCGTTTGTGGAACCCTTTATAGCATGAAAACAAACCCGCCGAAGGTGGCAGGCATCTGTGACCTGGATGGGGCGAGATTGGTGACCCGCGAAGATGATCGTGAATCAGTTATTCGTGAGCGCCTGAATCAATACGAGTTGCAAACCCGTCCTTTGCTGGAATTCTTTCGGCAGGCGGGCGTTCCCATGCTGGAGATTAATGCCGCTGATGGCGCGCCGGAGCAGATTTCACAGGAGATTTGCCAATCGCTCCGCTCAGCGGGATTGATGCTGACTGCGAACGGATCGCGGTAGGTTGGCCATGATTGTGCGGAGAAGCGCGGGAGAGTTGGAAAAGTTGCGCCGGAGCGGTTTACTGGTGTACGAAATTCTTCAGAAACTGAAGCCCATGGTGGTGGAAGGCGCAACGACGCAGGATTTAGAGATTGCCGCGGAAAAGATGATTGCGGAGGCAGGCGCGAAACCCGCCTTCAAAGGTTATTATTCGCACGCGGCAGGGACGAAGTATCCGTATGTGCTTTGCACATCGGTTAATGAGGAAGTGGTTCACGGCATGCCTTCGAACAGGCGGAAACTGAAGGCGGGCGACATTGTTTCCATTGATACGGGCGTGCAACTGAATGGTTACTACGGCGACTCGGCCATTACGGTGGCCATTGGCGAGGTGAACGACTCCGTGAAGCGCCTGTTGAAGGTGACGGAAGAGAGCCTGGAACTGGCGATTGACCGGGTCCGGGCCGGTAATCGTTTGTTTGATGTCTGCGGAACGGTCGAGAAGCATGTGGTTTCGAACGGCTTCTCGATTGTGCGTGAGTTTGTGGGTCATGGGATCGGAACTTCACTGCACGAAGAGCCGCAGATTCCGAACTATGTGGATCGCCGTGGCGAGAATCCGCGTCTGAAACCGGGCATGGTGCTGGCGATTGAGCCGATGGTGAATGCCGGTAAGCCGGATACGGCGGTGCTGGGCGATAAATGGACGGCGGTGGCGAAGGACGGCTCCTACTCGGCGCATTTTGAGCATATGGTGGCCGTGACGGATAATGGCCCCTGGGTTTTGTCCCGGCCATAAGAGTTTGTGGTGGAAGCGAAAGGCAGCGAACGAACTGCCGAAGGGATCGTGGCCGAGCTTTTGCCGAGTGCGCTGGTGCGTGTCAGACTGGAAGGAGAGCATCAATTGATTGCTCATTTTCCTTCGACTCAGCGGGCGAATTTTGTGCGTTTGCGGGTCGGTGACCGGGTGCGCGTGGCGCTCTCTGTCCAGGACCGGACGCGAGGGCGAGTTTTAGAGCTATTGACGAAAGGCAGGATGCCATGAAGGTGCGAGCATCAGTAAAAAAATTGTGCGATAAGTGCAAGATTATTCACCGCCATGGGGTGGTGCGGGTCAGTTGCAGCAATCCGAAGCACAAGCAGCGGCAAGGTTAGTTAAAGGATTCGGTTATGGCGCGTATAGCAGGCATAGACTTACCAGCAAGAAAGCGGGCAGCCATCGGGCTGACCTACATCTATGGCATTGGGCGGACCCGTGCTTTGTCGCTTCTTCATCGGGCGCAAGTAGACCCGGAAAAGAAGGTCGGTGATCTTTCCGAGGAAGAAGTAAATCATCTT
>CAXUBB010000221.1:409-9006 GCA_964249105.1 uncultured Bryobacteraceae bacterium | reverse complement strand
GAGATGTCCGAGCGCGGAGCTGACCGGAAAAGTTTGGTGATCGGTTTCGGCGGCGGCATCGTCACTGATATCAGCGGTTTTCTAGCGGCGGTTTTTATGCGCGGCGTTCCGGTTCTACAGATTCCGACAACGCTGCTGGCGCAAGTCGATGCGGCGACGGGCGGCAAGACGGGAGTAAACTTGCGAAGCGGAAAAAATCTGATTGGGAGCTTTCATCAGCCGCTGGCAGTGCTGATCGATCCCGATGTGTTGCGGACGCTGCCGGAACGGGAATACCGGGCTGGCTTGTTTGAGGTCATCAAATGCGGTGTGATCCGCGATCGCGCCCTGTTTGATTTGTTCTCCCAGCACCCTGACGAGATTCTTTCCTCCCAACCGGATTTAGTGGAGCGTTTGATCGCGGGAGCGGTCCGAATTAAGGCGGAAGTTGTATCGGCGGATGAAAAAGAAGGCGACCTGCGCCGCATTCTGAATTTTGGGCATACTGTGGGACACGCCCTGGAGGCGGAAACGGAGTACACTCGGTTCCTGCATGGCGAGGCGGTAGCGTGGGGCATGGGGGTAGCGACGGAACTGGCCGCCATTTTAGGGATGCTGGCAAGGGCGGAGGCCACCCGCATCCAGGAGGTCATTTTCCGTTTTGGGCCGTTGCCCTCGGCAAATGGATTGGACGCGGACCGGCTGTTGGAGCGGCTCGGCAAAGACAAGAAAACCCTGCGTGGGGTAGTGCATTTCGTGCTGCCGAGGGCGATTGGGCAGGTAGAGATCGTATCTAATATCGAGACTTCGGCAGTCCGGCAAGCGATGAAGGAAATCTTGCGATGAGTGGGAGAGAGTTTGCTTCCGGCACGACGCCCCCCGGCACGGATGGCGAGAAGCAGGCTTCACGCTGGGTGGAGCGGATGTTTACGCATATTGCTCCACGCTATGATCTGCTGAATCATTTGCTTTCCTTCAACGTTGACCGAAGCTGGCGGAGAGTTTTATTGAAGAAAGCGGCTCCGGTCCTCGAGAATCCGGACGCCCTGGTATTGGATCTTTGCTGCGGGACGGGAGATGTTCTGCTGGATTTTCAGAAAGTCGCCAAGGCACGGATTTATGGCGCTGATTTTTGCCATCCCATGCTGATCGCGACACAGCGCAAGGCTCAGGGCAGGTGCTTTAGCGCTCCCCTCTCCTATGCAGATGCTTTAGCGCTGCCCCTGGCCGGAAACTCGTTGGACCTGATCGCCGTTTCATTTGGATTTCGTAATTTGACGAACTACCGGGCAGGATTGGCGGAGCTGTATCGGGTGCTGAGACCGGGCGGACAGCTTCTCATTCTAGAATTCTCCCACCCTTCGAGCCTCTTGGTAAGAGCGGGCTACGGTTTGTATTCACAGATCGTTCTGCCCTTGATCGGCTCTATGATTTCCGGTTCACGGGAGGCTTACGATTATCTGCCGGACTCCATTCGAAAGTTTCCGCGAGCGCCGCAATTAAGCGAGCTGATGCAGGCCGCGGGATTCAGGCAAACAGAATTTCAGTTATTGACGGGCGGGATTGCCGCGCTACATGTCGGGACCAAATCAGCGGTCCTTTGATCCGCCCAGCGCCCGGTTGATGTCATCCCGAAGATTGAGATTGCGAACGAGCCGCAGCAAGTAGTTGGGATGCAGACCCAGCACCTTGGCCGCCTGCTTGTAATCTCCACCGGCCTGCACATAGGCGTCAATGATGGCGTCACGCTTGGTTTGCTGCACCGAAAAGTGGAATTTAGCGCTAGCATCACGAGGCGCGGATTCCAGCAGGCTTTCCGGCAAGTCTTCGGGAAGCACCCATTCCGATACGCCGAGAACCACGGCGCGCTCCATGGCGTTCTCCAACTCACGAACGTTTCCAGGCCAGGAGTATTGCAGGATTACTTCTTCCGCTTCTTTCGAAAGCCCTTGGACCTGACGTTTGCACTTCTCCGCGGAGCGCTGGAGAAAGAATTGAGCCAACAGCGAAATGTCTTCTCTGCGCTCCCGCAGGGGCGGGGAATCCAGAGTAATGACATTCAGGCGATGATAAAGATCCTCCCGGAATCTCCCTTCACGAACTTCTTCGGCTAAGTCCCGGTTCGTGGCGGCAATCACGCGAATGTCGAGCGGATAGGTTTGGGTGCCGCCCACGCGCTCAAACACCCGCTCCTGGAGGACGCGCAGGAGCTTGGCTTGCAATTTCGGCGTCAGCTCGCCGATTTCATCCAGAAAAATCGTGCCGTTCTGCGCCAGCTCGAAACGGCCCTTCTTATCAGAAACAGCGCCGGAAAAGGCTCCTTTCACATGACCGAACAGATCGCTTTCAAAGAGCGTCTCGCTGATGGCGGCGCAGTTGACGGCAATAAAAGGACGGTCCCGCCGCAAGCTTTTCTGGTGCAGGGCGTTCGCAATGAGTTCCTTACCGGTGCCGCTTTCGCCAGTAATCAAAACAGTTACATCGCGCGGGGCCACGCGTTCCACCAAGGTCAGCAGTTTCCGGAGCATCGGGCTTTCCCCCACAATTCCGGTGTGGGTCGCAATCTGCTCCTGGAGCAGCTTTTTTTCTTCTTTGAGCTTTTCGACTTCCTGATTCGCTTCGAATCCGATGGAAGCCAGGGAAGCAATCGCGGTCAGGGTTTCCAGATGAGCGGTGAGGTGAACGCTTTCAGACGGTTGAACTCTGATCAGGAGAACGCCCTTCAAAATGCCCGCAAGGTAGAACGGGACGCCGATCAGCCGGACAGCGCAAGCTTCGAAGGCTCCTTCCTCGCAGATTTTAGTGAGCGCATCGCTGAAATGGCTGTCCGGCTCTCCGGCCTGCTCCTTGTATCGCGCCAGGAGTTCCGAAAAGTTGGAGCCTAGAAGAACATGCCCGTTTTCAACTGGAATGAGATCGGAAACAAGCCGCAAGATCTGGGTTTGCAGGAGGCCGGTTTGCCCGTCGTCGGCGCTGGCGGCCAGGGCGCGAAAGAGAAAGACCAGCGAGCAGGCAGCCATCAGCACGGGCTTGGTGTCAACGGGCGCGGCAACGGTTTCTTCCGCTTCTCCCGCGCCGGAGCGGAACATCAGGATCGTTTTACCAATGCCGATCTGATCCCGATCCTCCAGCCAACGCTCGGCGGAGCGCATGCCGTTGACATAAGTTCCAGTTGATGTCCGCAAATCCGAGATCAAGAAGCGTCCGCCCTGCTGCCGAATCTGGCAGTGACGCCAACTGACTTCAGGCTCGCTCAGAACGACTTTCGCGTCGGTGGAGCGGCCAATAAAGATATCGCCTTGACGGAGGTCATAGCGTGTTCCTGCCAGCGGACCGTTGACAACGATAAGTTCCGCGCCCATAGAGAACTGAACTAATGTACCAAGATCAGGAAACGGTAAGCGAAACGAGAGCCTCCTGCGGAGATTCAGGCAGCCCGTCGGATGGAGGCTCGTCCAGGTCTAAAAAGCGAGTATCAAGCAATCGGCTCACTTCCACATTGCCCATGGCCGACAGAAGAGTTTCTTTCAGAAAAGGATGTTCTTTTTCCATTTCGGCAAAGAAATCGCGCAGCGTGCGGCGAACCGTTCCCGTTTTTTGAGAGCAGCCGCAGGGAATCACGGGAGCGCCTAAACGGGCGGCGAAGGCGGTCGTTAAATCTTCCGTGACATAAACAAGGGGACGAATCAGGCGGAACTCGCCCTCCCGTGACCAGGTAACAGGAGGCAATGCGCTGACCCGGCCCGTGAACATGGCGTTGCGGAGAAAGGCTTCACAGAAGTCGTCGGCAGTGTGGCCCAGCGCAATGACATTCGCTCCTAGTTTTCGCGCCACTTCGTAAACGGCACGACGGCGGAACCGGCTGCAAACGTCGCAGCCGTGATCGGGCTGCTCTTCGAGAAGATCGAGCGAGGGCGCATCTTCCACATAAGTCCAATCAATGCCGCGGCCGCGTAGGTACTCACCCACAGGCTCGATAGGTTTCAGAAATTTGCCTTGCTCCACCGTAAAGGCGGTCACGCGAAAATGAATGGGAGCGCGTTTCTGAAGCAATAACAAGGTTTCCAACAACGTGAGCGAGTCCTTGCCGCCCGACACTCCCACGGCAACATGGTCGCCCTCGCGGATCATCTTAAAGCGGCTGATGGCTTCACCCACTTTGCGCAGTACCGATTTTTCGAGATCCATCTTTTTACGATAGCGGATGGATGCGCATGCACCTTACAAATAGCCTTCGCGGCGGTTAACGCGATGGGGTCGCCGCCTGAAGCTGCGGATGCGCCATGAACTGCCGTGTCGCCGGGAGATTTGCCAGCGTTGCAAATTCGTTCGGTTTGCCTGACATTTCCTGCTGGGATGCTCCAGCATTTATCCCTGAAGAGCTGAAAATTCCGCCTTCAAAACAAGGTAGCGCGAAAACCGGATTCACTTTCGGAAGCGCGGGCACTCTTGCAACGGGCGAGGCGAAATTGAAGCTTGCCGCTGGGTTGTTAATTGCTGAAGAAGCATCGCGGGCCGTGAGCGGCTGAAGGCCCCATCG
This sequence comes from uncultured Bryobacteraceae bacterium, assembly GCA_964249105.1. Classification (GTDB taxonomy): domain Bacteria; phylum Acidobacteriota; class Terriglobia; order Bryobacterales; family Bryobacteraceae; genus Bog-105. Next base: position 4,487 of record CAXUBB010000221.1, on the reverse strand, counting down.
CCACTCGATCAGCTTTAGAGCTGCCGTGTGGTCGTAAAGAGCGGGATTGATGCCCGTGCCGAAAGTAAATGGCGAGGCAATCACGGTCGGGACGCGGAATCCCAACAGGGCCGCTCCGTTCACCAGATCCGTATCTATCCCATTGGGAGCGACAACGCGGGGCGGAGGCACGTGTTCAAAGAAGCCTCCCCATTCATCGAAGAGAACGATCAGCACCGTGTTCGCCCATTTAGGACCGGTTGCCAGGGCGTTGAAGACTTTATACAAGAATGCGTCCCCATTGCGAATGTCCGCGTGAGGGTGATCGTCATTGCCGGTTCCATCGTCCAGGACAGTGTAGGTCGGATCGACGAACGAAACCGCCGGCAGCGTGCCTGCGGCGGCATCGGACAGGAAAGTAGAAAATAACGATGTCGAAAAGACGTATTTCAAACCCCAGAGCGCCAGATACGGAACGTTGTTGAAGTAATAACGATGACTGACGCCGCGCTGGGAGAGCCGGTCAAAGATCGTCGGCAGGCTGCTCGGGCCGACGCTGTCATCCAGGCGGTCCGTTTGCGCGGCCCAGAGGAACATGCGGTTTGGAAAGGTCGGGCCTAAAATGGCTGCAAACCAGTTATCACAGGTCATATAGGTTTGCGCGAGCGAAGCGTAAAACGGAATGTCTCCCTCCGTGTAGTAGCCAATGGTATAGACATCATTGCTACCGGCGCGAAGAAAGCCATCCATAGCGCCATTGTTGTAAGCGACACGATCCGGTCCATACGAATGATCGGGATCAGGATGTCCGCATCCGGTGTAGTCCGGGGCCAGCCAGTGGGTTGTGTGCGCCACTCCGGACTTATCCACATACGAAAGGCCCGCCTGTTTGCCATTGGCGCCGGGCATCCAACCGAGCAGATGATCAAAGCTGCGGTTTTCCATCGTGACAATAACGATATGGTCGATTCCAGAGTTTTGCGGAGCGGGCAGTGCGCCCGTACCCTGGGCAAATGTACGCAAAGCGGGCACCCCTAACGTACCCAGAGAAGCGCCCACTACACCTTTAACAAATCTTCGGCGATTAGTATCCATTTGAACTTTTTACCTTTCCCAGAAAACTTGAGCGTGCGCTTTGTGCGCCTGCCGTTGAGATTCGTTTGCTCTTCGGTGAGTTTCCCATGGGAATGTTACGGAGCCGTGAAAGTTCTGTGAAGCGTATGTCAGTCCCATCCAAGGGAGAAGCAGAGCTAATTTCAGCTCTGCAAGCAAAAAGCTAAAAGAATCTGCGAAAATAGAAGTATCTCTCAAGCCAAACCAGGCCAGATGCAAGGGTTGTAAGATCAGCTTACGATTTGCTCTTCATCCCCTAATTCCAGAGGCTTGAGTTCCTTACCGTAGGCGCTGTGATCAGACTAGATAAAAATCAGGACCAGGCAACTCTTTCTCTCTCCTTTGGGCTGGAGTTTGAAGACCTGTATCAGAACGAAAGCTTAAGGCGGATCGACCGTATTTTTCTTGATGAGTTAGCTCAGGCAGCGCCATTGCTGCGTGACCGGCTTCTCTCCGCGCGAACCGATTCCTCGTCTCTCACCCCTAAGCAGCATTCGGAACTGATTATTGAACTGGCTCCTTATCTGGAAGATTTTCTAGGGGAATTGTTTGGTATTCAGACGGAACTAAGCCGTTTACAGGCCCGCCACTCTGAACTAGCCCCGCTTTATTCCGTGAAACGGCGTTTTGTGCAGCGTAAAGCGCTAACCGGCTATACCGAGGAGCACGCCAAGGAAATTGATGGTTATGGAGCGGCTTCCGAACTGGAAACGCTGATTCAGGAGCCCTTGACGGAGTTGAGTTTTGCCCAGCATGTGGCGCGCTGGCTGGAGAATGAGGCGGAATACTCACAGCAGCTTCAGGTAGCGATGCTTTATGCGGCGTGGGCGGCTTTGTCGCCACAAGGCAAGGCCAAGCACCGGAATGGCGTGCTTTTCAAAACTCCGCATAAGCTCGACATGCAGCATCTGGTCCCAGCGGAAGCGGTGGCGGTCGATGGCTTGGTACGGCTGGAGTTTAATAGCGATCATTGGCGTTTACGGGAAGGCTTCCAGCTTACCGATCCGGGAACCGATCTTACCGGCGCGCTGGATCAGGCGCACTACTGCATCAAGTGCCATAACCAGGGGAAAGATTCCTGCTCTTCCGGGCTGAAAGAAAAAAATGGCGCGTTTAAGTCGAGCGTTTTCGGAGTGCCGCTGGCGGGCTGTCCGTTGGATGAGAAGATCTCCGAGATGAATGCGGCCAAGGGAAACGGCAATCCGATTGGCGCGCTGGCGATCGTCACCATTGACAACCCGATGGCGGCGGCTACCGGTCATCGCATCTGCAATGACTGCATGAAGGGTTGCATCTTTCAGAAGCAAGATCCGGTTGATATTCCGCAGGTGGAGACCCGGACATTAAAGGATGTTTTGGAGCTGCCGTGGGGCTTTGAGATTTATAGCCTGTTGACCCGTTGGAACCCTTTGAATATTGCTAGGCCGTTTCCGCATGAACGGACGGGGCGCAAGGTTCTGATCGTGGGGCTTGGTCCGGCGGGGTTCACCCTGGCGCATCACTTGATGAACGACGGGCATACCGTTGTGGCGGTGGACGGATTGAAACTGGAACCGCTGCCGAGCGATATTTCGGGCGTGGATGCGCTAGGGAATCGCGTTCCTTTCCGACCGATTCGCGATATCACGGAAATCTACGAGCGTCTGGACGAGCGGATCATGGCGGGGTTCGGCGGGGTTGCCGAATACGGCATCACGGTTCGCTGGAACAAGAACTTCTTAAAGGTGATTCGCCTGTTGCTGGAGCGCCGCCGGGAGTTTTCAATGTTTGGCGGCGTGCGCTTTGGCGGGACCATGACAGTGGATAGCGCGTTCGAGATAGGCTTTGACCATATCGCGCTATGCGCCGGAGCGGGCCGCCCCACGGTAATTCCGATGAAGAACGGGCTGGTGCGCGGCGTGCGCCAGGCATCGGATTTCCTGATGGCGCTGCAATTGACGGGAGCGGCTAAATTCGAGTCGCTGGCAAATTTGCAGATCCGCATGCCCATTGTGGTAATCGGCGGCGGTTTGACGGCGGTTGATACCGCGACGGAATCGCTGGCTTATTACGTTGTGCAGGTCGAGAAATTTCTGAAGCGGTTTGAACTGCTTGCCGGCGAAATCGGCGAAAGCGAAGTTCGCCGGAGATGGACACGCGAAGAGACCGAGGTGGCGGAAGAATTTATTGGGCACGCCAAGGCCATTCGCGCCGAGCGCGCCGCGGCAGTCCGTGAAGGAAGACAACCGCGATTGACTGATCTGCTGAATTTGTGGGGAGGCTCAACCATTGCTTACCGGCGTCGCCTGATTGATTCGCCCAGTTACACGCTGAATCATGAAGAGGTGGCTAAGGCGCTCGAAGAGGGTGTTCATTTCGCGGAGTGCCTTGCGCCTCAGGAGGTAGAGATCGACGAGACAGGCAGCGCTCGCGCGTTGCGGCTGGAAAAGCAGAAGCTTGATGAAGCAACAGGGCAGCTTCTTGCGAGTGGCGAGTACGTTACTCTGCCGGCGCGCAGCATTCTCGTAGCAGCCGGCACGCAGCCCAATACGGTTCTGGCGCGGGAAGACGAGAACAACTTCACTCTCGATGGCCGCTACTTCCGGGCTCTTGACGAAGAGGGTCATCCGGTAAAGCCCGAGCGGATCGCCAAGCCGCAGAGCACTTATGTTCTGGCATCACAGCATTCCGACGGCAAAGCAGTCAGTTTTTTTGGCGATCTGCACCCGTCATTTTCGGGCAACGTTGTCAAAGCAATGGGCAGCGCAAAACGCGGGTATCCGGTGATTTCCCGTGTTCTGTCGCGGCAGCCGCAAACGGAACCGTCTCCGGAAGCGCTCCTAGAAAAACTGAACGATGAGCTCAGGCCGGTCGTGGAAGATGTGATTCGCCTGACTCCGAACATCGTTGAAATCGTGGTGCGGGGCGGCCGAGGGGGGGGGCGGGGGGTGGCGGGGTGGGGGGGCGGGGGCGCTACGCGCTCGGCACGACGCTGGCGTTCAGCGTC
>CAXUBB010000221.1:0-399 GCA_964249105.1 uncultured Bryobacteraceae bacterium | reverse complement strand
ATCGCCTTCAGAACTATGAGGCGAATGCGATCCGCACGGATTCGACGGCTCTGGCGATGGAAGGTCTTGCCCTCACGGGGGCGTCGGTTGATGCCGAAAAGGGATTGCTATCCACCATTGTCCTGGAAATGGGCGGGTCATCGGATTTATGCGCGTTGCTGAAGCCGGGCGAGCCGGTGATATTGATGGGTCCGACGGGCACTCCGACGGAAACGCCGGAACAGGAAACGGTTCTGCTGGCAGGCGGCGGACTGGGCAATGCTGTTCTTTTCTCTATCGGCCAGAAGCTGCGCGAGTCCGGGTCGCGGGTGGTTTATTTCGCGGGCTATAAAAAGATAATTGACCGTTTCAAGGTGGAAGGGATCGAGCAGGGGGCTGACGTGGTGATCGGGGTCTGTG
>CAXUBB010000220.1:4592-9059 GCA_964249105.1 uncultured Bryobacteraceae bacterium | reverse complement strand
GATTTAAGCAGCTTGCCGATGGCCCGCCACACACTTTATTTGAAAGTTCGTGACCGCCCCAGCTATGAATTCGCCCTCGCTTCCGCAGCTGTGGCTTTGGAACTGGACGGCGGCCTCATTCGCGCTGCTCGGGTCGGTTTGGGCGGCATTGCGACGAAACCCTGGCGCTCCGGAGAAGCGGAAGGCGCACTGACCGGACAAACGGCGAATGAGAAGACGTTTCAGGCAGCGGCGGAGGCGGCGCTGGCGGGCGCAATGGGCCGTGAACATAACGCATTCAAAATTGAACTGGCCAAGCGCACGCTGGTTCATGCTCTTGAACAATTAACGACCCGGCTCGCGCATTGAGGCAACAGATATGGCAACGGCAACACTCATTGGATCACCTGTAAACCGGGTAGACGGACGCAAAAAGGTAACCGGCGGAGCGCAATATGCCGCAGAAGCGGTTTTCGGCAATATGGCTTACGGCGTGCTCGTGGGCAGCGCGATTCCGAACGGTCGTGTCACCCTTATTCAGCGGGAAGAAGCCGAAAAACTTCCCGGCGTGTTACTGGTGCTCACGCATGAAAATCGCGGGAAGCTGGGTGAGATGCCGCTCGGGCTTACGGGAGGCGGATCGGCCACGGAGTCGCGCGCGCCTTTAGCGGATGGTGAGATCCGTTATGCCGGTCAATATGTCGCCATGGTAGTGGCAGAGTCTTTAGAGCAGGCCCGGTATTCTGCTGAACTGCTGCAGATTGATTACGCGCCGGAACCCTCAGCCGTTCTGATGGATGACTCCCGGCAATGGTTCAAGCCGGCGGAAGAGATGGGCCAGCCCTTGCAAATAACACGCGGCGATGTCGATGCGGCTCTGGCAAAGGCCGACGTCCGTATTGTTGCTGAGTACGAAACACCGGCGGAGCACCCCTGCGCGTTAGAGCCGCATGCCACGGTCGCTTCCTGGCAGGATGGCAACTTGACTGTGTATAACGCCACGCAATGGATTCAGGGCGACCATGCCGTTTTCGAGAAAGCATTCGAGCTTCCGCATGACAAGATTCACGTTCTTGCGCCCTTTGTGGGCGGCATGTTCGGATCAAAAGCCGTTACCGGCAGTCATGTGGTGCTCACGGCTTTGGTGGCCCGGGAAGTGGGGCGACCTGTCAAGACTGTGCTTTCGCGCACCCAGGTCCTTGTCAACGTAGGGCATCGCTCGCCGACGGTTCAGCGCCTGGAACTGGGCGCAAGCCATGACGGGCAACTCCAGGCCATGCGCCACCACACCAAACAGCACACCGCCATGCAGGAGGACTTTGCCGAAACGACCAGCTTTACCTCTCGCATGCTTTATGCGTGTCCGAACTACGAAGCGGTACATGAGACGGCAAGAGTGCATGTCATGAAGCCTGCCTGGATGCGCGCTCCCGGCGAAGCGCCCTGCCAATTCGCTCAGGAAAGCGCCCTGGATGAGTTGGCGTACGCGCTTGGCATGGACCCGCTCGAATTACGCCTTCGCAACCACGCGGACAAAAACCCTCAAATCGGCACGCCGTTTTCCGGTAAGAACTTGCTGCGGTGCTATGAGGAAGGAGCGAAACGCTTTGGTTGGGAAAGCCGCACTCCCGCGCCCCGCTCCATGCGCGATGGCGAACAGCTTATCGGCTGGGGCATGGCGACCGCTACTTATCCCGCTTACACGATGGGCGCCAACGTCAAGGTGAGTCTCAGGCGCGATGGCGCAAATGTCCGCGCTGAAGTGCAAACCGGAAGCACGGAAGTTGGAACGGGCATTATGACCATGCTGACCCTGACGGCGGCAGACGGCTTGGCGCTTCCACTGGAGCGCGTGACCATGACCATGGGCGACTCCCTGCTGCCGCATTGCGGGCTTGCCGGAGGATCGAACCTGACATCCAGTACCGCCCCGGCTGCCATGGACGCCTGCCGGGAGATCCGGCGTCAGTTGCTTGAGATCGCTTCCCACACGGCTGACGGCTTCACCGGCGCGCTCGATCACATGGATGAATACGTCTTCGCGAACGGCAGGATTTTTCACAACTCAAACCCATCGCAAAGCATCAGTTATGCTGATCTTCTGGCGCACAGCGTCCGCCCTTTCCTGGAAGCCGAAGCGAACACAAATCCAATCTTTGGGCAGAACGACAAGTTTACGTTCCAATCCTTCGGCGCGCACTTCGTGGAGATGCGGGTTACGCCTCGGATCGGCAGAGCGCGTGTTTCCCGTATCGTCAGTGTTTTCGATTGCGGACGCATCCTGAACGCCAAGGCCTCTCGCAGTCAATTCATGGGCGGCATTGTTTTCGGCATCGGGCATGCCTTGTTGGAAGAGCTTGTTTATGATCGCGCAACGGGCAAAGCGATCAATGCGGATCTTGCCGGATACCTGGTGCCTGTGAATGCGGATGTTCCGGAAATTGACATTAGCTGGCTCGACGAACCCGATTATCATTTCAACTCGCTTGGATGCCGTGGCGTAGGCGAGATCGGCATTACCGGCGTTGCGGGAGCGATTGCAAATGCGATCTATCACGCTACGGGAAACCGCGTGCGCTCTTTACCGATTACGCCGGATAAGATTTGGGGATCGGCTAAACTTCATCGCGGGTGCGATTGCCGCGTTTGCTATTAAGGCCATCCCATAGGTCAGCGAGCTTGATGCGGATTTCACCAGCCGATAGTTCACTATTGGACAAAGGTGAAATCCAAACAGGAGTTTCGTCTTTGTGATAAGTCCACGCTGTCTGAGATTCTGGAGCAATGACCCAGCAATACAAAACTCCCTGATCGTGATAGAGCCTGCATTTTTCCAATAGTTCCTCAACGGTCTGATCGGGAGCCGAGACGATTTCCACGCAGAGAAGCGGCCAATGTCCAGGCATGACGTACTTCCAGGGTTCGGCATCTTCCGCGCGAATCACTGCTACATCAGGACGCCGCCAATGATCTTCCCGAATCTTTGCCAGAGGATCGACTAACAGCCAAAGTTTTTTCCTGTCGATCTGCTGATGTAGTAAAACGGGTAGCCAGCCCATAATTAAGCTGTGAAAAATGCTGACCATTGGTTTAGCTTGTAACGCCCCATCGACAAGCTCGTATCTTTCAAAGTCGCCGTTGAATAGCTTGTCCAGAATTTTTGGAGCCACTGTTAGCGTTGCCATAGAACTGCCTTATTTTTAATATACTGGCTTTCTTAATTTCTCACTGGCTACTCGCAACCTCCGCCGGTTCAAACAACCCAAAGGTAAATATATCTGATGCCGACGCAATGGACACGTATTGTTTACCCCGCACGGAAAAGGTGACCGGCGAAGCAGTCAGCAACTGGCCCATGCTGTAATGCCAGAGATCTTTTCCTGTGTAGGCATCAACGGCGATCAGTTGCCCGTCATCATCTCCGAAAAAGACCAGCCCCCCGGCGGTAGCCACCGTTCCGGCCCACATCGTGCCCGGACCGGTCATGGAGTACTGCCATTTCCGTTCGCCGGTGATTGGGTCAAACGCCCGCAGAAAGAACTTTCCCGGTTCGGTTGGAATTCCTTCCGCGCCGCCCGCCGCCAGGTTATGCAGCGGTTCCGGAGTGCGCTCCGTGCTGATGTAGTTATCGCATTGTTCCAGCGTGGGAACATAAAACAGCTTCGTTTGGGGGTCAAAGGAAGGAGACATCCAATTCGAAGCGCCACGGGTGGACGGACAAACTCTTCGCCCTTTGGCAATTGGTTCCATGCTGGGCTTCTCAATGGGCCGTCCCTTGGCGTCAATGCCTTCTGCCCAATCCAGTTGGTCCACAAACCTGTGAGCATACAGAAACTGGCCGCTCACCCGATCCAGCGCATACAAAAATCCGTTGCGGTTCGGATGCAGCAGCATTTTACGCGTTTGTCCCTCGTAAGGCAGATCAGCCAGTACCGGAATCGACTGCGCATCCCAGTCGTGCGTGTCATGGGGGGTGAACTGGAAGTGCCATTTCAATTTTCCCGTGTCCCCATCCAGCGCTACAACGGAATCTGAATAAAGATTGTCTCCACGCCGCCCGCCGCCGTAATAGTCAGGCCACGGGTTGCCGGTGGACCAGTAAACCATGTTCAGGTCCGGATCGTAGGTTCCGGTCATCCAGGTGGCGGCGCCGCCGTATTGGGTATCGAACTCTCCCCAAGTCTCGGAACCGGGTTCGCCTTTCGCGGGAACTGTATAGAAGCGCCAAAGCTCTTCTCCCGTTGAAGCCGACAGGGCCGCCACAAAGCCGCGCATCCCCGATTCTCCGCCCGACACTCCGACCACAACACGATCTTTCAGCGCCAGGGGCGCCAGCGAGGCAAAGTAGCCCTTCTTGGTATCGGCAAATTTTTTCTCCCATAGAATTCCGCCCGTGGAACGCTGTAGCGCCACCAAATGGGCGTCCGCCGTTACAAAGAAAATCGTGTTGCCCAGTATGGCCACGCCACGATTGACGCTGTCCTGCGT
>CAXUBB010000220.1:0-4582 GCA_964249105.1 uncultured Bryobacteraceae bacterium | reverse complement strand
CTACTTCGTTGCTGCTTGTGACATACATTACGCCTTCATAGACAATCGGCGTCGATTCCAAGCGATGCGCGCCATTCACCTGATAAGTCCACTTCGGAACCAGACCGGCGACGTTGCCGCGATTAATTTGCGTCAACGGACTATAGCGGTGGGCGCGGTAATCTCCGTGATACGTCAGCCAATTTTGGGAAGGGCTATGCAGGATGTCTCCATACTGTACCTGTCCCGAAACGCCCAGCGCACAGGAGAAAAAGAACAGTAAGCGACGCACTTAATTCTCCGCCGAGCGGCGCGAAGAAGGGCGCGCTTCCTTCAGGTCTGTTCTCACTGCCTGCCTGCTCAAAAACGCCAGGAGGTCCTGCAACTCACCTGGGCTTAGCGTTTGACCGTAGTTGCTCGGCATCAAGGATTTTTGGTGAAATTCCAATTGCTGAATATCCGATTGCTGGAGCAGATGAAGCGCCCCCGTGTTGTCTAAAACCTGCGTCGAGTAATTGGAATGGTTCTTGGCGACGCCCTCAATTCTTTGTCCGTCTTTCAGGACAACCGTCACTCCCCGGAAACCTTCCACCGGATGCTGATCGGGATGCAGCACGCCTTCTGTAAGCTGCTTGGCCGTGCGGGTCGCGCCGATGTTCGTCAGGTCCGGACCAATAAATCCGCCCTTACCCCGAATGGCATGGCAACCGCCGCACTCCGCTTTGCCCCAGTACAAAGCGCGCCCGGCATCCACATTCCCCGGCATGGACAACTCATACGCCGGAGCGCTGAGGCTCCGCACGAAAGTCGCCAACTCCCAAATGGAATCTTCCGGGAGCGGTGAAGCAGGCATTCCCGCCTTCGGCACACCATAACGAATGATCTTAAAAAGCTGCTCATCCGTTTTGCGTTTCAAATCCTGGTTCTCCGCTAAATTCGGGCCGCGTCCGCCTTCGGCATTCGCGCCGTGACAAGCCGCGCAGCCTTCCCGAAAGCGTTTTTGTCCAGCGTCGATGGCGGTCGGCTGGCCCGCAAAGGGGTTCGACACCTCGGAAGCATGGGTGCTCTGCGCGAGGGCGGACAGCGCACCTAAAAAAAAGCAGCAGAAAATACGCATTAAGGGGTTGAGAGGAAAGGGAATCTTTGCTTCAGTATACAGTTAATTTTTTGATCCGCTCGTAGCGGCCCGAAGCTCCTGGAGGTATGCCGGGCTGACCGTGTTTTTCTTTTCCGCGACTCCCAGCAAGGTGGGATAGAACTGAACGAAGGTGGTATCCACGGCTCCATGCCCGGCGTGGCATGAGTAGCAGCTTGCGGATTGTGGAATCAGCTTGCCGCTGACCTTGTTATCAAACCCGAAGAAAGCCCATTTGCCTGGGAAGCGGGCTTCATCTTTTACATGAACTTCCACTCCCGTGACGGCTGAACTCTGATAGTGTCCTTTTTTATTGATAGATCCCTTGCTGTCAGCGCCTCTGAGTTCAAGAACAAGCACTGTCTTGTCCGGCCAGACGCCATGATCGAGAAAACTTTGGTACGCCGCAGGATTGACAAATACGTTGTCGAATGTCGAATGCGCCGGTGCGTCAGAACTCGCGCTTTGAGGACTGTAGCTCATGTCAAAGCCCGATGTGAGATAGATCCATTCCCGGTACTTCGAGGGAAGCATCAGTTCACCAGTTTTGCTGTAAGTCGGCGTATCGGATGCGCCCACCATTGCGCCAAACGAAGTTGCGGCAATCCCAATGGCTGCCAAGCAGGACAGAAAACTGAATGCTATAGATCTGTTCATGACAAGTTCGATTATTCTATACTGCATAACCGCAAACAGTCCAGACCACCATAGATATGAGTAAACCTTTGAAAGTTGCCGTTGCCGGCCTGGGGCGCATGGGAATAGTTCACGCGCTTCATCTGCACGAACTGGCCCGCGAAACTCGTGACTGTGAAATCGCCGCATTGGTAGATGCTGACATGAATCGCTCTCGCCGTTTCAGCGCTGAAATTGGCCTTAAGGCTCCTCTTTTCCCGTCCGTTGAAGAGTTAGCTAAAACAGGCATCTGCGATGCCGCCGTGATTGTCACGCCGACCGAGAACCACAGGGAACATGCAGCGATCATGGTGGCGGCAGGCAGCCGCGTTCTGCTGGAAAAGCCTCTGACGGGGACTCTTGAAGGGGATCGCATGTTTGCCGCGGAATTGGACCGGGACCACCCGCGCGCTCTTATGTTGGCCTTCCAGCGCCGGTTCGACGGTCCCCTCCTTTATGCCAAACAACTCGTGGACAACGGAATCATCGGGCGTGTTTTCAAGATTTACTCGGCACTCGAAGACTCCCATCCTGCTCCGGACGGCTACAAAAGCGGCGGGATTCTGCCTGATATGTCGGTTCACAACGTCGATGAAATTCTCTGGTTGGCCGGGCGCGCTCCTACGAGAGCCTTGGCCATTGGCTCTCGACTTTACAGCCATCAGTTTACGACCTGCGTGGAGGACTTCGATGACGCTCTTCTGTATCTCTGGTTCGAAAGCGATCTGGTCGCGCAAATCCAGGTCAGCCGTAATCACGTTTCCGGTTACCGCGTTGAGACTCTCCTCTTTGGTGAAGAGGGCCAGATCCATATTGGCCGTTTCGAACAGAAACCTTTTGAGATCGTGGTGGAAGCTTACGGCCGGCGTGGTCGCTCGGAACCGCTGGCCTACCAAAAATTTCCGATGCGCAATTATGGCCGGCCATTGCCGGAGTTTGTTGATCGCTTTGGAGCAGCTTACAAGGCCGAGCTGGCTGCTTTCGTCAAGTGCTGCCGGACGGGAGCGCCCTTTCCTACTACCCACCGCGACGGTGTTCGCGCCCAAGAGGTGATTTCAGCGGGCATGCGGGCCGTTATCGGCCCCGAACACGCGGCCGGACTTACGTGAATCGAGTGACTCGCCACAAAGCGATCCCACCCACTACCAGAACCAACAGCATCGCCACGCTCAAGGCCGCGAGCCATCCAAAATGGATCTCCATCGCCGGCAACCAGGCCATGGCTCCGAACCCGGCAAAGATAACCGTGGCCCCGGCGATCAGGAGCCAATCGACCCAAGTACGGCGAGTTCCGCTCATGTGGAGGTCATGACCCTCCATGCGCGTCCTGACATACTCAGGATTAAGCCTGTACCGCTCGACTTCCCGTTGCGCTGCTTCTTTCCAACTTAAATATTCATTCTCGGAAGTAGAAGAGGAGGCGATAGCCACGGCTCCCGCCGCCATTAGGATCGATCCGCCGATGACTTCCGCATAGATGGCGGGGCTTAAGCCGTGCAGTTCGCGGAAAACCAGAATCGCCCATAACAACCCCCACAATTGGTTGGTATTCGATAAGGGAATTCCGCGACTGATTCCTACGTACTTCGCGGCATAGTTCTGTAACAGATCGCCCACCACCCACATGAAACCGCCGAGCAAGGGCCAGAACAGGATGTGACGATTGGCCGCCAGTTCCCGCCACAACGGCTGCACTCCGCCCAGAAACACAATAGCTAACAATGTCACTGTGGTGATCTCGCCGAAGGTGAAGAAGGTGAGAAAGGTCAGAGGATTCATCCCGGTAATGTAAGCCTTCCGATAGGAAATGTACATAGACCCGAACATGAGTCCCGCGCCGAGGGCCGCCCCAATTCCCCGGAGCGCGCTGCCCTGCGCGGCTTGCGACGTGGAAGCGGCGGAGAGGAGTACCGCGCCTAAAAAGATGACCAGGGCACCGCCCACTACTCCCAATTTTCGGGACCAGGCTGCCCGGTGCAACTCCTTAAACAAAAGAATGCCCCACAGAATACCGATCAGGCTGTTGGAATTCCACAATGGGAAAGCGAGACTCAAGCCGATATCCCTCACGGCAAAAACAGTCAGCGTGTTTCCGACCGCCCACAGGCAACCGGCCATCACACCCCAGACCACTAAATGCGGGACCTGCCGGACATCGGCGAGAGTATCCGAAGTGCCGCGCATCAGCGAAGGCAGGCTCCATCGAGAGATAAAAGCGCCCAACACCATCATGAAAGAGATCACGAAAGGGGAGACGGAAACCGTGACCAGCTTCGTGGGCGCTTCCGCTCCCGCCAGCCAGAGCGCCGCCGCGAAACCACAAAAGATTCCGAGCCGGTGAAGCGTTCGCCGGCGTGAAGAATCTGTTTGGATCTCGCCGGGAGCGGCGGCGAAAGTCTTTGGTATGTCTTTCATTGCACCCACCACAAAAGCAGGAATCCCGCCAGCAAGACAACAAAGGGAACCCAGAATTGAATGTCTCCCCATAGGGCTGTCCGCCAACTTTGCGGTTGTACCGAAATTTGATTGTGTTCAGAATTCATGCCCTTCTGCCTGCGACTGATTATATTCGCCCGGCAGGAATCGAAATCGATTACGATTGGAATGACATCGCCAAATACAATGCCGACTGCTATTTATGACGTCTGCGTAGTGGGTAGCGGGCCGGGTGGCGGCATTGCCGCTTATGCTTTGACAAAGGCGGGGCTGAAAGTCGCGCTGGTCGAGGCCGGTCCGCGTCTGCGCGCTGGAATCGATTACAATGCGCACGGCTCTCCTTATGCGCATCTGGAA
>CAXUBB010000219.1:0-9065 GCA_964249105.1 uncultured Bryobacteraceae bacterium | reverse complement strand
GAACTCCACGAACTCGCCCAAGTCGAATGCAAATAAAGTGTCTTAAATACAAAGGAGAGCATTAATGCCACTAAATTCATATCTGACACTCGGCCGATCCGGTCTCCGAGTGAGCCCATTTTGCTTGGGAGCCATGACCTTTGGAGAAGACCGTGGCCAGGGCTCTGGATCGAACGTGAAAGACTCCGAGGCGATCCTTGCGCGCTACCTGGAACAGGGTGGGAACTTCATCGATACGGCCAACGCCTATACTTTGGGCCATTCCGAAAAGATCATCGGAGACTTCTTCCGGCAGGGCAAAGGCAAGCGCGATCGTGCCGTAATCGCGACCAAGTTCTTTGTCAATCTCTTCGCCGGGGACCCAAACGGGGGCGGAGCAGGAAGAAAGGCCATCGTAGCGCAGTGCGAAGAATCGCTGCGACGCTTGCAGACCGACTATATCGACCTGTACTACATCCATAACTGGGATCGCTTTACGCCCATCGAGGAGACCATGAGCGCCATGGACGATTTGGTCAAGTCGGGCAAGGCGCGTTACCTCGGCATCTCCGATGCTCCGGCGTGGAAGGTGGCACAGGCGCAGGTAATGGCTCACTTCCGCGGTTGGAATCCCCTGATTGCGCTGCAGATTGAGTATTCGCTGATGCAACGAACCGTCGAAGGAGAACTGGTTCCCATGGCGCAAGAACTGGGCCTCGGTGTTCTCCCTTGGGGACCGCTAAAAAGCGGCGCTTTGACGGGCAAGTACACACGGGCGAACGGCGCGAAGATGCAGGGGCTACGGGGCGCACGCGTTGGAGAGTTCACAGAGAAGCAGTACGACATCATCGATGCGGTCGGCAAGATTGCGGCGGAGTGCAACACCGATTCTTCCGTGGTGGCGCTGGCATGGCTGAAGGCCCAACCGGGGGTAAGCTCTACCATCATTGGCGCCCGAACTCTGGAGCAACTGGACGTCAATCTCAAGGGGCTTGATCTCACACTTACGCCGGAGCAGATTGCGTTGCTAGACAACGTGTCTAAGCCCGTTCTCAATTTCCCTGCTGATTTCCTCACCCATTCACCCTCCTATGCCCATGCTGGAGCGACAGTCAATGGCGTTCCGAGTCAACTCACGTTCTTGGTTCCGAAAGACGATAGTTCCCGGTGGTGACAGTCCGGTAGAAAGAGGAGATCTCTCTTCCGGGCTCTCCATCTGCTTTCAGTACTGACAAATCACCTGTACTCAACTGCTTTAAGTCCGGCAGTATTGCGAAGTTTTCGGCGGCTGATATCGGACGTTCAGATGCGGTGTTTCGAGCCTCCGGTTGCCTTCCACTTTCGAGGTGCGGCACGCTTCCAGCATGCCGCTGGTCAGCAGGGTGCGCTCGACCGGATAAGGAGCAATGCCGGTAGAGAACATCTGCTCCACCTTGTGCATGAGACAGGCCGAGTAGGTCACGTTGGGATTCGGAGTCAGCAGGAATTGCGTCGAGAGATTTCCTACGCCTTTGATGCGGGCGGCAAAGTTAAAATCCTGCACGACGCCGCGCAGATTCAACATCGTGGCGCGCAATCCATCCTGATATTCAATGATGTAAGCTTCGGGAAGCGAAGCCAGTTTTCGCGCTTCTCCGCTGCCTACTAAGTCCTGCGTGCGTCCGTCTTTTAGAGTCAGTCCTTCGGGCGTGTCGCTGCGGGAAAGCGCCGCAATCAGCAGGTCTTTCGACCAGGGCAAGTCCCAGATCGCGTCACCACTTATCGTCTGCACGGCGCGTACTCCGGTTTCTCCGCCCTTGCGCCGCTCCACCATGCACTGCATTCCTTCGAGGGCGTGAAAGTCCATCGCGTCATCTCCCGCGTATTCGCCGACCATCAAGGCTTCCTCGATCTCGCAGTTGAGCGGAACTTCAACGTCCGGCAAGCGCCAGGTGACCGGGAGGGAAGACCCGGCCAGCATCGGAAATTTGAGCCGCTTGGACGCGCCCACCATCTTTTGCGCCTTTTCGAAGCTGTAGGAAAGATGTTTATCGTTATAGACCGGGACCGCGCGTCCGTCCTGTTCGAAGACATCCACGCACTGCTTGAAAAATTCGTAGCGCGGGTACAAAATCTGACCCTTCTCGTTATCTGGGTACTGGCCGTGCTCGGCAATGATCAGCACCGCATCGACGGCCAGCTTGTTCGTTCCGCAGCGAAGGGTTTCCGCAATGGTGGGGTATACGCGAAAGCCGAACTCTTTGGCTCGCGCTTCGCTTAGGTCTCCCTCGGGCTTCTGGTCCACATAGAGTCCAACCACGGACATATCGGGTTTGTGCCATTCGCCCGCGTATGGATAGCCGATCAGGAAACGGTCTCCCATATGCTGGCCGTGCGAGAGGTAGCGGTAGATCGTCGTGATGATAGCGATACGCCGGGGACGGGCGCCCTGCGCCAACGCCGGGAGAGCGGCAGCCGTTCCTAAAAACGCGCGGCGGCTCCATTTAGGTTCGCCAGAAAGTGGATTCATGACTGGGTTGATACTTAATCGCAAGATGCGGAGTTTGAAGACGGGTTTGACCAGCGTAAAGGCTGTTCACTCCCGCAGCGGTCAAACCGGTTGTTAACAGGGTGCGCTCAATCGGATAAGGCGCTCTGCCGGTTAAAAACATTTTTTCCATGTTATTCACCAGAGGACTAAAGAAGTTTGCCAGGGTGGTGCGGCCATCGGGCATCGGCAGGTACATCTGCGTGGAAAAGGGCTGAGCGTAACCGTCGATGGTTGCCGCAAAATTGAAGTCGCGGACCAGGCCCGACATCAGGATCATCGTTGCGAGCGGACCGTCGGCGTGCTGGTATTGATAGGCCACGGGATCTTTCACGAGCTGCCGCATTTCATCAAAAGTAGGGAAGCTATCATTGAAACCGGGGCGACGGGCCTGCGCCAGGGTGTGGCTCCGGCACAGAGCGGCGTTAAAGAGCCGCTTCGACCAGACATCATTATGAAAGGCTTCCCAAAACTTATCGCCGCGATACCCTTGCAGCCAAACGACTCCGGTTTCGCCGCCCTTGCGCCGCTCCACCATGCACTGTGTTGTTTCTAGACCGTGAAAGTCGTAGCTGTCCACGCCGCCGTAACAGATCGTCAGAGCTTCCTTCACCTTGGCGTTTGCCGGCATTTCGACGGACGGAATGCGCCAGGTGACGGGCAGGCTTGAACCGGCGAGAAAGGGAAAACCCATGCGGCGCGAAGTGTCATACATCTCCTTGGCCCAGTCCCAGTTCCAGGAAAGGTGCTTGTCGTTGAAGACGGGAACTGAATGCCCGCTGTCACGGAACACTTTGACGGTCTCCTGAAAAAATCGGTAGCGCGGATATTGCACCTGGCCTTGGGGCGTTTTGGGGTAATTGCCGTGCTCGCCCACAATGACTACTCCGTCCACGGCTAGTTTGCTGCCGCCCAGGGTCAGGGCTTCGGCAATAGTGGGATAGATTTTCATGGCGGGAAAGCGACTGGCGCGTTCACGGCTGAGATCTTCGGGCGGAGTCTGATCTACGTAAAGCGACACCAGATCCATCGGCGGATGGTGGTGGGTTCCGTTCCAGCCGTAGCCTTCGAGAAAGCGGTCCACGATGTGTTGACCGTGCGAGTATTTGCGATAAACCGTGACAATGGCCGCAAGCTTCATGTTACGCACTACACTAGCTGAGATGTTGCCTTTTATCTTAGCTGTATGGTTGGGCGCTTCCTCGCCTTTCACGTTTGACGCGCATGTTCATGTCATTGACCGGCAGTTTTATCGCGGCGGCAGCATTGGTAATCGGCTGCAGGATGGACAGTTTGACCTGCCGCGAGCGAAGGAGGGCGGCGTCAATGCCATGTTCTTTTCGTTGTTTGTTACGGAGGAATATTATCCGCAGCATTACGAAACAAAACAGGCGCTCCGTTTAGTAGATTTGGCCTTGCGTCAGATCGAGGCAAACAAGAACAGTATTGCGCTGGCTTTGAACGCCTCCGACGTGGAGCGGATTGTGAAGTCCGGCAAGATCGCGGCGGTGCTGGATATGGAAGGTAGTATCGATCGGGATGGAGATTTGGGCGTGCTTCGGGATTTCTATCGGCTGGGATTGCGGTCATACCAGCTTTCCGCGCACAACGCGCCGAACAACTACGCGGATTCGTGCTGTTCTCTGCCGCAGTGGCATGGGTTGAACGAACGGGGACGGGCGTTAATCGCCGAAATGAATCGGCTGGGCATGGTGATCAACGTTTCGCACGCATCGGATGAAGCCATCTCACAGGCCATTGATGCCAGCACGGACCCGGTGATTGCAACGCATCACGGATTGCGCGAGTTCAATGACATACCGCGCAACATGCCGGATTGGCTGCTGAAAAAACTGGCTGCTAAGGGCGGGCTGATCGGTTTTCAGATCGGCAATGAGTTTCATAACCGTAAGGTCTTCGACTGGCGCACGGCACATGCCGGGAAACCGTTTTGGGAAACGGCACGAGTAAACTCCTCGAACCTGTCGATTGAGGAGATCGACAAGATAGTGGCCCCGCAGTTTCCGATGGTGGGAGTGAACGCGCCGGATGAAATCAAGTTCACGGTGGATGATTGGCTGAAGGTGACGAACCGCGCGATTCAACTGGTAGGGGAAGATCACGTGATTCTGGGGACCGATTTTGATGGCGGGCCGACACTGCCGCGTCCCATGCGGGATATTCGCGACACGCAGATGATTACGGAAGCGATGCGGCGGCGCGGCTATTCGGAAGAGCGGATTCGGAAGATCATGGGAGAAAATCTGCTGCGGGTTTTTCGCCGGATTACCGAGAAGCACGCCGCCGTTAAGCAGTAACTTTTTGCATCTCCGCCAAAGCCGCAAATGACATGCTCATCCGAATGTCGTTATCTGGAATCAAAGCATACTCCCATTTTTCTCCCGTTACTGCCGTGGCTTGACGGCACCAGTCCCGCGCTACGCTGGCTTTCGCCTGAACCGTTTTGTCTTCCATCCCGCTAGATCGTTTTACCTCGCAGATCCATTTGCCCGTCTTTGCCTCGACCACGAAATCAGGTTCATATTTATCTTCGTGATTGTAGTAAAGATGGAAGTCGTTCTTGGCCGGTTTGATCCACTTGAGAACGTTCGGGTCATCTTCTAGAACCACGGCAAAACAGCGCTCCGGGTCGGAGTCGAATTTCTGCTGAGGATACAGGCACTTACTGAATCCGGTAAACAGCATCTCCCGGATGCGGCTTTTCTCCGCCACGGGGGCGCGGAAGTTTCTCGCGCTCTCGCCCGCCGCCAGGGAAAAGGCGCTGGGCCGCAGCTTATGGAATCCCCGATGAGCAATCACCTCATACTCATCTGCTTTTGCCTCGAAGTGTTCCCCCATCTGGCGGTGAATATAATCCACCAGCGACTTTTGATAGCTTTGCAGCCGAATGCGAAGGTCCTCCTCATCTGTTATGTAAGACCGCAGATGCTCCACTGCCTGACCGGCCAATTTATACAAAAGCTCGGCGCAATCGTCGTAGCTGATATCGTTGTAGTCCACCAGGCCCCGGACCAGGTAATCCTCCAGCCGCTTCTCGCTCTTGTTGCCGTTTCTGCTGTGGAGGCGATACCGGCTGTTATCGGTCAGGTGTTGAACGAGAATGTCCTTCGTTTCCGGCAAGCGGGGAAGGTCCCGCATATCTAGGTCAAAATCACGATAGTGGGCCGTCACCTCGCCTTTGGGCACAACCGTAATGCGGGGAATCTCAATCGAAAGATCCGCAATGAGCCGGACAGTCTTTTCAACAATCGCTGCTACATCCGGCCCCGGCGCTGCCGTTCCGTCGAGTTGCGCCTGCGCGGGCGTCATCTCCGCCTGCACGCTCGCCACAATCTGTTTCCGCGCTTCGGGGCTGCTCAGGTCCGCCACCGGCAGCGAACGCGCTTGGCTTTCAATCACCTTCAGCGCGGTCTGGGCCACTTGCCGCTCCTGCGGGGTTTTGAACGGCGAAGGCAGCGCCGGGTCCTCGCCGCCCCCAATCAGCGACACCAGCTTTGATTCCACCTGCACCACTTCCGAGCGCGTTTCGGGAATGTCCCGGCCAATAACGACGCCGCCCTTGATGATCGAATGGGGATTGTTTGCCTCGTTCACGATCTCCTCGAATCGATCGTGGGAAACAATCGTCAGCCGGTCCACGTCGGGATTGCCGGTGCGTTTGCCATAGGGCAGGCGCAGGCCGCGCCCGACGGATTGCTCTACGAGCGTCTTGGAATTGGCCGCCCGCAAGGGAACAATCGTGTACAGATTCGTGACGTCCCATCCTTCCTTCAGCATGTTGACGTGAATCACGATCTCGGTCGGGTTCTGCGGATCTTCGACCGATAGCAACTGCTGGACCGTTTCATCCCTTTCGTCTCCCGACAGGTTGGAATGGACCACCAGCGTCCGCCCTTTGTAATGCCCGCCGAAAAAGTTTTCGGCGCTAAGTTTCTTCTCCAGTTCTCCGGCGTGCTGCACATTTTGCGCCACCACCAGCAGAAACGGCTTCACCACGGGCTTATCATTTTCGTTGGCGTACAGTTGGAGCTTTACTTTGGTGTTCTCATGCACTTGCACGCCGTCGGAAAGCTTTAAGTCTTCCAGGCCCGCTTCGTCATACTTCGACTTGTTGAAGTTTTCGCGCGTGGCGACGGCGGGAATCTTCACAAAGCCATCCTGCAATGCCGCCGAAAGCGGATAACTGTAGACAACGTTCTGGAACCGCGACCCCTTGCCCGTTTCCACCTGCGGCGTGGCCGTGAGTTCCAGCCCGAGAATCGGCTTCAACTCATTCAGGGCGCGAACCCCGGCGCTGGCGCGGTAGCGGTGCGCCTCATCCATTAACAGGACCAGATCGGGAAGGCCCGCTAGATATTCAAAATAGCTTTCGCCAATGTATTCGTGCAGCCGTTTAATGCGCGGGCTTTTGCCGCCCCGCACCTCGGAGTTGATTTTTGAGATGTTGAATATGTTGATATGGATCGGCCCGTCTTCGGGGCTTGAACTCATCCCGGCAAAGGATCGCTGGCGGCGGCGTTCTTCCCGCACGCCGCGTCCGCTTTCGTAGTTGTCGCCCGTGATGATTTCTGGCGGGTTGACGGCGAACTCGGCGATTCCCCTGAACACGTATTTCGGGGTGTTCGGCTGAAAATCGGTAATGAGCTTGTTATAGATCGTGAGATTGGGCGCAAGCACAAAAAAGTGCCGCACGCCTTTGACGAGGTGTAGATAGGTAATAAACGCGCCCATCAGCCGCGTTTTGCCGACTCCGGTTGCCAGATCGAAGCAGACGGAGGGAAAGGAGCGGTCCTCGAAGCTGGTCACGCTCTGAAACTCAGATTGCAGAGTTTTGAGCGCTTCCTGTGCGTCAAGGTCTTTGCTCAACGGCAGCAATTCGCAGATGCGTTCCAGAATTTGCAGCGACTCGAACTGCGGCTTTCGCAAGCTGAGGCGATGGCTGATGGCATGGATGGTAGGCTTCACTGGTTGTCGCCTCCGAACAAGACGGGCTGACGGTCGTTGTCCTTGCGTTCCTGGGATTTTCCGTTACGGGATGCGGCAACCGGCTCCGGCTCAGGTTGGGAAGAACTTATCGGTAGATTCGCAACGTTCAGGCTGTAATCGTCCTTGCCCCACTCGCAACGGTTCAGTACCGTTTGCGGGATTTTCTGGAGTTCGAGATTGGGAAACGCATCGGCTTTCGCCCGGTAAGCGCCGCAGCAAACCAGCAGGGAACGGTCAGCGCCTACTGCGTCGCTGAGCTTGGCCAATTGCTCGCGTGAAAGCGTTTGGGTCGTGACGTAGATGAAGTCATTTTCGGTCGAGGAGCCATGCTGCCAGTAAACGGTTTCGCTCGGAGCGTATTGAAAGCCCATCAGCTTGCACATCGCTTCCGCCAACATGGGAGCGTTGTACTGTTTGCTGATAACAGCGTTGCCGAACTGATCCAGTTCCAGCAGCGATGGAGCAAGGCGGTAATAACGAAATCCGCCGCCCCCGCGCCAGTTTACGCTTTCGGTAATGCCGCCCGGATCTTCTCCGTCAATGACTTTCTTCAGTCGCGGAATGATGTGCGTGTGAGCATGTTCGCCAAGCTCAACCATGATCCAGCGACGGCCCATTTTGTGGGCAACTGCTCCAGTGGTGCCAGAACCTGCAAAGGAATCAAGGATGAGATCACCTTTGTTTGAGGCAATTGTAATTATCATTTCAAGAAGCCGCTCCGGTTTTGGGGTAGCGAACACGTTTTCTGCTCCAAAAAGCGCAATGCTTTCCTTTTTTGACTCTTGTGTAACCTGAGTTCGGCGGAACTCTAAATCGTCACCGCCGTTAACAGCAGACGTTGGACTGGACTTTCGGTAATAGTCGATAAATCCAGAGCTGGTTTTTTCGGTTGAAAGGTATAGGCGACAACCGCCGCCAGTATATTGGCGATCCCATTAGCGGCACTGCGATGGCGTGTGTGCTCAATCTGGCTGATATTTTTCAACTGGTCATTGACACATTCGATCAGCGCCCGTTTCCGCAACAGAAGCTTGTCGAGGATGGGCATCAACTTGTTTTTCATATTGCGCTTCAGCTTGGTAATCAATTGCACACCTCCGGTCCACAGTTGCTCGAACAGCTCTTGCCCAATATAGCCACGGTCACCGAACAATTTGCCCCACAGGTGGCGGACCAGTTTAGCGACAGGTCGACGATCATCGGTATTGCCAGGCGTGAGCGTCAGGCCCAGCACTTCGCCCTGCTCATTGATGACTAAATGCAGTTTGAAGCCATAAAACCAGCCCATACTGCCCTTTCCACGTTGGGCCATTCCGGCAAAGACTTGGTGCGAGGAAATGCGACGGTTGTGGCAGACCCGGATGGGCAGGCTATCCAGGAACTGAATGCCGGTGGGTTGCCCTTTGCGGGTCTGCAGATAAGCGCACAAGGGCAGTAGCGTCTGCGGAATCAGCTCGACAAAACGAGTGTAGCTGGGCAGACCGGGAAACTCGGCTCGTTGGCCCGGCAGCACCGACCCGAGATAAAAGTGCTTAAACGTGCGATAGTGCGA